>JAIEPU010000077.1 GCA_019748235.1 bacterium
GATGAAATCTCGAATCGTCAAGAGCGTCAGTTGATCGCTGGCTGGAGGGATCAGCTCGCGAGCATTGGTGGCTTTCATCCCGTGGTCGTCGGTCTACCCATCGAAGCCCCGAATCCGCTGGACCATGAAAGTCGAACGCAAGTCGACTCGATTGGTCTAGTGACTGTGCATGACGGTCTTTCCTTGAAACCAGGAGAGATCATCGCCCCTAGCGTCGGATCAGACCCATCCGATGAAAATTACCACAACAATTACCAAGATCCCGAAGCGTTCCTGCGGGCAGGGGGAAAGCGCGGTCGACAATACGTTCCATTAACCGACGGCACGTATTTCATCAACCGTTGGTTTGCCACCGTGGAGATGATACCGAAGACGGTCGTGCCGATTGGCTATGTGGGCGTGGTGGTGAGCTATTATGGAGCCACTGGTCAGGATGTGTCCGGCGACGCATTTCGACATGGCGAGCGTGTGTCCGAGGGGCATCGCGGCGTTTGGGAGAAGCCATTTGGACCTGGTAAATATGCGTTCAACACATTAGCCGGCAACATCGCGTTGGTGTCGACGACGAACTTCGTCCTGCACTGGGTGACCGGTAAGAGTGAGTCGCACCGTTACGATGAAAGTCTTCGTTCGATTGATCTGGTGACAAAAGATGCCTACGAACCGTTGTTGCCTCTCTCAGTCGTCGTGCATATCGACTATCAGCGAGCGCCGAGCGTGATTCAGCGATTCGGTGATGTGAAGAAGCTGATCACGCAGACGCTCGATCCGATGCTTAGCGCTTACTTTCGGGACATCGCTCATCGAAAGACGATGCTCGAACTACTGCACGAACGAGATCAGATCCAGAACGAGGCCCGACTTGAACTTCGTCGCAAGTTTCATGACTTCGATATCGAGTGTGTCGACGTTCTGATTGGAAAGCCTTTCACCAATGAAAATGATGGAAAGATCGAGGGGTTGTTGGAGCAGTTACGCCTGCGTCAGTTGTCTCACGAGCAACTCGAGACGTACGAGCGACAAACCGCAGCTGCGGAAAAGCTTCGATTATTGAACGAGGCCCAGGCTCAAGCTGCGATTCAGACACAACTTACCAATAGTTTGGTACAGGTCCGCATCATCGAAAATCAAGGGGAAGCGGAATTGGCCCGGGCGCGAAAGCAAGCCGAGCAGACCGTCGTCATCGCTGAGGCGGATCTTGCTAAGTCGCGACGCCAGGCGGAGCAAACCGTCTTGCTGGCGGAAGCGGAGTCACAGAAGGAGAAGCTTGCCGGTCGTGGCGAGGGACAGCGGGCCATGCAAGTTGGCCTTTCTGAGGCCTCGGTGTTAATGCGAAAGATTAGCTCGTTCGGCGATCCGCGCCTTTATGCATTGTCCGTGGTGGCCGAACATCTTTCGCACAGCGCGCAACCTCTCGTGCCGGAACGGCTGTTTGTTTCTGGAGGAGGCACGGACGATTCGTCGGGCTCAAGCCAGGGAATGCTAGGCCTGTTACTCAGCTTACTGGTGGCGGAGAAGTCAGGTTTTCAAGCGCCTGTAGCGGGCGAAGCCGAATCGTTGAAGTCGCTGGCCGACCAGCTCTCGGCGGACGCCGTGGAGTCGTTGAAATCACCCCCCAAGGAGCTTTCACCCGCGAAGGGCGCGGCCACCTTGAATCGCAAATAGCCGGAACGTTCTACAATCGATCGTTTCAAAAAACTCGACTAAGAAGCTGGTACCTGTGTCGTCACTGGATGTCGGTGACGACCACTTTCTTTTTTGTCGTTTGATCGCTTGGGAAGAGTGATTGTCTTAACAGATCGGCGGAATAGATCGCGCTCGGCAGGACCTCGCATTCTGCCCAGCAGCCGGGGCATTTCCGCACCCAATGTCTTTGCTCATTCGCCAACGCGCTGGTCCAGAGTTCGCGAAACTGCTGCTGCCTGAGATTGCCGACAATCCGGCTATTGAACTGGCATGTCGGCACATCACCGTTCGGAAAGATTCGAAGATGCGAACGGAGCGCCACGCAAGGTGGATTCGGCACGCCGATTCCATGGAGGATACGATTTCGAATTCCTCGCAGGTAGTAACGCTTGGCGATGCCCTCGGGGAGCGAATAAGCTTTCAAGTCTTGCTCTACTTCGTCAAGTAGTCTGACCAAATCTTGTCGATCAAAACTCCCGAACGTGCTGAACTGGCCGATTTCGGTTGGAGCGACCTCGATATCCCGCTCGGTGCTGTAGGTTGCGCTGACGTCGTATGCCATCACCATTTGGTTCCTAATTCCAAGCGGCTTTAAGAATTCGCGAAGCTGCTTGTAATGTTCTGCTCCTTCACCATCGACGATCGTTTGGTTGACGGCAAGCGAGATACGCAATTCCTTGCGCCGTGGAGCGAGAGCCTTGATGGTTCGAACCACATGGTCCCAGGCATTCTTCGTTCCGCGTACTTGATTATGTTTCTCACCGACTCCATCGACGGAGATCAGCAATTGAAGCGGACGGTCCTTTCTCCTCTTCTCACAGAATTCGACGATCCGATCCGTCAGAAATCCGTTCGTCGTCACATGGATCACGAGCGGATTCAACTTTCGCTGCGCGAGATGACAGATATCGAGCAGGTCGCGGCGGACGAACGGTTCACCTCCCGTCAGACGGACGGCATCCAATTGCGGTAGCTGATCGAAGATGCGTCCAATTTCCGAAAGAGTGAGATCATCGGGAGAAGGGATCTTCCACGAGTCACACATAATGCATCGGGCGTTACATGAATACGTGACGGTGAACGTCAAAAATCTTGGATCATCGATCATTCCTGCGCGAATTCGGCGAATCGAACGAAACCATTGAAGGAGTCTCATACCGTTCCCCTCACGAATACCTGTCGTTAGCAATACGGTTGGCTCACCGATGATAATGAAACCGCGGCTCTTGGCAGGTTTCGTTGAATCGATGCGAGGGCCTGATCATTTCCATTCAACTTCTCGGGATTGATCTTGGTGCGGAATTCATCAGCCCGATCAAGAAAGCAGGTGATGTCCTGTGATGTAACTTGTTCGAGCGGAACCGTTGAGCCGGTTCCACTCTGTTCGAGAAAGAAACCATTGATGAATTGCTCAAAATTGTTCACTTCCGGCATCGCGAGGACCGGCTTTTCGAGATAAAGAGCTTCTCCCACCAATTGGTTTCCTGCTGTGGTGATGACGGCTTCACACGTCGCAAGGTCTTCGAGGAAGGCTGCGTCATTCACCTCGCAGAACCGGACGGAGTCTTCATCGGGCAATCTGCCGAGCCCATAGACTTTGACAGGTCGACCGCAGTGTCGAAAGGCTTGGATGACGTTGGGAAGAGCATCCTTCCGAATATAAGCAAGCAGGTGCTTTCCTCGTTCCTTACAAGCCTTCAGAATGTGCGGACGAAGGAGCACGCCGATTTGCGTGACGTGTTGATACAAGGGTTTCAGTGGAGGAGAGTAGAAGGAGGAAACGATCGTCTCTTGCTGGCCGGTGTAATAGGCTCCCACGATCATTCCCATGAGACTTGCTCGCCGACGAAGCGGCAAAGGTAGCTTCGATAAATCATTCGCAAGAAGGAAATGTTGATGGTTCAAGCTGATGAACGGCACGCCACATCGCTGTCCCACCCGCGGAAGCGAGGGTTCGAAGTCGGTGATGACAAGATCTGGTGACGACCTGCTGATGACCCGCTCGAGTCTTGATAACAATCGAGGTAGATGCCACAAAAACTTCGCGGCCGCTTTCGTCGTTTCAAAGAAACTGAGTCGACCATTAATGTACTTAAATCGGAGGCCCGGAATGCGAATGACGCGGACATCGCTTCCGCTAAATAACGGGTGCAGGAGGTGGTAGGCGTCTCCCGGAGCGAATAAGGTTAGTTCATGATCATGCCGTAAGAGTTCAGCAAGTACTCTGGCCCTGACGGCGTGACCTCGTCCTTCCCCTGCCATGCTGTAGAAGATCTTTGCCAAAGTGGGAATCCTCCCCGTCGCATCCTCTCCCTCGATGACGTTTTGCCAGGGAGAGTCCTGCTCACTCTGTTCGATCCGTCTTCCGGTTGCGATGGTATCGGCAACACGACACAGAGAAGTCCCTCGGTGTTACCGGCTCCACGCACTTCCAGCGACGGCGATCTGAACAACCCAATGCGAGTTCTATGTGAATATCGCATGAGTTTCCGCTAGAGGATCGAGACCCATGAATCGAATGCTGTTACTTATTAATGTTGCCGATCGTTGATTCCTTTCTTTGAGAGGAGACTTATTCGTTGCAGATTAAGTCGCAAGATTTTGAACTCAGTTTTCCACATCCTTCTCCAACGTGCAGTTGCGTACTCCTGTTGAAGAAGATTTCTTGAAGACGAGCAATCGACGGAAATCCAAGATCGACAGCCCAACCGACAACCGTTACCGTTCCCTAACATGTGATTGATGAATTCATTGATCACAGTACCTTGAAGCGAATCGATTGGCATGACGAGGATGGAAAATGGATGCCATCATCATCTCGGATATTCATCTGGGGAGCCCCGTTTGTCAGGCGAAGGGGCTTCGTGAATTCCTCGAGCGAATCTACAACAAAAACATTGTCGCGGAGGAACTCATTCTCAATGGAGACGTTTTTGATTCCTGGGACTTCCGCCGACTGAAGAAGACACACTGGAAAGTGCTGTCCATGCTGCGTCACCTGTCCGACAAGATGCACATCGTTTGGATCAATGGAAATCACGATGGGCCGTCCGAGATTGTTTCGCATTTGCTTGGAATCGACGTCGTCGAGGAATACCGCTTCATGAGTGGCGGAAAGAAGATCCTGGCGATTCACGGACATCAATTCGATGAATTCATCACGCAGCGGCCGATCACAACCATGGTCGGGGACTTTGCGTATCGGATGCTGCAAAAGATCGATCCCAGCTTTCAGTTGGCTCGACGTGCCAAGCGAGCGAGCAAAACATTTTTAAGATCGACCGAGACCATCGAAAGCAGGGCCATCGAATACGCAAGGCGTGCCGACTGTTCGATCGTTTGCTGCGGCCATACTCATCTCGAAGTTTCGAAACCGGGAGAGATCTGCTATTTCAATAGCGGCTGCTGGACCGAATCCCCTTCGTCGTACTTGACCGTTGACGAGGGAGAAGTGAGACAATGTTATTTTGACTCGCTGGTTGAACATGCGGCGTTCGTCTCTGTTTGATCGGAATCCAAGAAGGCGGCAGGACATTGGGTTACGGCGACCAACTTTGGGCGGCTGGTGGCAAGCCGGTTCGCTCATTCCCCAGGCGTCAACTTGTTCTCAGTGCGATTCTAAAGTCGAAAATCTGGCAAATCTTTCTTCGCAATTGAAATTCTCTTGGTTATAACAGTGAAGTCCGAAAGGATGTGTCTCCCCCGCGTCTATGACGTCCCCTCGTCTGGACCAGAGACCCTGACCACAGAGTCACTAGCCACGTAGGTCACGCTTGCCGATGCAATGCGTGATCACTTACCGAAACTGAGATTCTCCCTTTGCCCTAGTCCGTGACGAATGACCCGATCGTTGCGCGATGCTCACCGAGGAGTTGCCCCATGCGTACTTATGCACTGTCCCTTTTCGTGTTGGCATGCACTGCGCTTCAGGTTCATGCGGCCACCATTTCCGTCGCGCTGGAAGACTTTCAAGCGTCTGGCGTCTTAGGGTTCAAGTACAACAGCGTCGACACGGAATACGCGTCCTTTGGTGTGTTTCGACTTGGAACCGCGGATCCGGTCGGGCCCGAGGCGGCGAGACTGAGCAATCCCATCTACGTATTCTGCGATGAATTAGCTCAGCCGTTCACGTCAAGCTATCAGTTGTACAATGTCGGCGTTCCGACCGATGGTAACGATCCGCCGAATCAATATGTCGGCTTGATCAATTCCTTCAAATCGACGCTGCTTTCAGAGCTGTTCACGAAGTTTCTCGATACGAGTTGGTTTGCTCCTGGGCCGTACACCACTGATCAGATCCAGCACGCGATGGCATTTCATGCAGCCATCGAGGAAATTGTCCACGAAGCCGTCTTCAGCATCGCTGACAAGCCCTCGCTCAATCTGGATGCCGGTATCTTCCAAGTCGTCGATGCGTATCTTCTGGACAAGAACGATCCATCGCAACTTCTCCCAGACGTCAAGGCGATTGGTCAGAGCTACCTTGATTCCCTGACGGGTGTCGATCTGAATCCTCGTTTTG
>JAIEPU010000079.1 GCA_019748235.1 bacterium
TCTGGAGAGGTATCGAATCACTCCTTCTCATGCTCAGAGCCGCGCAATAAAACACCAGAAATGTGGGTAAGACTCAGTGGCCGTACACAGCGTCAGTTTTAATCGCGATAAGTTCGACAATTGACGGGCGAGTTTGCCTGTTGATATGGTGGTCATTGTTTTCCTCTTCGACTTGCATTAATGAGTAACACTGAATTGCAAAGGCAATTATCGATCGAGTGTTTGTGATTCCGATGCTTTGGGATCTACAAGCATTCAAATGAATTCACAGCCACTCCTCATGCGTTTTTGACAACGTCATCGACAAGATGATTTTTGCCGATGCCCGAGCAGCAATACATTGCGGATGTTCTTCTCCTCTACAGCGGATCGCGATTGGTTGTAATGACCGAAGCGATCAGTCCTCAGGACATTTTCCAGTTGTTGACGCGAGAGCCAATTTGGAATTGTGCTAAATCCACAATGCTTGAATTGCATAAGAAGCACCACGAACAGGTTGATCTTGACAACCGTCTGAAGGTGTTGTCAATGAAAATAATGATCCCATCATTCCTTTGGCGGAATTTTCATTCGGCGACGGTTTATCAACGAGAGCCTGTCGGAAACAGGTTAACTCAAAACCAGCGATGTGGCCCCATTCGATTTGCTCGTTGGAGAATGGTCGTCATAGCTTCGATTTGGGGATTGTACGAATTCGAAATCGAGGCGGAGATTCTGATGAATCAACCCGGCAAGTCATTCGGCGGGTCCGCATAACAAGATAGGCATCAAGCGAACTGCATTTCGCTGCATCAGTTGAGCGAAACGACATGCTTGGAAACTACCCCCTAGGGGATTCGAACCCCTGATCTTCTGGCTGAGAACCAGATGTCCTAGGCCGCTAGACGAAGGGGGCGCGGCATTGGCTGCTATTGTCGCGAGTCGACGGTCGGAGTCAAGGATCGCACTCCAATCGATCGGAGAACACGCTTCCTTCCTATTTCACGTCGGCAAATTGTGTTGCGAACTGCAAGCCGAGTGACGGTTTACGGCAAATCCAAGGGGAAGAGCCCCCGTTTATGCACTCTGGCGGAAGGGAATCGTCTTTGGACTGAGGGCGATCGATTGTTCGATGCGGCTGGCGAGCACGACCGCTTCGAGACCCGCTTCTCCATTCACGATTGGTTCTCTTCCCTCACGAACCGCGGAAACGAATTCCTGCAACTCGAGGCGAAGAGGTTCGATCTCGCGAGGATACGCCTCGGAGCCGACGACGAACATTTCCCGGAGGAGCAGTTCCTTCTCCTCTGGGGTCAACAGACCCGGCTTCGTCCCTACAAGTTCGCGGGCCCCGGCCGTAAGGCGGTTGTGCAAACTCGTCCGGCGAAGGAAATCAACTTCCAGCGTTTCCACATCGGAGCGGAACGTCATCCATCGCTCGGTCGTGTGATGGATTCGGCTCGCGGAAAGATTCGCCACCAACCCAGAATCGAATTCAAGCCGGACTTCCGCCCAATCGGCCGAAGGGCTCAGCACCGCTCCCCCCGTCGCTTCGACGTGACGAATCTTCGAACCGCTCACGGACATCACGAGATCGAGATCATGAATCATCACATCGAAGACGACGCTAACGTCGAGACTTCGAAACGGGAAACGGCTGAATCGAGCGGACTCCACATATTTCGGCCTCGAGGTGAGCGAGTTCACCGACGACCAAGTCGGATTGAATCGCTCGATGTGCCCCACCATCAATAGGGCACGATGCTCGCGGGCCATTCGCACGATGTCGCGACCTTCGTCGCTCGAAAGTGAGAGAGGCTTCTCCACGAGAGCCGCGATGCCGCGCTTCAGAAAGAGGCTTGCGACGGAATGATGAGCGAAGGTCGGTACCGCGATGCAAACCGCATCGACTTTGCCGATCAAATCAGAGGGAGAGTGAAACGCTTCGGTTTGACAGGTTTCGGCCACATGTTTGGCCGTTTCCGCATGGGCATCGACTACGCCGACGAGTTTAACATCGGGAAGGCTGGCTAAGTTCCGTGCATGATGCCGTCCATGATGGCCGACACCGATCATTCCGACACGAATGGCACTCATGCGGCACGTCGTCCTTCACGTCCTCGTCCCTTGGCGCCGGTTCGCGTGTGCTCCATGAATTCGAGCAATTCGCTGGTCAGCTTCGAGGGAGGAACGGTTGATTGAATTTCGAGCTTCGCCTGTTCATAGGCGAGCCCCTTTCGGAACAGAATGCGGTGAGCCTCACACAGGCCGAGAATCTCTTGTCGCTCAAAGCCATTTCGTCGAAGTCCGACGAGATTGACCTTTCGCGGCTCGGCGGGAAAGCCCTCGTAGAACATAAAGGGCGCGACGTCGGTTCGGATTCGGCTCATCGCGCCGACGAAGGCGAATCTTCCGATGGTGGCCCATTGATGGACGCCTACCATTCCCGAAAGAACGACACTGTCTTGAATGTGAGCATGGCCGCTGATCTGCGTTCCGTTGGCGATGATGACTTTATTCCCCACATGGCAGTCGTGGGCGATATGGACCATCGACATCAGGAAGTTTCCCGAGCCGATTCGCGTAATGCCAAGTTCTTTCGTCGTCGCGCGATGAACCGTGCACCCTTCGCGGAACGTGTTTCGGTCCCCAATGACGACCCAAGTCGGTTCGTCACGATAGCCTAGATCTTGTGGATCGCCTCCAATGACGCAGTTCGGAAAGAAGACGTTATCACTTCCAATTCGGACGTTACCCATGATGGTGACGTGATTTAGAAGCCTTGTCCCTGAAGCGATGAATGCCCCCGGGCCGACGACACAATACGGGCCGATGCTGACACCGTCATCCAATGCGGCCTTTGGATCGACCACAGCGGTCGGATCGACGTGTACAGCCATTTGACCCCTCCCTCATCGGTCTGGCGAGACCTTCCTGTGCCCCGTGCCCGGCGAATCTAGACCTGGTCACAAATCGCGTCTAGCCCATCCGGCCAGGAGTTTGTCTCTCTTTCGAGCGAAAAAAATTTCATCTATCATTCGATTCCGCTTGCTCGCGAATTTTTCGAGCGAGTGCGACGTTATGTCGGTGTCCCGATCGACGGGCAATCACCTCTCCTTGGAGTGGTCGCCCGAGCAGAGCCAGGTCACCGATGACGTCGAGAAGTTTGTGTCGTGCACACTCATCGGGAAATCGGAGAGCATTATCGACGATGCTCCCATCGGCCGCATACACGAGCAGGTCTGCCGCAGTGTGCCGTACGCCGATCCCCATCGAGCGGAGTATCTCCACTTCTTCGGCTAAGACGAACGTGCGCGCGGCGGCGATCTGATGGCGAAACGATTCCGAAGTGACGTCGAAGGTCACCTCTTGCCGGCCAATGCCGGGATTGGCGTAATTGATCTCGTAAGTGATTCGAAGTCCAGCGTGAGAGGACGGCCTTATTTCGATGCTTGCCGCGCCGTCCTCGATCCGAAGAAGCTCGCGAATCACGATTGGCTTGGTGATTTCCGCTTGAATCAAACTCCCCGCGCTTTGAAGCACCTCGAGGAAGGGAAGGGCGGAACCGTCGGCAGCAGGGGTTTCGCTCGCGTCGATCTCGATCACGCAGTTATCGATGCCAAGTCCACACAATGCGGCGAGCACGTGCTCGGTCATTTCCACCACCGCGGTGCCGCATCCGAGGGCGGTACGGCGGTCGTTATGGAGAAGATTCGTGAAATCGGCAGGAATTGCTGGCTTTCCCGGCAGATCGGAGCGAACGAAGCTCACGCCGGCATTGGGAGGGGCCGGAAAAAATCGAAGGGTGGCGTCCGCGCCGCTGACGAAGCCGATGCCTGAATAGGCCGCCTCGCGAGCGAGTGTTTTTTGCGGTCTTGGGGCGGGAGCGGGAATCGATTCGGCTTCAGTTTTCGGAGTGCAAACGGCGGAAGAACTCTTAAGAACCACGTTTGTCGCTCGATGGGTAGGTACGGTGGAGCCCGACGCGATTTCACCAGGATCACGCCGGGCCAGACACGCTGCCGTCACCTGAGTGACGGCATTTCGTACGGGAATCGTGAGCGGCGAGTAAGATTACCTCTCCACCTCGTCGCTCAGTGACAACGATTTCGCTTAGCGAACTGGGTTCGCGTTGCCACGAGCCTGAGCCTGTTCCCACTGCTGGTTGAGGCCGGTCGTGATGATCTGGGTCACGTCGAGAGCCGAGTGATTGAAGACCACTTCCCGGTTCAGGACGGCGAGGATCTTGTTCGGCGATGAACGATCCTTGGTGTCGGCTTCCTGAATCTTGAAGACGCAGTAATAACCGTGCTTCGTGCAGTAAGCTTCGACGAGCTGATACATTTCCGCGTAGCAGGTCGCGTACATGTCCGCTTCGGTCGTCAGAAATTCCTGGCGAGCGTCACGGCGAGTCTTCTCGTAGTCGAACTTCATTTCCTGAATTTGCTTCTGAGCGTTGTCGCGATCTTCCTGATTCTGCATCTGTTGGATGCCGTCAGCCGTCGCCTTGATCTTGCTCTCGGACTCCATGAGCTGCTTTTCCTTGGTTTCAAGCTGGCTCTTGAGGTTGTCCGAGAGGTGCTGGAACTTCTTGTAGTCCGCAAACACCTTCTGAACGTTCAGAAAGAGGAAAGGAGGCTGAGTGGTCGCGGCCGCCGTCCCTTCTGCTTTGACAGGTTGCATGGCGAATCCGGCAGCCATCAAGAGCCCCGAAAGCGCGATACCGCTTGCGAATAAAACAGTTCGCTTCACGAGAATGTCTCCTTCGGCTGGGCTTTGGGGGAAACGCGATTCGTGCTGGCTGACCGTTCGAGCACTCCCAGGGGGTGCTCGCATCGACAGTCAACTCTTTATTCCGCGGACCCGTTGACTCCTGCCGTCCCCGATACTTGTCTCAATTCTTCGCTCCGGACGGCCCCATCCCACGTTGGAGTGTCGAAGCGAGTTCTTCTCCACGAAAAACGCTCGCGCCCTATAGGGTCGACCACAGCTTCAGGTCAATAGCACAAGACGTGAAAAAGTTGGATGCCAAAAATCTTGTGGATCAACGGGACCATTTGGATTCGATCGCCAGCCCCATGACAGTTCGAGCCGGGCCATCCAATACGGAGGTCAACAGCGGAAGACTCAGTGATCGATCCCCCTGTTCCAAGAGGTCCTTAGGCGAGTCGTTCGGGTGATTTCTTCGTTCTCTGTGGAAGAGGAAAACGGACTCGTTGCCCTACAGGAGGTCGGCGTCACGTCCAGTCGCATGCACCAGCCGAATCGACGAAACTCTCTAACTGTCCGTGAGATGAGGCAAATCGACCCTCGTCGGGCGATCCTTGATGATTCACGTAAAGATTTCATTCATTTGGCGAACCGATCCTTGATCATCGCTTGTCCGTTTGAGAGGATTAGCCGGGTATCTCCTGTTTTGGAGGACAAGTTTGCCGATGAGTTTTTCTCCAGGGGCCAGCGCACTTGACGCCAGCGTACTGGTCCTCAACCGGCTCTACATGGCCATCCATGTAGTCCCTGTCCGTCGTGCCTTTACGTTGCTTTGCAAGGAATTGGCCGAGGTCGTCCATATCGACGACGACGGTATGTGGAACTCCTACGACTTCGAGTCGTGGCGGGATATCAGCGCTCTCAAGATGGATTTCAAGGAGCCGCACTCCGATTGGATTCGGACGGTGACGTTCGAAATCCAAGTGCCGCGCATCATCCGTCTGCACCGATACGACCGGATTCCCAAGCAGCCGGTGAAGTTCAACCGTCGAAACGTCTTTGCCCGTGACGAGAACCGCTGCCAGTATTGCGGCAAGCGATTCCCCACGAATGAACTGACGCTCGACCATGTCCTTCCCCGGTCCCAAGGGGGACAGACGACGTGGGAAAACATTGTGTGCGCGTGTGTTGACTGCAATGTGAAAAAGGGAGGCCGCACTCCCGAGCAGGCGCACCTGCGCATGGTGAAGCGGCCGGTCCGTCCCAAGACGAGCCCCGCGATCAACATCAAGCTCGGCAGCGCGAAGTACCAGTCCTGGAAGGCATTCCTCGACAACGCGTACTGGTCGGTCGAACTGAAGTAAGAACAGAGCCCGGCGGATGGCCAGCATCTGCCGGGTGATGTGCCTTTCGCGCGAAGCCACTCGGCTTCGAGAACGCAATAGACAACAGTATATCGATCTCTTCCTAACGCAGCAGGGCCAGACATGGTATGGGCAATCATTATTCTCTGTGCTGTCATAG
>JAIEPU010000299.1 GCA_019748235.1 bacterium
TAGCGCGGGCAATCGCCACGCGCTGCTGCTCACCGCCGGACATCTGCGCGGGAAAGTGATCAAGACGATGCCCGAGTCCCACTAACTGCAGCGCCTCCTGCGGCACCATCGGATCCTTCGAGATCTCGGTAACGAGGGCCACGTTTTCAGACGCGGTCAAACTCGGAATGAGGTTGTAAAACTGAAACACGAAGCCTACGTGTTTGCGGCGATACTGCGTCAACTTTTCATCATCGTAATCAGTGAGAAACTGATCCTGGAATCGAATGGTACCACTAGAGGGGATATCGAGACCGCCAAGGATATTGAGGAGGGTTGACTTTCCGCTTCCCGAAGGGCCGAGAAGGACAGTGAATTCGCCCTCGAACAGGTCTAGATCCATGCCTCGCAGGGCATGAACTTCGACCTCTCCCATACGATAGACCTTGGTTAGTCCTCGTGCCTCGAAGACAGGTTGACTAGAGGAGGCATAGACAGGGGTGCGCGGATTTGCTTGTTCGCTTAATTCCCCCATAAACTCCCCTTAGTCACGCGCCCTGGGCGCTGATCGAGATTCTAGCGTACACGCTGAGATTCCCAAAATATCGTAATCAATATTCAAATTGTCGCAGTCTAACTATTTGAGGTTCGGGGTCTTTTTGTTCGATTCCGGAGATGTTGGATGGCACGGAATGTCCTTGTGATCAAGTTTCTGACAAGTTTGGCTCTCCTTTTCGCGGCAATGAACATCAAGGCCGAGGAAGAAGAAAAGGGAGAAACGATGGCAATTTCACCGAACGGCGAACAGCTCGTTCGAGACAACTGCCTGCAATGCCATCGGTCTGATAATCCGAAGTATCCGGAACACAACCTCGGCTGGATTCTTCGCAAGCGCTATCCGAAAGAGGGTTGGATGGACAACATCGTTCGGATGGAAAAGATATCGCTCCGTGACGAATACATCACCGAGCCTTGGACGGACGCCGACAAGGAGGCGATGGCGGTTTACCTGACCGAACAAACGCGATTCCCGCTGAGTGATCTCGACCGTCTGGGAATGATGCATTACTCGGTCGTGCACTTCCCCGTCGCGTTGATCCTGATTGTCGGCTTGTATGAAGTAATCGGTTTTCTTTGGGGATGGCCTATCAAACGAGACATGCTGCACGGCCTGGCTTGGCTCGCCTTGATTTCGACTTTCGTGGCAGTTGCGCTCGGTCTTGTGCTCGCGTGGGACATCTCCGCGATGAGTGAAACGCTCAACGATCACAAGATTGCCGGCATGTGCACGCTTGCCTTTGTCGCGGCGGCCATCCTTTTGCGTGAAGTGGCGGCTTCCACGGGCAAGGGAGCCCCGAAATGGGGATATCGCCTCCTACTGCTACTAGCCATTGCCGCAGTCGGCGCGACCGGCCACCTAGGAGGCGAGCTCGTCCACGGCGAATACATTCCGTTCCTCGTCGCCGGTTAGACGACAATCTCGCTTCACCAAAAAATGGCCACTTCGTGATGACGCGAAGTGGCCTTCGTTCTTTCTTGAGCTGCTGACGGGCGAATTACTTTCGCCAATCCTTCAAGCCGTCGACAAAGGCATCGAGCGACATGGCTCCTAGTTCCCCTTCATCCCGGCTACGAACGTTGATCGTGCTCGATTCAACTTCCTTTTCGCCCACGACGATCGCATAGGGGATCTTTTGAAGGGAGGCTTCGCGAATCTTGTAGCCCAGACGGTCATCCTTGCGGTTGATCTCGGTTCGCAAGCCGGCGCCGCTGAGCTTCAAATAAATGCTCTCGGCATATCCGAGGAATTTGTCACTGACGGGGATGACGACCGCCTGAATCGGAGAAAGCCACAACGGAAACGCGCCCGCATAGTGCTCGATCAGGATACCGAGGAACCGCTCGACGCTACCGAAACAAGCGCGGTGAATCATCACCGGCGTATGCTTTGCGCCGTCGGTGCCGACATAGTTGCATCCGAATCGTTCCGGCATCGAGAAGTCGAGCTGAATCGTGCCGCACTGCCAGCTTCGTTTCAGCGAATCACGAATGTGGAAGTCGATCTTCGGTCCATAGAACGCACCGTCCCCCGGATTGAGCTGATACGCCATGTTCCGCGCTTCGAGCGACATCTTGAGCGCTCGCTCCGCTTCATTCCAGACGGCATCACTGCCGATGCTTTTCGCCGGGCGCGTCGACAGTTCCACGCGGAAATCGTCGAGACCAAAGGCGCTGTACATCTCCTTGAAGAAATCCATGAGGCGCATGATCTCTTCCTCGATCTGGCTTGGCATGCAGAAGAGATGCGCATCATCCTGGGTGAACGCCTGCACGCGAAAGAGACCATGCCGGACGCCTGACAATTCACGGCGATGGACGAGCCCTAGCTCCGCGATGCGGAACGGCAATTCACGATGACTCCGCAACCGATGCTTGAACACGAGCGCGTGCCCAGGGCAGTTCATCGGCTTGACTGCCATTGGCCGTTCCTCGGCGACATTGTCGAGAATCTTCGACGGGTCCTTCTCGTCCCGGAGCTTCAGCTTGGTGAAGAACATGTTCTCGAGGTAGTTGTCATAATGCCCCGAGGTGTGCCAAAGCTGCTCGGACATGATGAGGGGGGTCTTCACCTCGACATACCCGCTCCGCCGAACGATTCCCTTCATGTAGTCAGCGAGCGTATTCCAAAGAATCGCTCCTTTGGGAAGGAAGAATGGGAAGCCCGGCGCGACATCTTCCATCATGAAGAGCTCGAGCTGTTCGCCGAGCACTCGGTGATCACGGCGTTTCGCTTCCTCGAGAAACTTCAAGTAATCATCGAGTTCCTCCTTGGTGAAGAAAGCGGTCCCGTAGACTCGAATAAGTTGCTCGCGTGCCGCATCCGCGCGCCAATAGGAGCCCGAAACTTTGGTCAGTTTGACGTTCTTCAGCCAGCCTGTGTGAGGAACATGCGGACCGCGACAAAGATCAATGAACTCGCCATGCTTATAGAAGGTGAGGTTCTCGCCCCGGTCCTTGATGTCTTGAATGATCTCGGTTTTGAACTTGTTGTGACCGCCGTCGATCGCGCGATAGCGGGCGTAATGCTCATTTGCCTCGTCGAATGTGGCCGCACATCGCAAGAACGGATGGTTCCCTTTCACGATATTGGCCATCTCGGCTTCGATCTTGGGAAAGTCCTCCTGAGTGATCTTTCCCTCAGGGAGGTAAATGTCGTAGTAGAAGCCGTCTTCGACAACAGGGCCGATGGTAAGCTGCGCATTGGGAAAGATTCGAAGGATGGCATCCGCCATCAAATGCGCGCAGCTATGGCGAAGCACTTCGAGCGCTTCGCTGTCCTTCTTCGTAAGGATGCGAACGGTGTCCCCTTCCGAAAGAGGAAGGGTGAGATCGACGATCTTGCCATTCACCTCGGCGACGACCGCCTCTTTAGCGAGACGCGATCCAATCTTCGCGGCGAGATCCGCGGAGCTGGCTCCGTCGGGAAGTTGTTGAGATGAACCATCAGGAAGACGCACGGCGACCATGAGATAATCCTCGGCTTGTCGTTGCGCGACGGATACCCCCGTCGTCGCGAATGCCTGTTCCACGGAACAGCCACCTAATCGACCTGACGGACACGACCCGCCCGGCCAATCGATCGAAGCGAAATCGCTCCGAATCAGACTGAAGCGTACGCCAATCAGCGGACGCGTCAAGCGAAGGTGACAAGGAGATCGGAAAGGAGGATCGCGCCAGTCAGTAAATTTGCAGAATTTTGGATTCGCACTTTTGTCACCGCTGAAAAACGAAACTTCCGATCGCGAGGCCTACGCCGAAGATGAGTAAGACTCCCAGAAGAAGCACCCACCACGGAAGTGCGGCCGGCCGGTCGGAGAACGAGTCTTGCTCTTGCTGAATGCGGGTTGCTTGTGATCGGCGGACGGGCTTAAAGCTGCTCAACATCGCGGGCGCATAGTCGGCCTCGCTGACTTTCTTCATCGAGTCGATTGTTGGTGAAGGGGAAGATAACTGATTCGTCGAAGCAGCAGCCACCGAAACACTCGCCACCGCTTGTCGACTCGCTTCGTTCAACAGCTCGGTCACAAACTCAGTCGAGTTCGAAAATCTCTCCGTCGGTTCCTTCGCGAGCGCCTTTGTCAGGACTCGCTGTTCGCCGGCGGACAGGATCGAATCCTCGAATGAAGGTTTCGCTTTCACGTGCTGATCACGAATCTCTTTCACCGTCCCTCGAAAGAGAGGCCGGCCGGTTCGAAGCATGCAGTAGGAGACCGCGAGTGAATACTGATCGCTTTGCATCGACTGATAACCCTGCACGATTTCGGGCGCAATGAAAACGGGCGTCCCCGCCCCAAGCGTCTGCCCCGGCCCCACCCCGAGTGTCTCGGTCATGCGGGCCAGCCCGAAATCACAAAGCTTCAGTCGTTCCGACATGAGCAGCATGTTGGCTGGTTTCACGTCGCGGTGCAGAATTCGGCACTTATGATTCAAAAAGTCGAGAGATTCTCCCGCATCGCGAATGATCCGGCGCAGAACGTCGTCAAGCTCAAGTCCCGGCTTACCGGCCGCCTTCGCTCCCTTTAACCGATCATCCAAACTCTCGTCCGCAAGTTCCATCACGACGTGAATCTGATTGTTCTGAACCCACCATCCGAATACTTGAAGAAGAAAGGGATGACGAAACTTCCCCGAACAGATCAGATCCAGCGATTGCTTCTCTCTCTCGATGAACTTGGGAGAGACGGTCGCAAAGATCCGCTTTACCGCAACGGGAACCCCCCCGGGCGCCCGGCATTCCCACACTTCACCGAATCCACCTTCGCCGATACGCCTGATCTTTGTCAGGTTTCCCGTCGATGCCAGTGGGATATCGATGGCGGATTCCATCGTCCGAAATTCATTCGACCCATGGGGAATCAGTCGAGATTCCAGATCACTACGAAGCTTGGGAAATCTCTCGAAATACTCGGAGGATGAGGGCCTGTCGCCGAACTGGCTCCGCACACGAAACTCTTCCTCGATAAGCTGCACTACCCTCAACCGATCCGCTTTCACCTCCGGGAACCGCGTGAGGTATTCCTCTACGTGATTTCCCTTTCCCCGACGCCAATGGAGTTCGAGATCAATACGGAGGAGTTCGTCGAGTATTGACGTCCGGGTTGGATCACTGGTGGGGGGCAGATAGTGAGCAATATCACGCGGGAATGCATCGGCGCAATCCCGCTCGAATCGCTCCGCGATCTCCTGGAGCCTGTTCCAAGAGTCATCGTCCATCCGGCGGGTATCGTTCACTCATCCATCCCGGACAACTCTGCCTCCCTTTTCGCCAGCCGAACAAACATCAATAGGTTGCTGGAAACGGGTTGGGAAGAGTCTTTTGTCAACCGCGGCAGTATCATCGACGCTGCTCAATGAAACTATTCGCCGAACGTCTGTAAACGAATGTTTCGAAATCGAATCTCCGCACCTTCAGATTGAAGGCAGATCGATCCCTTATCCTGACTGACGTTCCAGCAATAGTTCACCATGTCGCCATTCACGACGCATGTCACCGTTTTGTCCGCACAGACGATGACATACTTGTTCCATTCGCCGATCGGCTTCTCTGATTTGTTCGTCAGGTTGATCGTTCGACGATCTCGAGTGCGAACTTTTGGATTGAATACATCGATCTTCGTTCCGATGACCCAAAAATCGCCGGCATCTCCGTTCCCAAGCTGGCATTCCAGTGACTTAGGCCAGACGCCTAGTTCGTTGGGGGTCGTCGCATGAACGAGGACTCCGTTATTCCCCGGCTTCTTGTCGGCCGGCCACTTCCACTCTAGTTCGAGGACGTAATTCGAAAACTCTTTCTCCGTCCGAAGATACCCCGCCGGCTTCCCCTTGCAGATAAGTTCTCCGTCTTCCACCGACCAAACATCTTCCATCTTCTTTGACTTGTCCTCGAGATAGAACGTCCATCCCGAAAGATCTTTGCCATTAAAGAGTGAAATCTGATCTGCTTGGGCGATCGCGGAAATGAAAAATCCACCGATCAACGTCCACACCATCCGCAGCGACATTCGTATCCCCTTCTTCCCAAATTCACCGCTACCACAGCGATTGTCACCGTGTACGTGCGTACCCGGACGAACCGTTGGCCATCGCGCGAATGCAACGATCATCGATCTCACTTTCGACGATTCAGGCCTACCTCTCGGACGAAACGACTTCATTCATTCAAGCCGTTCCATCGTGCCACATCCTAATTGGGGTGGACGGTGAATTGCCACCTCTCATTCACGGTTTTCTAGTCGTTGAACCCACGAATCGA
>JAIEPU010000067.1 GCA_019748235.1 bacterium
CGGCTGAAATCTTTCAGAAGCGATTGGCTGAGAAATTGGATCTGGGCGATATGTCGGGATTGTTGTCGAGCTTCTTTCCCAAGCCCTGATCATCCATGACGAATGCATCATGCAGATCATTTGGCAGATCGAGAAAGCAAGGACAACATGAAGCCGCTCATAGGGATCATCATGGGGTCGACGTCCGACTGGGAAACCATGTCGCACGCTGCCGAAACGCTCGAAAAACTCCGCATTCCCCACGAAGTGCGGGTCGTTTCCGCTCATCGAACGCCCGATCTTCTGTTTGAGTATGCGGGATCGGCTGTCGAGCGTGGCCTGGAAGTCATCATTGCCGGAGCGGGAGGGGCCGCTCACTTGCCCGGAATGACCGCTTCAAAGACCAGGCTTCCGGTTCTGGGAGTTCCTGTTCAGTCAAAGTCGTTGCAGGGAATGGATTCGCTTCTTTCCATCGTGCAGATGCCTGCGGGGATTCCTGTCGGCACGCTTGCCATTGGGAAAGCAGGAGCAATCAACGCCGCTCTCCTTGGGGCGTCGATCGTCGCCAACGCTCATCCCGAATTCAAAACGGCGATTGAGGACTATCGACGTAAGCAAACCGAGACAGTGCTTTCCCAACCCGATCCACGGACGATCCAATCATGATCGGAATACTTGGCGGTGGACAACTGGGCCGAATGCTTGCGCTTTCGGGACACGCACTCGGTCAGTCGTTCCGAGTCCTCGATCCCTCAGAGGACGCAACAGCTGGCGTTGTCGCGGAGCATGTGCAGGGGTCGTACACCGACCAAGAGGCCATTCAAAAGTTCGCGCGTGGGTTGAAAGTCGTCACCTATGAGTTCGAGAACGTTCCCGTCGAGACGACCGAAGCACTCGAGAAGTTGACGCCGGTCTATCCTCCCCCCAGTGCTTTACGGATCGCTCAGGATCGATTGGCAGAAAAGTCCATGTGCCGTGAGTTAGGTATCAATACCCCCTCATTTCTACCAGTCGATAATCTCGACGAATTACACACCGCGATTGAAACCGTCGGACTGCCTGCGGTATTGAAAACGCGCCGTCTTGGGTACGATGGCAAGGGCCAAGCAGTCATTCGTTCGCCTCAAGAATTGCCAGATGCTTGGACTTCGCTTGGAAAGACCGGCCTTATTCTTGAATCATTCGTTCCCTTTGAGCGAGAGCTTTCAATCATCGCGGTGCGTAATCGCAAGGGGGAATGCAAATTCTACCCCCTCATTCAGAATCATCATTCAGAGGGTATTCTGCGAGTCTCCATTGCACCGGCACCAAATCTCACTCCGCAGATAGAGAAGCGAGCAGAGGAAATAGCTCGAGCGGTGATCGAAAGACTCCACTATGTCGGCACCCTTGCCATCGAACTCTTTGACGTGAAGGGGGAATTGCTCGTCAACGAACTTGCGCCCCGTGTTCACAATACCGGGCATTGGACGATCGAAGGAGCGGAGACTAGCCAGTTCGAAAACCATCTCCGGGCGATTCTCGGCTTACCGCTCGGTTCCACAAGCTTGGTTGCGCCATCAACCATGGTGAACTTGATCGGAAAAATACCACCGATTGAGGAAGTTCTGACTCTTCCCGGCGTTCATGTCCACCTCTACGGCAAGGAGCCGCGACCAGGGCGAAAAGTGGGACACGTCACCATTCGGCAGACAAGAGATGCCGACTACGACAAAACCGTCAAATCGGTCCGTCACTGGGCGAACGAATAGCCTACAAAACAGCTTTCGATTGAGTCATCGCATCGATCAATCGTTCGAGAAAGATTTCGAGAACTTCTGGACGTTCCCCAAGGGGCGGCGCACAAGTCACTCGCTCTGCGTGGAGTAAATTCTTCCACGATTCTGTGGTCTCTCCCATGATGTCGTTGATCACATGATCTCCCGCGACCAAGAGTAGCGGAAGGAAATGGACTCCTCCCCGTTCCGCCACTCGATGTCGGATCGACTTGAGAGGCTCCGGCCCTGGGAATCCCTCGAGACTCGCGAGAATCGCTTCCGGCAAATGAAACCTCGCCCGATCGATAAGGAGCCGATACCAACCATCAAACGCCGATTGTCCGTTCCCATGAGCCACGAGAACGGTGGGGGCCGCATCGCGAACCTCAGCCTTAAACAATTCCAGAACACGATCCATCGCCTCTTGGTCCTGCATCAGAGGCTTTCCGACATGGACGTCTAATCCATCTTGCGCCAGCGAGAGAAGCCGTGTGTATTCCTCTCCAGGAGTTACATGTAACGATTGGACGACGGCGGTTTGGTATCCCTCACGAACGACTTGTTCGAGCGTCATTGCTGGATCTAGTATCTCACTTCCTTCTTCGAGAAGTCGCTTCCTCACCACCGACGAGGTAAACGTCCAGCGAATGGAATGATTCGGAAACCGCTCCCGAACAAGAGATTCGAAGCGTTCATAAACTCTCCGGGCACTCGAAACTGTTGTCCCGAACGCGGCAAGGATAATGGCTGGTTCCGTTAGTGGCAAAGATGATGATGGCGAACTCAACGGGAACGGATTCTCCTGGCTGAAACGGTATTACTTGGCTGGTCTCGTCTTTTTGAAGACCGTCTTTTCCATGAATCTTCGGAAGTCTGGCTCCATTTGCTCCGGAGATTCGCCGAATGCGCTCCGAAAATCAGCGAGACGCTCCTCAGAAGTGTACGGCACCAGAACCTCGCGCGAATTGATGTCGTTGATGAACTTCATGAACTCTTTTTTGCGACTCTTAATCAGATAGTAAGTAAGCGCCCAACCTTCCGCGTAGCCGAGTTCTGCCGTGCTGGGAGATCGTAAAAACTGGTCATCCTGAATTAACTGGCGAAGAAATCCCTCCGGAATATCGCTCCACTGCTTCTTCAATGACTCCGCCCGATCCCAGTTGATCTGACCGATTCCGACCCACTTCCCCTTTTCATCGAGTTCGGGAACCTCCATCACTGTCGCGATTCCCTCGACCAACCAAACTGGGTTCGAAATGTTTCGATCGTGGAAGCCGACATTGAATGCGACTTGATGAATCCCCTCATGGATAACGGTCGAGATATTGTCCATCGCCAACAAGTGAGCAATCTCACCCGCCGATTTCCTTGTCGCGCCGGTCGCGCGACTGAACCAAGCCGCGTCGCGTCCGCCAAAATTATCGAACATGTACATTCGATTGGTGCGTGGAACGTAGACACCCGCGGTCATGCGAGCCATCACTCCCATTTGCGGCTGCATTGCTTTGACGTACTGATCCTGAGATTTGAAGATCACCGCGATGAGAGGCTGTTTGGGTTGCTCGGGATCAAATCCTGCTTGACGGCGGATGTAATTCTCGAACACGCTTTTAAGTCGTTCAAAGAGTCTTCCCGCATCCTCGGCGAATTGCTCGCTCGTCGAATAAACGATGATGTAATTCTTCGTTTCGAGAATATTAAAACCCGAACCGTACTCGCGCTTCAGTTGAGCGATCAATTCCTCGCGACCAAATAGTGGAACGGGATTGTTCGATTTGTCTCTACGTTCGATCTCTTGACTCGCGATCCGCCATTGCCGACCGTCCTGACCTTCGACAATCAACGTTCCGTCTTCGGTCTCGCTGAGCACGTTTCCATTGATCGTTTTCGAACCTTCGATCGGATCCCGAAAGGAAATTCGATCGGCCATCGACTCTGCCGGAAGCAAAAGAATAACGAATCCGGCAACCAATACCGGAGGTGGGATCAACAGGAAAGCCATCCGTTTCAGTCTCGGCATTCGCATCCCTTCACATTGCTTTCGCCGCCTATTCTATCTTTCGGACATCTGTCCAGGCCATCCTCAAAATCACTCTCTTCCTAAACTTCCCCTGTCAATCGAACAATGATTCGAAGTCTCAAAACTCGAAAGCCCTGTCCCACTCCTCCCTTTTTTCGGCGGACTGCCGAATATGATGACTGTGGGAAGGATGAAACGATTCATGAACGTGGGAAATGACATTCCGGAACCGGCCGAGGAGGGAACCCCCGCCGACTCCGTCCGTTCTTCTGATACGCGACCGCCAAAGGAAAAGGTTCGCGATTTTCCCGACGCGCCGGGTGTCTACTTGATGAAGGACGAACAAGGACGAGTGATTTACATCGGGAAGGCGAAGAGTCTCAAGAACAGGGCGTCGAGTTACTTTACCGATGCGGCGGGAGTCGAACGCCGTACGGCCGATCTCGTCACACAAATCGCCGACATCGATTTCCTTGAGGCTGAGAGCGAAGTCGATGCACTTTTGATGGAAGCACGGCTGATCAAGGATATTCAGCCCAAATTCAACATCGATCTCAAAGATGACAAGTCGTTTCCTTACCTTCAAATCCTCACCAATGAGGATTTCCCTCGTGTCGAGTTCACGCGTGAGCCCCTTGATCGGGGAGTGAAACTTTACGGACCTTTTGCAAATGCCGGAGCCCTCCGCGGCGCGATCCAGATTCTTCAGAGGGTCTTCCGATTCCGCACCTGCACGCTAGACATCGACGAGACTGATTCCAAGTGGAAATGGTACCGCCCTTGCCTCCTCTACAACATCAATCAATGCACCGCCCCATGCAATCTTCGCATCAGCAAAGAGGAATATCGGAACGACATCAATCGTCTGAAACTGTTTCTCGACGGAAAGCGATCAGCGCTCTTGAAAGAAATGGTTCGAGAGATGCAGGAGGCGTCCAAAAGCCTAGAGTTCGAGAAGGCCGCCAAGCTGCGAGACGAGATCGTCGCTCTGGAGAAATTGAATCTGCGCGGCGATCTTGAAACGCATGAACAACCGGAAGTCTTCTTCGTTGATCCGAGAAAGGGTCTCGCCAGTTTGAAGCGTGCTCTTCACATCGAGCATGAACTCCGATCAATCGAAGGAATCGACATTGCGCATCTTGGAGGTGAAGATACTGTCGCCAGCCTCGTCACGTTTCTCGACGGCATTCCCTTCAAGCCTGGGTATCGACGATTCAAGATCAAGACCGTCGAAGGAGTGGATGATTTCGCATCGATTCGGGAGGTCATTCTGCGACGATTTCGGACCGAACGAGTTGAGGATTGGCCCCCTCCCGATCTTCTTCTGATTGATGGAGGAAAAGGGCAAGTGAGTGCCGCTCTTCAGGCATTTTACGAACTCGGCGAGAGGCCACCGACGATGATCGGCCTTGCCAAGCGGGAAGAAGAAATCATCCTCACCAACTCGAACGAGCCTTTGCGGCTGAGTCGGCATAATGCGGGGCTCCGGCTGTTACAAGCCGTGCGAGACGAGGCCCATCGCTTCGCTCGACACTATCATCATCTTTTGAGGAAAAAGAACTCACTCGGCGATGAAGCGGGCTGAGCATCTCTGTTTCTCTCCTCGGATTCGCGCGTCGTATGCAGGGGACAATGAGGCTGATGGATCGAAAACAAATTTCCGACATCCTGGACGAGTGCGGTACGCTCCTCGAACTCAAGGGAGAGAATCCGTTTCGTGCGAATGCCTATCACAACGCTTCGCGTGCGATTCAACAACTGGAAGGAAACGTTGCCGGAATGCTTGCCGACGGATCGTTGGCGAAGATCAAAGGTCTCGGCCAAACGATGATCGAGAAAATCGAGGAGATGCTCTCGACCGGAAAGCTCTCCTTCCACGAGAAGCTGAAGCAGGAAATTCCCCAGGGCTTAGTCGATATGCTGCGTCTCTCGGGATTCGGTCCCAAGCGCATCAAGCAGGTCTATGCGGATCTCGGAATCGATTCGATCGAATCGCTGAAAGTGGCTTGTGAAGATGGTCGAATTGCCGGACTGAAGGGATTCGGTCAGAAATCCGCAACGAAACTTTTGGAGTCGATCCAGTTCCTAGAGACGAGCGGCCAACGTTTAATGCTGCCGATCGCCCTCGAACTCGCCGAAAGGCTGCGAGACTCCCTCGCCAAGCATCCGGGCGTCAAACGAATCGAGATTTGCGGGAGTCTGCGACGACGAAAAGAGACGATCGGAGATATCGACCTACTCGTCTCGTCAGACGATGCCGCTCCTATCATGAAAATATTTGTCGAGCATCTTGACGTCATGCAGGTCATCGGACATGGACCGACCAAGTCCAGCGTTCTTCTCAAGAACGGTATCAACGCCGACCTTCGCGTGGTCACCGACGAGCAATTTCCATTCGCCCTTCACTACTTCACGGGAAGTAAGCAGCACAACGTAGCCATGCGTGCTCGAGCGCAAGAGTTCAACCTCAAACTGAACGAGTATGAACTCGCAGGTCCGAATAGCTCGGTGAAATGCAAAGAAGAGTCGGACATTTTC
>JAIEPU010000263.1 GCA_019748235.1 bacterium
GAAATACCTAGTCCGATAGCGGGCTTGCCGTCATAACGCAGGAGGCGTCGCGGTGGATCCGCCTCATCCCGTACGATGGTCGCGACATCGCGTAGAAAAAGCTGACGACCTGAACGGTCCGAGCCGATTACCAACTCGAGCATGTCCTCCGCGGAACCGAATGCTCCATGCGGGTCGATGGCGATATGCTCCTCGCCGACTCTGATTCGTCCCCCATCCGCCGCGATGTTTCGAGCCTGAAGTTGGGAGTAAATCTGATCTTCGTTGATCCCTAGGCGTGCCAGCCGCTGTCGAGATATTTCGAGGTAGACGACCTCTTGCGGCTCGGCGAAGAGATTCACACTTTTCACATCTTCGACACGAAGCAATTCTCGCCGCAGGAACTCAGCATATCGGCGAAGCTCGGCTTGCGAGTAACCTTCGCCGGTGATGGCGAGGAAGACGCCGAACACGTCGCCGAAATCATCGACGACCATTGATGTTCCACGTACCGAAGGTGGCAATTGGGGCTGAACGTCAACGATCTTTCGGCGCAGTTCGTCCCATACCTGAGGAATTCGATCGCGATGAAACTTATCTTTGATAATCGCGGAGACGATCGACATGCCGCGTGATGATTCCGACTCGACGCGCTCGAGCTGTCCCAGGCGTTGGCAGGCTCTTTCGATCGGATTAGTTACCTCTTGGGCAACTTCATCAGCGCTCGCCCCGGGATAGGGCGTGATGATGAGGGCTTCTTTGATGGTGAATTCAGGATCTTCGAGCCGGCCAATCTGCTGATAAGCGACAAATCCACCAACGACGACCATGATCATCGCAAAGAAGACGACACGATTATTGCGAACGGATATTTCGCCGATATTCATCGCTGTCCGCCCCCCAGCTGATCGCCGAGATCACGAACTTTCATTCCGTCACGAATGAGAGCGACACCCGCCACCACGATTTGCTCGCCAGGCTCCAATCCCTCCACTATCTCGAGTTCATTACCAACGGCCTCGCCAAGCTTGACGGGACGAGCGGCGACGAGTCCTTCCTTCACAATCCATACCACTTGCTTGCCCGAGTCATTCTTGAAAACGGAGGTGACAGGGACGAGTATTCGGTCGCCCAAGATGCTCGAGCGGCGATAGGACAGATTCACTTGCGCCGTCATGCCAGGAAGGATATTGACCTCTGTCGGGGCTCGCATGGCGGCACGAACCTTGAAGGTTTGCGTCGCTGGATCGGCGTTCTGAGCGACTTCTCGAATCTCAAGTGGGAACCGTAACCCTGGTGCGCTGCTGAACTCCGCAACAATTTCGACGATGTCCGAACGACGGACGTTCGCCATGACCGTCTCCGGCACATCGACGACGATGTCGAGCTCCTGAGCATCTTGGAAACGTACAATCGGAGCCTTCTCTCGTACGTTCTGATTTGCTTCGACGAATCGCTGGGCGATCACGCCGTCGTAGGGAGCACGGAGTGTCGTATCATCCAGCCGGAGTTTCGCCTCGACGACGCGTCCTTCCAGTCCGCGAACCGCAGCCTCCTTCGCTTCGATATCTTCCTCGCGGGCGATGCTTCCCTTCTCGAGAACCTGTCGCGCAGATTCGTGTTCTTCCTGAGCGACTTTGTAAGCGGTCTGTGCCAGATCGTAATCAGACTTCGAGATCGCATTCGTCCGAAGTAGTCGAGCGGCGCGGTTATATTCGATTTGAGCATTCGCCAGTCGAGCATCAGCCGCCCGAACCTGCGATTCCAGACGCGTGATTTCTTCCGGACGCTGGCCGGCAAGGAGCGCCCGAAGATTCGCTCTCGCCTGATCGAGTTCACCCTGAAGCGTCTTCAGCCTAGCTTCGAATTCGTCCGGACGAAGCCGTGCGATCACATCCCCCTTCGCAACCTTGTCCCCCTCCTTTACAGGGAACTCGACGATTACGCCGGGAACCTGGAATGCAAGTTCGGCATTCTTGGTGGCTTCGACAACGCCGGGAAATGTTCGTGAATGCGTGTCGTCCCCTTGCACGACGACCATCGTCTTGACGGGCCGCACCACTTCGCCTGTGGTAGGCAACTTCCTGTCACATCCCGCCAGCAAACAAGTGATGCCTAGTAGCGAAAGGAGTGGGCAGAATCGGCCGAAGCCGCGCCATCTCGAGATCATTTCTTCCTCATATTCTCGGTGATGGGAGGATTGTCATGGAACGAACGTGGGAGAGTCTTTCCGACCCACTCACCAGAGACAAGTTCCATTCAACATCGAATCGCGGCCTGTTGAACGACACCGCGCACGAATCCTTTCCCCGTCAGTGAAACAAAATTGTACCGTCCCCCACTGACAGGACCAATGGGTGTGATAATGGAAATTTCAGCACAGTTGAAAATTAAACTCTGAGAAATGCAACGAGGATGTATCACCGATCCACTCTGATTGACATCGATCTCAGCGTGCAGTCCCGCTCGATCGACCAGAGGAAGAGGGTTGATTTTGTACTTCCGCGACCTGCCGCGCCAGCGTCTCTCTCAACCGGCCGGCAAATCCCTCATCGAGCGTCGTCGTCTGCATCCAAGGATCTACTCGAAATGCCTGTCGGGCTTGTTCAAATGAAAGATCGGTATCGATGTATCCCAGATCAAAGGCCACACGATCGGATAGCCCGGTTAAAAGCACGGCCAGATCGTGCGGAATGGGTCGTCCGCCCAGCCGCCTCATGTGATAAAGAATATTGTTCATGCAGTTATTCGTAATAAGGTGATAGAACTCTGGATGCTCCTCGAGGTGCTGAGCCCGTTTCATCATGTCAACGAAAATCGCCTGCTTTCGCTCTTTGGTCGTCCTCGCCGGATAAAAGAATACGGGGGTCTTCCATATTGCCCCTCTTAAGCCGACGACATCCCGCTCATCCCCCACCACATAAATCAATTGATTCTGACGAAACATCGAAGCGATGAGTCGGTAGGGAACTCCCTGTAAGCGACGCCCCTCGACCGATACCGCGACATCTTTGCCATCCGAAAACTTGAAGCTCACAAAAACGTGCGCGGCTTCCTCAAAGAAAGGAAATGGCGCGACTACATAATACATCGAGCTGATCGCATCGAGATCGTAGACCTGTTCATACCAACCCGGAGTGAAATCGGTCGCGCTCCTCCAAGTAAAGTTGCGGACGTTCCCGACGTGGACTTTGTTCCCTTCGATCCGAACGCTCGGCGTGCGGGATTGCTCGATCGCCCAATTCTGATTGGGGTCAGGTGTCACGAATCCAAAGTAGTGAACCGCATAACCGATGAATAAGAGCCCGGCGAGCGTGGAGAATCTCTTCTCCCGAAAGGGTCGCTGGAGCCATTGCCAAGGCTGAACACTTTCACGCAAGGATACGATGAACAAAAGTGCGACGAGGATCGCGAGACTAGTGGCGATCCAGTGTGGGACCGGCGTTGTAAAGTAGACTGCGAGAGCAAACCAAAGCCCGATGAGAATCCACGTTCCTTTTCGGGCAATTCCCCAAAGCACCGACCAGATTCGCCGCAAGATCGCCATCGAACTATGGACCTCAGGTACTTGGGGCAGCTCTAGCTCCATCACGCTATTCACCGGAGAGAAGAGCCGCGCACGAAAGGTATTTTAATTGCGGGACGCGTCACTGACCGCAGTGCTTCACCCATTCATGTCGCGTTGCATTCGCATGTCACCCAACATAGAATGTTGCCGTCTAACTCGGTAGAACTAATTCGGCAAACGCCGACCGGAGGCTTCGTGAACACCTATGTGAAACGGCTGAAAGGCTATTTTGTCACAGGGTTCATTGCGATCTTCCCCCTCCTCATCACAGTTCTCGTGCTCAAGTGGATCGCGGGAACGGTCGACGGATACATCGGCCCGAAAACAATCTTCGGGCAAATGTTGCAGAAGATCGGCTACAAGTTTTCCCCGTGGTCCAACATCACCCTCGACTACGCCATTGGAATCATCATTCTCCTGCTCGGCATCCTCATACTCGGGATGTTGCTGGAGTCGGGCGCGCGAAAGACTCTGGTACAACTGGCGAATCGAACGGTCTATCAGCTCCCGCTTGTCCGTGCCATTTACCAAACGACCGATAAATTCATGAGCCTGATACCCAGCAGCGAAGTCGATAACATCAAGGGGATGCAGGTTGTTTTCTGTCGTTTCGGCGAGGGGGAAAGCAGCGCGGGTTCACTGGCATTGATGCCCACCCCTGAAATCTTCAAGCTGGGGGACCAGGAATACCGCATCGTCATCATTCCGACGGCGCCGATCCCGGTCGGCGGAGCCATGCTCTTCATGCCCAATAGCTCGATCTTTCCGACTGACATGAGTATCGATACGTTCGCGGGGGTGTTTATGTCGATGGGGGTGACTGCTACGCCGTTCAGCATCGGTGGCGTCCCCTATCAAGCAATCGCTCCCAACGGTGGAGCCATTCCAGTCCCGGCGAACAAAACAGTTTAATGATTCACTTGTCGCCCATCAGTAAAGGCAATCCTCATGACCAAGATCGAACACGACGCCTTGAAAGATGCAAAGCTCGCTAAGGTATTCTCCAAGCTAGGCTGGAGCGGGTTTTGGCTGCAATTGGTCATTGGTGCCATTCCAGTTGGGTTGCTGATCTATTTTTTCGTTTTTTCACCGTCGACTTCGGGAACTCGATCCGGACTGCCAGTTATCGCTTACTTGACCATCGCGAATCTACTATTGCTTGCATTCACACTTTTCTGGTCCTACCGCTATACGTTGATCGCCAAGCGTATCACCAATCCGGCCACTCGACCCTCGGATAAATCAATCGTGGGAACCGTTTGGACCGGAATCAATGCGGGGATACTAGGTATTTTGTGTTCGATGGTGTTGATGTTCATCGAATCCGCGCAACTGCTGTTCTATTTTCTTTCGGCACCGCAAGCGGGAGTTCCCGTGATTCAAACGACTGGAGGAGGTTCGGCCAGTTGGGTTTCGGCAGCCGATATCGTCAGCTTGATGGCACTGATTCTGACGCTATTCGCTGAATTACTGGTGCTCGCGTTCAGCCTGCGACTCTTATTCCGTTCAATGCAGGTGATGCAAGCTTCGCTCGAAGCAGGACGAGATTAATTGCAGCGATCACGATAATGCCGTCAAGGGGTTTCCCTTGATATTCAAGGGGAATGTGACGGGAGCGTTCGTCCGCTGTGACTCGAAAGCGGCGAGGATCATCTCGATCGTCAATCGAGCCTCTTGTGCAGAGCAAAGGGGCTCACGGTTCTGCTCAATCGCGTCGATCAGGTCATTCATCGCTGCCACATTGCCCGCATGAGTTGATTCGCTCGCCAACGGTTCAGGCTGTTCCACTCCCGCGGAAGAAATGCTTTTCCATGCAATCCCGCTTCGTCCCGGCGACCAGCTCGAGTCGGTGAGCAGTTTTGCGACAGGCAGATAACCGGTGCCGATTTCAATAATCCCTTTTGTTCCATAAATCTGTAGGGCGAATCGAGAAGGATTTCCGGCCCCGTTTCGTACCGATTGAAAGGTCGCCGTCGCCCCGTTTGCTAATCCGTACGTCGCCCGCACGTCATCTCCCGCGAGGGGGCCGATCCCTTCATTCCCCTCCTTCACATCCGATCTCTTAATCGCATGGCCGTTTTGGCTCACCTTCGCAAAACACCACTTGGGGGGACCGCCAAGTGTTGCGACCATATTCATGAGATGAGATCCAAGTACCCAAAGATCCTCCCCACCTCCACGAGCATCTTCTTTTCCACGGCCACGAAACTCCAATACTTTGCCAATCGTGCCCCCATCGATCAATTCTCGAACGCGGGTGAGAACCGGACTATAGCGTGTGGTGTGAGCAAGCGCGAGTTTGGCATGCGTCATGTGACTGGCATGCAGAATCTGATCCGCTTCATCGATCGTTCGGCAAAGAGGCTTTTCCATGTAGACGTGAATGCCTCGACTCAAGGCGGCCGTCGCCATCTCGGCATGCCTGTCCAGCCACCGTGGACCGATCGCCACGATATCTGGCTTAGCCTTCTCCAGCATCTCACGGTAGTCGGCAAAAGCAGCATCGATATGTAGTCGCGACATGGCCTTTTTCAAACCGTCAGGGTTATCATCCGCAACCGCCACGACGGAAACCCGAGAAACATCTAACAGAGAGATGTCGATCCCGTGGCCGTAATCGCCTCGCCCCGTGCTCCCAATCACACCGACACGATACACCTTCATCGTTGATCGACGCCTTTGAATGGATGATGACTCTCAAACCCCTTTTGGCGTTCCCCAATGCTGGTCACGATACTTCCGCCGAACCATTAGGGCAGCCTCCGCATCCCCCTGAATCGTTTCAGTGGAGGGGTCGAAATGAATTGTTCTGCCGACACGTGACGAAATATTGGCAAGGTGAACGAGCCCCGCCGAGAGAAGACCAGCGGTGATGCTCGCGGTCGGCTTCTTCGAAGGATCACGAACGGAATCCAGAAAACTTTGATGGTGTGCCGGCAAATCGGCAGGACTTTTCCGTTCCGCGATCAGTTTGTTCCGTTCACCGAAGAGTTGCCATCCTTGATTGTGGCCAATGACGAGCATTCCCTTCGTGCCGTAAAAAGCCGCTCC
>JAIEPU010000171.1 GCA_019748235.1 bacterium
CTGTGCGTGATCGTTCCGCTTAGTTCCTTGATCAATCGATTGATCGTCGCAACTTCATGCAGTTCGATGACGCGAAGATCATTCTTCTTCTCGTCATCCCCTTCGGCCGGGGCGTTCGCCTTTAGGAATTCCCCGAGTGCCTCTGGTGAATGGAACCACTGATCGCCTGAATCCATCCGGATCAGGAACATTGGCAATCGGCCCGTTTCATCCTTGAGCGCCATGAAATCATCGAGCCGGAATCCGCGCCGCTCCACGGTCGTCAAGGCATCGTCGAGCGGATTCAGCGTTGCCACCAACTTTTCGAGCTCGCCGTCGGCAATCTTTCGCTTATCAGCAAATTCGAGCGCCGCACCTGCGAGACCAAGACGCATGTACTCGCTCTGAATTTCTTCTTCGGAGTGAACGTAGCGAGAGCTCTTCCCCTTACCCAGTTGATAAAGCGGCGGTTGAGCGGCATAAATGTGCCCGCCCATCACGAGGCTAGGCATTTGCCGGTAAAAGAACGTCATGAGAAGCGTTCGAATGTGCGAGCCGTCGATATCGGCATCGGTCATGATGACGATTCGCTCATAGTTGCGACGTTCGAGATCAAGCTCGTTTCCGACCCCGACGCCGATCGCCTTGATCATCGTGATCACTTCTTCATTCGAAAGGACACGATCAAGCCGTGCCTTCTCGACGTTGATGATTTTTCCGCGGAGAGGAAGGATGGCTTGGATGTTTCGGTCGCGTCCTTCGACGGCCGTTCCGCCGGCCGACTGACCTTCGACCAAGAAGAGTTCACACTTGGTCGCGTCCTTTTCGATGCAGTCGAAAAGTTTACCCGGCAAGCTATCTCCGGAGAGAGCACCCTTTCGCTGCCGCGCCATTTCGCGAGCACGCCGGCTTGCTTCGCGCGCCTCGGCCGCCAAGATTCCCTTCTCGATGATTTTCTTGCCGATTTTCGGGTTTTCCTCAAGGAACTGTTCAAGTTTTTCGTTCGTGAGGGATGCGACGATTCCTTCGACTTCAACGTTTCCAAGTCGCGATTTTGTCTGTCCGCCGAATTCCGGATTCGGGTGCTTGATGCTGATGATCGCTGCCAGACCTTCGCGAACGTCTTCGCCGGAGAGAGACTTGTCCCCCTTGAAAAGGTTGTTCTTCTTGCCGTAGTTGTTCAGCGTGCGGGTGAGTGCATTTCGGAAGCCGCTGACATGCGCGCCTCCTTCGACCGTGTTGATGTTGTTGACGAACGCGAGGACTGACTCGCTGAACTCGGTGTTGTACTGCATCGCGATATCGACCGTGACGATGCCGACATCTCCATCAAGCGGAATCTCGCGCGTGCCTGAAATCGATATCACTTCGTCATGAAGGCGGGGTGCAGTCCCCTGCAGATGTCCCACGAAATCGATGAGACCCTTCTCGTTGAAGAACTCTGTTTCGACTCCTGATTCCTCATCGACAAGCACAATCTTGATGCCGGGGTTGAGATAAGAGAGATCGCGAAGTCGGTTCTCAAGCGTCGTCAAACGAAACTTGACGTCGGGAAAGATCTTTTGATCAGGTTTGAACGTGATCTTTGTGCCGGTCGTTTTGGAAACACCGACTTCACGGACTGGGCCGATGGGGACCCCTTGCTGGCATTCGAAATAGAACTTCTTTCCCTCTCGCGAGACTTCCGCTCGAAGCCATTCGGAGAGTGCGTTCACCGCGGTGATGCCGACGCCGTGAAGACCGCCGCTCACCTTGTAGGACTTTTTGTCGAACTTCCCGCCGGCATGAATTTCCGTGAGCACGACTTGAAGGGCTGAAACGCCGCGCTCAGTATGAACGTCACACGGAATGCCGCGGCCGTCATCCGAGATGGAAACACTTCCATCTAAATTCAGTTGTACTCGAATGGCGGTGCAGTACCCGGCCATTGCTTCATCAATGCTATTGTCGACGACTTCATAGATGAGGTGATGAAGTCCGCTGAGTCCGGTGTCGCCGATATACATGGCGGGACGCTTCCGAATGCCGTCGACTCCTTCGAGAATTTGAATGCTGTCGCCGCTGTAGGCTGCGTTCTTCTCTGGTGTCGCGTTATCTTCCGCCATGAGTTCAATTCCTCGCGAAACATCGAACGATTGATAAGGGAGCCCTTCGCGTGACGTAATCTGCGAAAACGTGATAAGCCTTTGGATTCACGTGAAACATCTCGTTTCACCAAAGGCACTCTCTTCGCCGATCATCAAAGTCTGCGAAAACGAATTCCACTTACCTGACTGTGCCGTACTCGACTCTGAAGTCCTTCGAGCAACCGTTGCTTTTCAAAACTTTCGAGCCTCGACAGAAGGGCCGGCGTATCCACCAGCACTTCTAAAACGCCTCGTCTCACCGAGCCGAGTCGCGTATGTTTTCTCACTTGTTCGGAAGCGACTTCTTCCCAAGCCGCTTCCAATTCATTGCGAGCGGTCGTGTTCGCATAGCCGTACTTGGCCATGATCGAACCGAGCAGGTCACCGATTTTCTTTGGTCCCGTGCTCATTCCACCGCCACGTCACTTCCGCTACTTTTCCATGAAAGGTTTAACGATCCCGCATCAGCGGCGCGACGACATAAGCGTAGTCGTCCCGTGTGCGGAAGACCGAAGCTCGCTTGCTGTCCGGCAACTCGAGCACGACTTCCTCTTCTGGATCAAGCACTTTCAAGGCATCAATCAGCAGGTGAGGATCGTAGGTCACTTCCACCGGATCGCCGGTGTAACCGATCGGCATTTTGACTTCCGACTGGCCGAGCTGCGCCGCCCGGCTTTGAAGACGGACCTCTCCATCGGCAAATCGAAGATCGACGCCCCGCGATTCGTCATTGGTCAAAATTCGGGATTGCCGCACGACCGCGTGAAATTGTCCCACCGGGAGCGGCACCCTGTATTTTACCTCGGAAGGGAAAACGTCTTGGTAACGGGGGAAGCGACCTTCCACAAGCCGGGTATAGATCGTCACTTTGCCCGTTCGGAAGAGGGCGTCATTTTCGTGCAGGACAATTTGCACCTCTTCTTCGGGGTCTTGGAGCACTCGGGTCAATAGCTGAAGGACCTTCGGCGGAAGGAGCCAAGTCCCCTCTGGGACCTCACCGGCTATCTCGATCGGTCCAGGCATGAGAGCGAGTCGCTTGCTATCGGTGGCGACGAACTTCATGCGCGACTCTTCAAACTCGACAAGGACCGAGTGAAGAGCATAGCGCGAGTTTTCGGAGGCACAGGCGAATGCTGTCCGGCGGATCATGTTTGTGAGGATGCCCGCTTTGATCTTGTGGGCCGGCTCGTCCCCCATGGAGGGAACATCTGGGAATTGGAGCGGATCCTCCGTGGAGAGCTCAAATCGGCTTGTGGCGCCCTCTAGGATCACTCCCCCTTCCGCCACCCGCAGGCTGATGGTCGGGTCGTTCATTTCGCGGATGATGGCCATTGATTCGCCAATGGGAAGCAAAAGCTGTCCGGTGCTGTCTGCTTCGATTCCAGAAATGCTGTACCGAATGCCGAGTTCCAGATCTGTCGCCAGAAGGGTTCCCGAGTTTGGCCCATCGATCTCGAGCTTGACGCTCCGAAGAATGGGGCGAGGACTCCGCTGAGGAACGACCCCTGAGGCAACTTGGAAAGCGGATGAAAGCCCCTCCCGGTTGCACGTGAGCTTCATTCTTTTGCCCCCTGTCTTCTAAAGCTATTTCTTGTCATTCTTCTTATTGAAATAGGGCCCACTGTCCTGTGGGCGCCGCTCAGGGTGATGTCTTAACCGACCGATCCAAAAGTAGTTGCGACGATCAATGTCAATCCATTGTCAGTGGATAGTTCGTCGATACCTCGGTCAGTTTTTCGGCACACCGCGTTACGTTTGTCGCGCGATCGGCCGTGCGTGAAACATCCCCCGGAAAGCGCGTCATTGCGCGCCCTTCTGTCAACAGGTTTACCAACAGCTCCTCCACACCCGTTGACGTTGAATTCGAGCTGGTAAATCATGCGTTCCTTCGGAGCATTTCGAGGAAACGTTGGCCGGCTCGAACACTGTAATCGGAACTGTTTTCGAATGATTTCAGAGGGTGGACGGCAAGCGAAATCAGGTCTTGTTTGTGAACGAATCACGGTAATGATTCTTGGGCGAGAAGAGCATGTGTGGAGAGGTGTGGTCGAGGATCGGCGCAAGCCGTCCCTGTCGTCGGCATGCTCTTCCGCTAGAAGGTAATCGCGCGCGAGAATGCGCGACGAGACCAGATGCTCCAAGGAAATTTCAGACAGCGATGAGGAGGGATGCTCGATCTCATTCATCGAAGCATCCATCACCCACGGAGCATCGCCCGGACCTCGCGAGCGGCTTGCGCAAGGTACGCGCTCTTGTGAATGTCCTCAGCCACCTTTCGGCAAGCATAGAGGACGGTGGTGTGATCGCGCCCGCCGAAGTATTGGCCGATTTGTGTGAGTGGAGCGGCCGTCATTTCGCGGACCAAATACATCGCCAACTGACGTGCTTGGACGAGGGATTGCTGTCGGCTGGCGGATCGGACGCGTACGATGTCGACGTTGAAATATTCGCAAACCGTCTTCGCGACATCGCTCACCTTGAGCTGCTCGGCGGCGTGCTTTTGCAGAACGGTGCGAACTTCCTCGAGTGAGACCGAGCGGTTGCTTCCGGGCAAACTCTGGCGAAGTTCGTTGAAAATGCCGTTCAACTCGCGAGCATTTCGAATTTCGCGGCAAAGGAGGCTCGTCGCCTTTTGCGATGGTCGAATACCGCTCATGTTTGAATGAGCTTCAATGAGATCCCGAAGGAGCCGTTCGCGCGGCGGATCGATATGGACGACCAGTCCACTCTGCAGTCGCTGGCGCAAGGCAAGGCTCAGATTCATGAGATCCGCCGGTGATTCACGGCTCGTAAAGACAAGCTGCTTGCCGTTGGCGACGAACTGATTGAAGGCGTGGTAGAGCTCTTCCTTGGCTGGCTCACTCTTTTCGATGAGATGGATGTCGTCGATGAGAAGAGCATCGAGTTTCCAGAGTTGTTGCCGGAACTCGAAGTTTGTCTTTTGTCGCCAGGTGGATTCGCACTCATCGACGAATTCACACGCCGGCAGATAAAGCACGTTCCAGCTGGGGTACACTTCTTCCAGACGGTTCCGAATCGCGCATAGCAAGTGAGACTTGCCGACGCTGGGCGGCCCGAAGAGAAAGAGTGGATTGTACCTATCCCCGGGCTCGAGCACGACCTTGTTGGCCGCCTCGATTGCCAAGACATTTTCATCACCAGGGATAAACGTTTCGAACCGAAAATCGGTGGCAAGAACCGTCACCGTGATTCCTTTCGATCCGCGCGAAACGTGATTCCCGTTTCGGCCTCGTTCCATCGAAGCGTCTACCATCCTTCGCCAGCGCTGGGACGCCGACGTGTAGACTGTATTAAGCTCGAATTGTAGTCGCCCATTTCGCGGGTACCAGCAGATTCTTTGCTCGCGGGCAGGAAGTTTTTTCGGCGAGTCGTTTCCATCACGACTTCAATCTTGATGATCGCGCGGCCAAAGAAGTGTACGCGCGACTTACTCGCGGACAATAGATCGCCTGACTCGATCGACGGTAGAAGCAATGATCGATGTCGCGCGTTCAACCTCTTCAACCGTTGTCATGCGACTGAAGCTGAATCGTATCGCCGTGTCGTATCGCGCGCGGTCGAGCCCCATGGCGATGAGGACCGGACTCGGTTCAAGCGACCCGCTCGCACAAGCAGTGCCCGCCGAGGCGCGCACGCCGGCAAGATCGAGTCCCATCAAAACGGCTTCCGCCCGCGCACCTAAAAATGAAACATTACAGGTGTTCGGCAAGCGATGATCGAGTGAACCGTTGATGAACACATCAGGAATCGAAGATCGCAGTTTTTCCTCGAATTTATCTCGGATTCGCGCGACCCGCAGAGATTCCTCTTCGACGGCGCGACAGGCGAGACTTACCGCTCTTCCCAGTCCGACGATGAGAGCGACGGGTTCAGATCCTGGCCTAAGTCCCTCTTGTTGTTGGCCACCAAAAATACGCGGCGCGAGTTTGATCTCCTTGCGAATGAGAAGCGCGCCAATGCCAGGTGGACCGTGAATCTTATGACCGCTGAAAGTGAGTGTGGTCGCGCCAAGATCGTGAAAGTGAACCGGGACACGACCGACTCCTTGAACCGCATCGACATGAAGTCGGCAACCTTCAGGAAGTGCATCGCGAACGCGCGCGATCTCTTGGAGCGTTCCCGTTTCACTGTTGGCCAGTTGCACGATCGCAAGCGACGTCTCGTCCTTTACGAGCGAAGAAAAATCTTTGATCCTTCCTTCTTCGTCCACGGGAAGTTCGTCCACCGTGGCGCGCGAATGGAGAAGGGCGCGCGCTGCTTCGAGAGAGCTTGGATGCTCGGTCGCGAGAACGAGTACGTGTCGCTTTCCCTCTGGCAACGGTTGAAGGATGGCAACATTGTTCCCTTCGGTGGCGCCGCTGGTGAAGGTGATTTCGTCGACCTCTGCGCCGAGCGCGCGTGCAATCTCTTCACAAGCTTGATCGATGGCTTGACGAGCCGCGCGGCCGGCACCATGGCGACTCGATGGATTGGCGGTGAGCTGCTTCA
>JAIEPU010000222.1 GCA_019748235.1 bacterium
CCTTCGTTTGATTGTTTTTGAATTCCTCATCATTTTTGAGACGCTTGAGTACGACAACCTTGCATCCTTCAGCGGCTCCTAACGGAGCGAGCAAGGAATTTTGCACGTATGCCTCGTACTTATTCCCGCCGCCTAATTTTGCCACTAAGCGACCGAGCATGGTGTACTCTAGATCGAGGAAATCATACCTCAGTGTGTCGTCGAATTCGAGAGACTGACCGTCGGGCATTCCCTTGATCTTGCTGTGAAAATCCTTCCTGAACTCGAAATCCTCCTCGTATTCGCGAACGAATGGGTCGCGGTGGAACTGTCCCCGATCTTTCAAGAAGTCCGCGATCGGAGCTTCCACCCATCGACTTCCCTCGGGTACGTCCTCCTCTTTGGAAGTTGGTTTCACTTGGATCGCGTCAAAGAACGGCGTTTCGATGTCGACCTTTCCCTCGTCCGCGAGTTTGATCATGGCTGCACCGGTCAAAATCCTCGAAAAACCATCGACGATCATGGGCGTGGTAGCATCCATGGGGACGGTACCCTCTCGATCAGAATGGCCGTACCCGCGCATCATCACGCACTTGCCATCCTTCACAACGATGACGACACCTCCCTGAATCTTCCGTTTCGCTTCTGAAAGGAATTTGAGAACGACTTTGTCGAATTCCGCCAGTTCTTCGGGACATTCGCCGTTCATGGGAATATCCGAGCTTGCCGCGGGCGCAGCGCCAGGTTCCTCTGCAACCCCTTTTTGCGGGGCGTCTCCCTTGGCGCTAATTTTCGTGCATGACTTGGCTCTTAAATCGCCGGTAATCGTTATCTTCATGCCGGATTTAATGTCACTTAGATCGACGCGTTCACGATTCAACTCGACGACCGCATCCGGCGCGACTTTCAACGTGTGGGTGAGAAACTCGTCGTCGAATTCGATCGTGATCGTGCGATTGGCGACATCAATCTTTTTGAGCATCGCCGTCATGATCTTCTTTTGAGCATGACTGACGCCGCAGCAAAGAAAGAGCGCATAGACAGTCATGAACGAAATCAATCTGGCGTTCGTGGTGAATCGCATCATCCCTAAAATCCCGTGCAAGTATCGCTTGTCGGACCAGATCATCAACAGCAACATCGCCCCGATGTCCCAAGGGTCGAATCAATCAAGTGGTCCTCTTCATCATAACGCGGAAGAGGACACCCAAACGGATGGAGAACGGGCGGCATCAATGGGGCTGGATCGAATCAGGTTGATACATCCGCCGGTACGATGAGAATCCCGCAATCCCGCCCGCTGATTCTCCCACCGGCGAAGATCCAGACTACCTTTGGAACCTTCGCATCACAAGAGACGATTCAGAAGGTCTGAGGACGTTTGCTTTCCCACAAAGATTTTGCCGCCGTCTAGGTCCGGAATGCCAGGATCGAAGTAACTTCCTCAGCATTCGGCAGGTCCGTCGACACACGCGGGTACGATTCATACGGTAACACTGATCTTTTCGACGAGTTTCGCACTCATTTTTCCATGAATTCAAGCACGCCGCGGTGAAAGCATGACGAAGAACAATTCGGCAGGTTCCCTCGCTCAGTACACCCTCAATGACTACGAGGTGAAATACGCCGATCGGCATTTATTGCACGGCGTCGTCGCGAAGTGGGCCAAAGAGCGACCTGATGCGGTGGCGATCATCGAGTACGACACTGGTCGGGAATTCACCTACAAGCAGTTCGATGCTTTAAGCACCGCCGTCGCGATGAAATTGCTCGAGCTTGGATTCAAAAAGGGGGATTTCCTCGCGACCAGCCTTCCCCTCCTCGCGGAGCACATTTTCCTCGAATATGCTTGCTTCAAGATCGGGGTGATTCACGCTCCGCTCGACCTTCGGCTGAAGGGCCCCGAGGTCGTCAGGTCACTCGGCCTCATTAAAGCGAAGGGATTCGCCTTCCTTGGAAATACTCCTTACGCGGACTTTCGTCCTCTAGGACAGTTGGTCCAAAAGGAGTGTCCCTACGTCGAGTGCCTCATGCAGTTTTCGCCGCCCGAAGAGACCATTTCCGGGGCGATTTCCGCGCTGACCATGATGGGTGAAGTATTGCCGTATGTCGCCGATCCCACGAAGTCTCCCACATATGAGCGATTTATCAAGGCAACCAAAGAGGTGACCGAATCTGACGGAGCACAGGTCATCTACACGACCGGTTCGACGGGCTTTCCCAAGCCCGCTTTGCAATCGCATCGAAACATTACAAGCCAGAACATGTGCCTCGCGACAGGACTGGGGATGGATCAGGCCGAACGAATGCTGGTCAATTTGCCTCCGTCGCACGTCGGTTGCCAGGCGGAACAGTTGATGACCGCATTCTTCGTCGGTGGAACGGCGATCGTCTTGCGTCTCTTCGACGCCGAAAAAACGCTCGATGCGATTCAGAAATACAAGGTCCAGGTCATGGGCCAGATCCCCGCCATGTTCGCGATGCAATGGCGACTACCAAATTACAATGACTACGATCTCTCCTCTCTCGAATTCATCCTCTACGGCGGTCAGCAGGTGACAATTCCCTTCATCGAAAAGTTGAAGGAAATGTGCCCCAATGTTGGGACCGGCCTCGGACTGACAGAGATGGCAGGATTCGTCACCTATTCAAAGCTAGGGGGAACGGTCGAGGAACTTGCTTCGAGCGTCGGGCACGATATGCCCATCACCCCTCTCACCATTCGAAAGCCGATGAATGAAGATGGCACGGCCGGTGATGTTCTTCCCGACGGCGAAATCGGAGAGATTTGCTTCTCGGGGCCACAAGTCTTCATCGCCTACGTCAACAATGAAGAGGCTTACCGAAAGACCGTCTCCACCGACGGCGTTTGCTACACGGGCGACCTAGGATTCAAGGATCGGGACGGACTCCACTTCACCGGCCGAAGCAAACTGGTGATCAAACCAAAGGGCTACCAAGTTTACCCGGCGCAAGTCGAGGAACACTTCGCCTCTCTAAAGACCAAAGTATCTGCTTGCGGCGCAGTCGGCGCGGCGCACGAGGTATTCACGGAGGGAATCGTGCTGTTCGTCGAACGCCATAGCGATGCCGAACTAACGCTCGATGACCTTGAATCGCATGCTCGCGAGATCGCTGCCTATATGAGGCCGAGCCATTACGAGATCATCGAACCGGGCCAATTTCCACTCAATCGAGTCGCGAAGACAGATTATGTGCAACTCAAAGAACGAGCGGCCAAACTGGTAGAGACGCTTCGAGAACAAGGGGGTTGGGATCGTTAGTTGATTCTTTATGTTCGCTGATGACCAAGAAAATGAAAATGGCCTGCGGATATATCCGCAGGCCATTTTGCTATTCACTCGTCAATAAACGCTGAAGCGAGCGAAATTTCAAATTAGCCATTCCGACGACGACGGTACATTCCGAGAAGCCCACCGGTCGCCACGAGCCCCACCATGATCATGCTTGATGCTTCGGGAACCACCTTGGCCGTCAGGTCCAAGCTTCCCAGCAAATCACTGTTGTTCGGCGTGTAACCGACGATTTGAGCAGAGTTCGGGATCTGCGGTGGGATCTTGACCAGTCCATCGAGATCGAGTCGCAACACCACTGCCAGTTGAAGCGGTACCGAGAAGAAAGCCGGATCGTAGTAGTTCACCGTCGCGGTCGCCTCAAAGATGCTCGCACTCGTGAGAGTCGGAGAAACTCCGAAGTCGAGATTCACGAAGGTTCCCGACAGGATGTTCGTCCCATCTCCGAAGCCGGTGCCAGCAGGAATATTGGCGTCCTTGCTTGAGTCGTAGTAGAAGTTAACGAAGTTCGCGCCCGTATTCGCCACTTCGAGATTGAGCCGACCGTTCCCATCTAGTCCCGTGTAGAGGAGTGGAATCGCGAACTGAGCGGTGATTTCCTGGGCGGTAAAGAATGGAAGGAAATCGAACTGCGGAAGTGCGGACTGCGACCCGTCGTTATAGACGACGTTCGTGACGGCTGTTTGGAAGTAAGCCTGGAATACTGCTCCTGGAAGGGGAATGTTACCCTGCAGGACAGGCTTTGCCCCGAGAATCACCATGTTCCCTTCATCGAGATCGATCAAGCCGTTCGGCGAGACCAACTTCGATGTGAACAGTGGTCCCGGACCATCGAGATCGAGCGCGACTTGAGCGGCCGCGGGACTCGCAGCGAACGCTAATGCCGTGAAAAAACAGAACGTGAGCGATTTCTTCATCTTCGTCGAACTCCACATGCTTGGGCTGATGACGTGCTTGCGCCAGCCCAAACCTCCTCGTGAATTGCTTTCAAGATGGTAATCGTTACAAGTGTCATGTCTAGCCCAAATCACATAGTTTTGGTGAGTCCAAAAGATAACGATTTCATTTGACCTGCAAAAACACGTGCATTCTGTCGAAAAGAATTTTCCAAAAGTCACAGGATTTTCTTTGAACCCCAGATGATGGAAGCACGTCATTGCTCTTTCCGAGGAAAGGACCGACGGAAATTTCACTGAAAATTCGTTTGAACCTTGTCGATCGACATTGACCCTAATCCCTATTGTTTGCACTTTGACTTCTCGATGACGGGCGCAATACTTAGCGCCACCATTTGATCGGGCAAATTTGCCAGGATTTTTCAACTCGGAGGGAGCGACGATCGAACACACCATGGTTGAAGAAGCCATCCGGAAGGCCGAAGTACTCACTGAAGCTCTCGGCTATATCCGTAAGTTCCGCCAAAAGACGGTCGTCATCAAGCTCGGAGGAAGTGTCCTCGAGTACGACGATATGCTGGATTCCACCTTGCAGGATGTTCTCTTCCTGGAAACGGTTGGTCTTCAACCCATCCTGATTCATGGTGGCGGAAAGGCGATTTCTTCAGCGATGAAGGATTCGGGTATCCAACCCCGATTCGTTCAAGGTCGTCGGTACACCGATCCTCGGACACTTGAAATTGTCAGCGACGTGTTGACCCAGCAAATCTCGGCGGAGATCGTTCGGCGCATTGAGGCCATGCACGGTTGGGCGATGCCGCTCCATCATCGAACGACCAATATCCTCTATGGCACGAAGATCGATGCCGAGGATAACGGCGAGCGAATTGATCTCGGCCGTGTGGGCGCGGTGACGCGAATGGAAGAATCGCGCCTTCGGAAACTTCTTCACGCCGGCGTCATTCCTGTTATCCCTTCGCTGGCCATTGACGAAGACGACGGCGGACTACTGAATGTGAATGCGGACACGGCCGCCTCTGCGGTGGCACAGTTCCTCCACGCGGAGAAACTCGTTTTCATCAGTGATACACCTGGCATTCTGGCCGATGAAGAAGATGAAAGCTCGCTCCTTTCCAGTTTGACGAGTCGTGAATGCCGCGATCGGATCGCGGACGGTACTATCCGGGGCGGCATGATTCCCAAAGTTGAAGCCTGCCTCGAATGCCTTAACGCCGGCGTCGGCAAGATCCACATCATCGACGGCCGAGTGAAGCACTCCCTATTGCTCGAAATCTACACCGACAGCGGCGTCGGAACCGAAATCAGGCCGAGATAACGCTCATCCTCGCTTCGGACCTCCTCCGAACCCGAATGACTTTCACAGCCCTGGTTTGGGGTGGCTTACAGTGGTCGGCTCGTTGTCCTCCTATATCTTAAGCACTTCCCTCAAGGGAACTTAAGCACCCATTAAATCGTGGCGAAAACAAAACGGTTCTCGCATGATTTGATTCGACGGATCATCCAAAAGGCGAGGTTGAAACAACGGGCGATCGTTTACGGTGAGATTGCATACGAAGGCCAGCAGGGGTGAATTTCCTGGCCGTGACGAAGGATCTGGAAAATGGAAAGCACCGCGACTCTTAGCTCTCAAGAGACGATCGAACTCTTCAATCGCTATGTGATCGGAAATTACACTCGATATCCCGCCTGCCTCGTTCGAGGAGAGGGCTCTGAAATCTGGGATGCCGAGGGAAATCGATACCTCGACTTCTTTCCGGGCTGGGGCTGCAACCTGATCGGCCACGCCCCTCCCAAGATCGTCGAGGCAGTCCGCGAGCAAGTCGGCACGCTGATTCATGTACCTAACACCTGGTACATGGAGCCACAGGGACGCTTTGCCGAAGCACTGGTTCAACGAAGCTTCGAGGGAAAGGTATTCTTCTGCAATAGTGGCGCGGAGGCGAACGAGGCGGCGATCAAGCTCGCGCGGGCACATTCGAACCCCCGTTACAAGATCATCACAGCGCTCGACAGCTTTCATGGCCGGACCGCCGGTGCCATCGCCGCCACCGGCCAACCCAAGTATCAACAGGGATTCGGCCCACTGCTCCCAGGATTTCGGCACGTCCCGTTCGGCGACATCGACGCGATGAGCAAGAGTGTCGACCAGGAAACTGCCGCCATCATGGTAGAGCCGATTCAAGGTGAAGGAGGCGTCAACATTCCGCCTGCTTCCTACCTGCCGGACCTTCGCCAGCTCTGCGACGACAAGGGACTGTTACTGATTCTCGATGAGGTCCAAACCGGCATGGGACGGACCGGTAATTGGTTCGCCTTCCAACATTCTGGAATCGAACCGGACATTATCACGCTCGCGAAGGGGTTGGCAGGAGGAATTGCCGCTGGCGCATTGGTCGCCAAGCCGCATGTGGCCGCTTCGCTCAAACCCGGATTGCATGCCTCTACCTTTGGCGGAAATCCTATCGCCTGCCGAGCGGGGATTGCCTA
>JAIEPU010000315.1 GCA_019748235.1 bacterium
TCAATCGCTCGCTGGCCATCATGAGCAATTCGAGTCTCATTCCCCATGAAATCAAGCATGAGCGCCAAGCTCGAGGCGGCGTCTACATTATCATCCACGATAAGAACCCGACGTTTATCGGGTGATCGAGGTGGGGAGGCGGACAAGGAGGCAATCGGAGTCGGTGCTTCGACCCTGGGTAAGATGACGATGAATTCGCTCCCCTTGCCGGGGCCGTCGCTCATTGCCTGGACACGACCCTGGTGCATGTTGATCAGTTGCTTCACAATGGACAGTCCTATTCCAAGCCCTCCTTGTGACCACTCTAAGTTACGATCGACTTGGGTGAACATCTCAAAAATGTGGGGGAGCATTTCAGGCGGAATTCCAAGTCCATTATCTCGAACGGAAACCCGAACTTCGTTCTCGCAGCAGGTGACGTTTAGATCGATTACCCCTCCGCCTTTGGTATACTTCGCGGCATTGTTCAACAGATTTGAAAACACCTGGGCGAGTCGTGTCATATCCGCATTAACATAAAGCGGACTTTCCGGCAGATGAAGATGAAGCTTGTGTCCCGCGTGTTCCAGATTCGGGCGGCTCGTCTCGACAGCTTGGTGAATAATCTTCATCACATCGGTAATTTCCGTCCGAAGTTCGATTTTCCCACGGCTGATTCTGCTCAGATCCAACAGGTCATCAATGAGTCGCACCATCTGAGCGAGCTGCCGCTCCATCATCGTTCGAACCTGTTCAATTACCGTCGGATCATCCTCGGCCAGGCGAATGATCTGTAAACCGTTCCGAAGAGGAGCAAGAGGATTGCGAAGCTCATGAGCGAGAGTCGCGAGGAACTCGTCCTTTCTCCGGTCGGCCTCTTTCAGAGCTTCTTCGTATTTGAGCCGCTCAATGAAATCCGCAGCGTGCCTCGCATATAAATCGAGTAATCGCTCATCACGTTCGGAGATGGAGGATCGGTGGCGATAATGCGTTGAAAGCATCCCAATGATTGATCCATCATGACTTTTTAGGGGAGTGGATTGAACAGATCGAAAACCGGCGGACGCCGCGATCGCGCGGTGGGGGTAAAAGTCGGAATCGGATTCGACATCTTCGATCATCACACGCTTGCCCGATTTTAGGGCGCGGGAGCACGCAGAGCCGTCGTTCAACGGAACAACTTGAAAATGTCGGATGAAATCCTCGGTTGAGCCTTGTTGGCAGATTATTTCCAGCGTGTTGTTCTGTGCATTGAGTAGCTGAATGTTTCCGAAATCCGCGGAGCAAGTCTCAATTGCACTGACCAGAACATCGTCAAGTGCGGCCCGCAGGTCAACGGTCGACAATAATCGACTGCTGAGGGCATGCAGCTTGTTCATCGCCTCTAGTTCCGCTTCCAATCGTTCTTCGCTTTTTCGTATTGCTGCCTCGGCAAGTTTTTGATTCGTGATGTCACGAGCAATCTTGGACGCACCAATCACGTTTCCATCCGCATCAAGGATTGGTGATACGGCGATCGATACATCGATTCGGCGTCCGTCTTTTGCTAGTCGAACCGTCTCAAAATGTTCCGTATTCTCTCCCTTGCGGAAGCGCTCCATGATCCTTTCCAGATCATCGAAATGGTCTTCTGGAATGAGAAGAGAGATCGATCGCCCGATGATTTCGTCGGCGGTGTAGCCATAGAGTCGTTCAGCAGCCTTGTTCCAACTCGTGATGATGCCGTTCAGATCCTTACTAACGATCGCGTCCTGTGAAGATTCGACGATGGCCGCTAATTGACCTTGCGCTTCGATCGCATGCTTTTGTTCCGTTACATCCAAGGACATTCCCGCCACAAGCCAATCACCGTTGCGATCCTGCAGAGGGAATTTGAACGACAAATAGTGATGTACCCCATCAGAGCGATTGGCAGTTTCCTCAAACCGCATTGTCTGCTTCGATTCCAAAACCTTCAGATCGTTTTGGCGGATAGGTGTCACCTCAGAAGAGGGAAATAATTCGAAATCCGTCCTTCCGATCCATTTAGATACCTCAATGCCCGCACCCTCAGCTAGAGTTCGATTCACGAAGATGTATCGACCTTCAGAATCTTTGACGTACGCGCTAGCGGGACTGTGATTCATGAAAAGTTGAAATCTCTCCTCACTGGCGCGTAACAGACGATTCGCCTCTTGCCTGAACTGTGCCGTTTGCAAATGAGCTTGGATGCGAGCTAAAAGCTCTCTCGCGCTGAAGGGCTTCGATAGATAGTCGTCAGCTCCTGCCTGCATTCCTTCAACGCGGCTTTCTTCTCCGGATTTCGCGGATAAAAGAATGACTGGAATACCTGCGGTCTGAAGATCCGCCCGGAGTTCCTTGATCAATCCGAATCCGTCCAATTGAGGCATCATTACATCTGACAACACCAAATCGGGTGGATGAGATTGAATAGATAGGAGGGCCGCAGCTCCGTTAGATACCGTTTCGACCTGGTATCGACCTGACAGGAGACGATGAAGATACTGCCGCATGTCGGCGTTATCATCTGCCACAAGAATCCTAGATGGACGAAAGCCGATCCCTTCCGACGCGAGAGATTGGGGAATGTTTTCAAGCGGCTCATCGATCTCCATTGACAACGAATTGTTGCTGTCGGGCAGCCAGCGAATTGCCTCCTCCACTAGGGAATGGGATGCGGAATTGGACAAAGAACTGGGTGCTTGTCGGATTTGTTCGCTCGGTAAATGGTTTGTTCCGAAAGGGATGGAAACAATGAACGTGCTCCCTTGGCCGACTTCACTCGTTACTGATATTGTTCCCCCATGGAGTTTGACGAGTTCATGGACCATTGCCAGTCCGATCCCGCTTCCCTCGTTCGTTCGCCCTTTCGCGTTCTCGATTCTGTGAAATCGCTCGAAGAGGTGAGGTAATTCCTCGGGTGCAATTCCGATACCCGTATCGCTAATCGATAATTGGGCATACTGATCATCACTGGTGATGGAAACAGTTATTCCACCAGTGAAAGTGAACTTGAATGCGTTCGACAATAGATTCAGAACAATCTTTTCCCACAGTTGCCGATCCAAAAAGACCCTTTGATTCATAGAGTCCTTGTTGACGGTCAGCGTGAGACCTGCCTTTTCGCATGCCGACCTAGAGTTGCTGGAGAGTTCTTCAGTGAAGATCGCGAAATCGACCGGTTCGAACGTGGCTTTCATTCGACCGGCTTCAATGCGTGAAAAGTCGAGTAGCGTATTCACCAATCGTTGAAGACGAAGTGCATTTCGATGAACGACCTCCACAAGCCGGCGATTGCCGGAGTTGTCATCGCTCCCGAATGAATGAAGCATATCTTCAATCGGACCGAGGATGAGCGTGAGCGGCGTGCGAAATTCATGGCTGACGTTCGAAAAAAATATCGTTTTGGCCCGGTCCAACTCTGCTAACGCTTCGGCACGCCGTTTCTCTTCCTCGTAGGCTCTGGCGTTCGACAGGGCTGTTGCAATCTGGGCAACGAGCAAGTCGAGAAAACCACTGTAACTATCATCGAACAGACGCCTGGAACTCAGTCCCGCGACCAGAAAACCGGCAAGATGCGTTTGGCCTGGTTTAGACATGGGCAGCACGATCGCTTGTTGCGGAGGATCAGGCCAAGGTCCTTGCGGTATGGATTCGAATCGCTCGGCCAATGCCGGCACGATAACACCATGATTGGATTCAAGCACTTCCTTGAAGGGCCATAGGGCTTCTGGTGAGGACAGATCCGCTATCGGAGGAAAGATAGAACTGTTCGCCTCAATGCCTGCTGCTCCCGTTAGGCTGGCCTTCCTTCCGTCATCATGGATTAAGTAGAGTGCAGCGAAAGGAACATCGCGTGGATTATGTTCGAGTATTTCGGCCGCGGTCCGGCAGGCATCGGCAGCCGATTTTGCTTCATCGATCGTACGAGCAGCAAGTTCGCGCAGCGTTCGTAATCGCCTCTCGCCGATAGTCCTATCGGTATCTTCCGTGACGACACAGAGCAAACCGCCGACATTGCCGGCATCATCAGGGACGGGGCTGTAAGAGAACGTATGATAAGTTTCCTCCGGGAAACCGTTTCGCTCCAGAAAGAGGAGTAGTCCTTCATCCCAGGTAGCTTTCCCCGTTTGCAGCACGGAATCAGCACGAGGGCCGATATCAGACCAAATCTCCGCCCAAACTTCACGAGCGGACTTACCCAAAGCCCAAGGGTGCTTCGGACCAAGCGTCATCTTTGCGTATGCATCGTTGTAAAAGAACGTGAAATCCGGCCCCCACCCAAGCCACATCGCGTACCGGCTCGCCAGCATGGTGCGAACGATCGTGGTAAGACTTTGGGGCCAGTCGGCGAGCGGGCCAACGGGGGTAGCGGACCAATTGAATCCCGCGGTCAATTCTTCCATCTCACCGTCGGAAGCGAGCGCGGCAATACGGAGTCGATTTCCTCGTTCATTTGAATCGTGCATCTTGCGTCTCAGAGGTCGAAGTGGACGTCAACCGGGATTTACTGATCCATGATTTTACCAAGATCGATCCCTGCGACCTTCGCGAAGTCGTTTGAAGTGAGATGGTTTTCCGGACCTAACTTGATTTGGTCGCATGATGATCAGGTTGGTCAAATCTGGATCACTCCACAGCCCTGCGTGTAGTGGATGATTCGGCAAGGGTTTTGGTGACTGGGTGAATGATTCGTTGATCTGAGAATATGCGTTCAAGTGATTGAATTTGGAATCTGATGCATAAATCGAATCATCGAGTTTGAGAACCTAGTGACTGGCGGAGGAACCGAGAATATCATCATTCATCTGATAGCCAATCGAATTCAGGTAGTCATGTATTTGCGTCAATAGGGGGAGGGGATTGTCGATGTCTAATTGAAGTTCGGTTTCGCTTGTTGCCCCGGAACTGCTTGACTTGAGTGATTTGCTTGCGACATTGTTGACGCCGATTTGCCGCGCAATGAGTTCGATGTCGATATCAAGATCGCCCAACACCCGAAGAACCAGGGTCCCGTTCGAGAACTTCGATACGCTGGCAACCAGCGAGTTATTCATTCCCGAGTTCCCCCCAGCGCTCTTCGTTGACACTTCCAGATCATAGTGCATGGGCTGCACGTGAGATGAGCCGTTCGGCATAATTGGCAAAACGGCATAGAGGTCAACGAGCACAGTGAATCCGGAGAATAAGGCAATCCGTTCCGACCATCCCGACCGGCAAGCAAGTTTGCAGGTGCGACCTACGAAAGCAGGGTTCATCGAAAGAGAGTTGAAATGCGATTTGGAAACAGGCGCTGATCACTCCTGCCGATCGCCTTCCGATGCGGCGAGCAATGTTTGCTTTCGACCAATCATGAGGCCGACCATCGCCCATGCCAACGCGAGGGGCGTTGCCACGACGGCGAGAGCCAACAGATTTGATGACACGCCGGCGCCAAAGCTAGCGAGTTGGGGCCCGAGCTTGCGGGAAATGAGTCCTTCGGTCCAGGCGCCGATCACGTCGCCGCTCCGGAGAATGAAGGTATCCGTGAGTGCTTTCGACTTGTATTTGTCTTCCCGACTGACAACGGTAAAGAGCGTGTGACGCGCGGGAGTCATGATCGCGTGCCCGACCGCTCGAGAGATAGCTTCAAATATTACGAGAGCCATCAATGAACCGACGAGGGATAGACCGACGAATCCAAAAGCAATCATCGCCGGCAACAAGAATAAGGCGGTCGTGACGCCGAGGCTTTTAATGAAGCGGCTATAGACGAGAAGTTGCAAGAGAAGTGTTGTTCCTTGAGTGATGAGGTCGAGGTTCGCAAAGGTGAGCGTCCTAGCATTGGTATCTCCGCCGAGTCCACTCACCATCTGCAGGCGGGTGAGGTAGAGATATGTCAAGAGCACGGACGTCAGTAAATTGTAGACGGCTATTCCGAACAGATAACGAGATTGCAGTATCGCGATCAGACCTTCCCATGGACTTCCTCCAATGACGGATCGATCGAGGACCGCCTCTTGGTTCGCCCATGCTGAAGGCTGAAGAAATGACATGATCCAGGCCGAGGCGATTCCCAAGAGAAGAAACCCGGCGGCGACGAGCAATAGGGCGGGAGTTCCAAACGGAGTGACCAAAGTTCTGGCCAACCAAGGGCCGGCAATTGCACCAAGAGTTCCCCCCATCGCGATTGCGCCGAACAAACGCTTACTTCGTTCGAGGGAGAACTGATCCGCCATCAATGCCCAGAACACCGCAGTGCAGAATAGATTGAAGACGCTATGCCATACAAAATAGACTTGGCCGGTCGTTTCTCCGACCGCTTCAGGGGCAAACCTGAGGAGCAGATAAAAGCCGACGAGGCTCGTGGCGAAGAATGAGTATGTCACGGTGATGAAGGTGAGCCGGACAAATCGACTCACCAGCCATCCGAAAATCGGATTGACCATCAGGGAGGTGAGCGCCGTTCCGACGACGAGCCACCGGATGGTCTCCATATCTCGGGTCGTCCCGAGCGCGTCGCGAACTGGTCGCAGGATCATGATTCCGGCGAGCACACAAAAGAAAAAGAAGGCGGAGACTAAAATCAGTCCAAGTTCGTCACGACGAATGCTGAAAAAGCGTTGCAGAAATCCATTTGCCGGGATCGCATCCACGATGCCGTTCTTCGAAAGCGGCTTGTTCAAAATCTGCCCCAATGCATCGAAACGATTAATCAGCCGTTCGGCCCTTGTCGTATCGTTTCATGAGGAGCTGATCAATGAGAGGAAAGGGTCAGAGTGCTCCGAATCGGCTCG
>JAIEPU010000009.1 GCA_019748235.1 bacterium
GATGTGTGAGTTTTCCATTGACTCGGTGGGAGTGCATCTCGCTCCATAATTCGAGAAGTTCCGTCTGCGCTCCGTGCTCGGCAACATTCAGGCCGACGACTTCGTCCTCGAGAGAGACTCGAAGGGGAACGAACACGTTGAGCAGTTTCAATGCGACATACCCAACGCCGAATGCCCAACCAAAGCAAGATAATGACCCCAGTGCTTGGACTCCGAGCTGCTCCCATCGCGTCAACCCAGTTCCAAAACTTTCTGTCGATGCAAAGAGCGCGAGCGCGATGGTTCCCCAAGTACCAGCGACCGCGTGGGTCGGCCATGCGTTGACCACGTCATCGATCTCAAGCCTTTCGAGCAACAACGAGGCACCGAAACAAAGGAGCGCGCTGGTTGCTCCGATGACGACCGCTGCCCACGGGTCGATGATGTGACAACCAGCCGTGATTCCGACGAGTCCCGCCACGACGCCAGTCATCAGATGCGTCACGTCCGGACGCTTCAAAACGAACCAGGAGATGCCTAAGGCCGCGATGCCGCCCGCCACTGCGCCGAGATTTGTGTTCAACAGAATAAGGGGAATCTTGTTGGTTACGGAAAGGGTGCTGCCTCCATTGAATCCGAACCATCCAAACCAAAGAAGCATGACGCCAAGCGTCGCCATGGGGAGATTGTGGCCGTGCATCGGCCGAGCATCTTTGCCAAATCGACCGACGCGCGCCCCCAAGAGTAAGACCGCCGCGAGCGAAATCCATCCCCCCACCGAATGGACGACCGTTGAACCCGCAAAGTCAATGAAGCCGATCCTCGCGAGCCATCCCGTTCCTCCTTGGCCGTCCGCTCCTCCCCATGCCCAGTGTCCAAAGACCGGATAGAGAACGGCAGAGACTAATAACGAAATGCAAAGGTAGGCCGAGAAACGCATTCGCTCGGCAACCGCGCCCGATACGATCGTCGTTGCCGTCCCGCAGAAGACGAATTGAAAAATGAAGAAGGTGAGCGTCCAAGCTTCGACATCACCAGTGAGGAGCGGTCTGGGTGAACCGATAATACCCCACGCGCTCGTACCAAACATGATTCCGAAGCCGATGAGCCAAAAGGCGAGACCGGCGATGCAGAAGTCAAAAAGGTTCTTGATGGCGACGTTAATGCTGCTCTTAGAGCGAGCGAGCCCGCTTTCGAGAAAGCAGAATCCACCCTGCATCAGCATGACCAGCGCCGAACAGAGAAGCACCCAAACAAGATCGAGAGGAGTATGCGTTCCGCCCATAGTTATCCCGAAAATAGGGGTCAGAATACCTTCTTTAGGGCGGCGAAATGCCCGGCAAAGGTAGCACGCGATTCCAAATGTCATCAGCCAATGGACATAGATGGAGAGGGACTAGAGGTTTCCCTAGGTCCCTTCTAGCGGATCGAAGTGAAAGATATGGTGCGATTCATCGAGTGCGGCGAGGAAGCAACTCTTCATACGAATCAAAAGAAGAAAGGTGGAGCTTTCGAGCCCATGACGGCTCCACTGCTCCACCTCACAGAAATCAATTAGGTCTCGATCAAGATCGTTTTGATTAAGGGGCTGCGGCCTGAGCCGTTGCCTTGTTCGGATAAACGATCTCTCCCACCTGTTCCAGGAATGTAACCGCTTCCGGCGAAAATGCCTTCGGGTCCATGCTCCAGAAGTTCAGCATCGCCGGCTTCCCTTGATACCGGACCGGAATGTGAACCGACGAGGGCATGATCCGCGTGAAGATTTGCATCTCGATTCCCTTCACCTGCGAAGGATCGTCGTTGACGACCATCTTTCGCTTGATTGCCATTTGATAGAGTCCCAGAGCCGGGCCCATCGCTGACACCTGTGGAGGAAGCTCTTTCATCTTGAAGGTGCTGGGCAACTCTTCTGCCTGTGCGATGCATCCGAAACGGAAGGTCAAACCATCGGCCACGCCGATGTCGATGCGATCGAGTTGTGGCATGACGTTGGCGATCTCGTCCCAGAATCGGTTGAAATCATCTTCCGATTCGAGGGCTTTCTCTGCCCGTCTCTTCAATTCCGCGGGAACGGGTACCGCGCCGTCTTTCACGAGTTTTACAAACTGATCACGGCGAGGTATTTCGTTGTTTCGATACGGCCCTTCTTTGGCCCGCGCCATGTTGAAGAAGCCGATCATCATCTCTTCCCAAGTCTGGTCACCGAATCGGACCGATGCACCAGGATCAGGATTCGACAGATTGTCAGCCGAATTGTTGAAGTGAGCCACGCATTCGAGTGTCGTCCCTCGAGGCATCAGCTTCGGCTCGCGGAACGTATAGATATTTTGCCAACCAAAATCGTAGCGAGGCACATCCAGCAGGACTTCCCGCCGCCCGTCGGGGTAGACGGCCGTGTAAGAGAATGACTTTCCTCTCAGATGCATATGCGGGAACATCTCCAGCAGCAGCGTGTCCTCACGAAAACGGAGCGAGCCCTTTACTTCATAATTTCCATCGTACGGAGGGATCTCGAATTGCTGTTCCAGAACGTTTCTCGTGACGACTTCACGTTTGACGTTCTTCGGATCGGTAAAGACCAACCCAATCTTCGACTTATCAACACGGGCTTTGCCGCTTGGCGTGTAGTGCGATTGGAAGACGATCTTGCATCCGGCCGGAAGCTTCTTCGCCATACCGTCGTTAAGAATCATCGGAGGCGTTCCTGGAGCCATTGCCACCAGATAATTCGTGAACCACGATCGCATGATCGCGATTCGCTTATTCATGTCACCCGGCAAACCAGGACGTCGGAAACCATCACCACCGCGCGGGCCTCCTTGATACCTCGGACGCTCCGCGCCACCATCCGCCTGGTCCCGATCTCGAGGTGGTCGCCGGCGTCCACTATCCTCTGAACCTCCAAATCGCGGACCGGGAGGACGCCCCCCCGCCGAGAAATGACCCACGTCGAGGTCCTTGGCTGACTCGGGAGGGACGACAAACGCAATGATGTGGTGCACGACTTCCGCGTTACCCGCCACGCATTGGGCAGCGACGACCCATTTGTCCTCCGTCAGCTTTGGATCCATGACGAAGTACTGGTAAGGAACTTCCCCTTCGGCGGGTACTTTGTAGTCCTCCGCCATTTCTAAGATCAAATCGGGTTTCGGGATTCGCCATCCTTTCGCGTATTCCACCGGCTTCGGCAAATCCTTAGGATCACCTTGGGGTGCGCCCGCTTTGACCCATTGGTAAACGAGTTCCTTTTCCTCGTCCGTCATGCGTGCATCATTCACGAAGTCACCATGTTCGGGACTCGCATGCCAAGGAGGCATCCGCTGTTCGCGCACGACCTCCGCAATCATGTCGGCCCAGCCCGCGGCATCCTCGTATCCGTTCAAAGCGAAGGGAGCGACCTCTCCTTCACGGTGACATTCCTGGCAACGCTTCTGGAAAATTCGAGCGATCTGATTCGAGTAGGTAACATCAGTCGATGCTGTTTCCGTGCGGATTCGGCCGATCAAACAACCTTGAAGCTGAGTCGAAGCAGTGCTGACTGGCTTCCCTTCGAGGACTTCGTCGATCGCCTTCACCAGATCCTTGCTGGTCGCCTCCGGCCGAATAAAGCCGACACCATACTGGTCGTCGACTCGGCCGTGATAGCGAACGACCCGCTCTCTATCGAGAAGGAAGATTTCTGGAGTGCGCGTCGCTCCGAAGGCATCGGCCACGACATTCCCCACGTCCTTTAAAACAGGGAACGAGATTTCGTGCTCTCGTGCGTAATGGGCGAGTTCCGTGATGGCGTCTTGACGATTGGAATCAACGGCGAGGAAAGTTACCCCCTTCGCCTCGTACTGCTTTGACATCTCCGAGAGCCTGGGGCCGTAAAGCTTTGCCAGGGGACATTCCGTGCCGACAAAAGCAACCACGACGAGGTGATTTTGATCAATCCCCTTGAGGGCATGCCACTCCCCCCGAAAGTCTTGAAGCTTGAAGTCGGCGATTTTTTTTCCGACCAGTTCCTCGGCTCCACGAGCCGATCCGCCGGTGAACAAGCTTATCGCTGCAAGACTGAAGAGAATCGCGAACCCACGCATCTGGTGGCTCCTCCGAAAGTATTCCGGCATCCGAAACTCGCACGAAAGATGGGAAAACAGTGCGAATTTCCACCGAGAGTCGACTTCGCTTGATTGGCCTCGGCTAACGCAATGTGCCATCGCCCGGCCAACCTCGCGAAATAGGACAGGCCGAATTCTATTCCTATCTCCGGCTTACCCCGAATCTGAATTCGGGTTTCGCAATTTTAGAGGTAAAACGTTCCGCGCCAAGCCGGATACCGCCAAGTCTCGGATCAAGACTCTCAGTTGCCGGTTTAAAACAGCAGGCCGTTCGAATAGAGTGAGCTTCTAATTTGGAGATGCACCCATGAGCAATGACCGCCCTCATCGTCGCCGACTCGACTTCCACTCCTTCGAGGAAATTCTCGAAGACGTCGATCATCTTCACCGTGTCGGCTACAAGCGGCTGGGAAAATGGGACCTCTCCCAAATTCTCGACCATTTAGGAGAGGGAGCTCGAACGGCCGTGAAGGGATCGAACCGCAAAGGTCCCTGGATTCTTCGAAAGGTCATCGGCCCCCTGTTGATTAGTTACACCCGCAAGAAGCGGCGCATGAAGGCCAATATCAAAGTCCCCAAATGGTGGCTTCCTGGCCCTGCCCACGATGAATCCAAGGCGATCGAAAAGTTTCGAAGCGACCTGAAGTCTTTCGAATACTTCAAGGGTTCCACGCACGGTCATCCACTTCTAGGCGCCATGGACAAAGCCGCCTGGAACGACATCATTCAGATTCATTCCTCTCATCATTTGAGTTTTCTGATTCCGAATGATGCCAAATAAGGATTGTTTATCGCACGCTCATCTGGCATCGCCGGCGTGCAATGACGGTGCATCCAAAACCAAATCCAGCCGCACCGAGCAGTAGTGAGCTCGGCACTTCTGGAACAGCCGTGCTCCCGATGAGTTTGATTTCGAGCGTATCAACCGCTGACGGATTCAGTGGTGCCAAAACGTGAGCAAAGCGATCGGAATACGCAAAATTGTACGCGTCCGAAACTCTGCTCATTTGAGCGGCCCACTGGTTGTAGAAATCAGGATGACTCGGCTGCAATCCATCGAATAATTTGTTGAGCGTGAACCACTGCTGGCTCTGCATCTGACCAACTTGAACACCGTTAATGACGACGGTGCTACCGATCGCCCCTATGTTCAAGCCGGCAAGCAGGTCGCCGATCATCCAGCCGTAGATGTCATTTTGCGGTGTCAAAATAGTGGGAGCACCATCCAGATAGAAGTTGGGATTCGCGCCATAGATCCCCGTGGGATTCATCAAGTCCTCGTACTTGAAGAGAAGAGTATGACCTCCGATGAGCGAGCCCGTCCCTGTCAGGATGATGTTTTTCGATGAATCGATAGTTGCCGTGAACTGATAATCCTGACCCTTCGTTTGCATGGTGACGGGAGCAGGTCCCACTCCGTTGAAATGTCCCGCGATTGTCGCGATCACTCCGCCATGGCTGGGTGAATAGCTGTCGCGGAGGTATGTGAGATAGGGATCGAAATTGTCGTAAGGCGATGCCGGAAGTCCGGGCGACGGGGGATAGGCATTCGGAGCAATGACTCTGACAAACTCGCCATTCCCGTCTGTCACAACCGCGGATCCTGGAGTGGGGGTTAATGATTTAACCGCATCGACCGTCTTTTTTGTGGGCGAAGCGCTGAGTGATCCTTTGAGCGTCCCGTTGAGCCCACCCTGATAGACGTTCAGCTCGATTGGAATACTGAAGTAATCGATGGAAGTCGTGTCAGCGACATCGGCCGCATTTCCGTTGTAGGTTAACTCGATTTTGTCGTATCGCTTGTGGTAATTCGGATCGGCGGGAGAAATGGGGGATGGCTCATAGCCGGCATGGGTTGAGATCCACGGTGATCCGTAACACACATAAATGCGCCCGCTGAAATTCGAAAGATTGATCCCCGACGAAAGAGTATCGAGGGAATACCAATGCTCGCTTCCGAATTGATTCGTCGAAAGTGATTGGCCATTTGCGGCGTTCGTCGCATTCAGGAAATTCGAACCCACAAAACCAATGAAAACTTGCGAGTTTGCGACTCCCGAATCATTGGTGAATTTCACTGACAGCGGGCTCGCAAGGGATGGTTGGATAGAAAATAAGATGCCCGCAATAAGTGCAAAGTGTCTTAGTCGAAGCACGTGGGTGGTCCTTAGCAGAAAAGAGATCGGGAGAGTTTAGCGGTAGGATCTTTTAGGCGAGAAAGGCTATCTTGATCGGCAACGATGACAGGGTCCACGAAAAGATCAGCAGAATTCAATGTGACATTCTAAATCAATCCGCGAGTAATCCTTCGGCGAGACGAATCCAATAAGCAGCTCCCACCGGAATCAAATCATCATTGAAATCATAATGCGGATTATGGAGAAGTCTGTTCCCGTCCGACGAACCGTTGCCGGCCCAAATGTAGCAACCGGGTCTCCGCTGAAGCATGAATGCGAAATCCTCGGCACCCATCGACGGTGGTAAATTCAGCAACACGCGATCCGAGCCAACGACATCCTTTGCTGCGTTCGCTGCTTTCTTTGTCGTACCCGGTTCGTTGATCGTGGCGGGATAACGTCTCTCATACCGAACTTCAATCCCCGCGCCGAATGCTTCGCTGACCCCTTGTGCGATCTGACGAAGGCGATCCTCAATGAGATCTTGGAGGTCGGATCGAAAACTTCGTGTGGTACCACGAATGGTTGCCGACTCAGGAATGACATTCCATGTATCGCCGGCGGATATCTGCGTGACACTCACCACCGCTTGCTCCAATGGATCGACGTTGCGGCTCACGACTGTTTGAAGGGCGGTGACCAAATGCGCGGCGACGACGATCGGATCAACCGCGAGTTGAGGCTTCGCGGCATGCGAACCCCGTCCATGGATAATGATTTCAAAAATATCGAAGGATGCCATGATCGAACCCGACTTGACTGCGAATTGTCCAACGGGCAATCCTGGCCAGTTGTGCATTCCATAAATCTCGTCGCAGGGGAATTGGTCGAATAGCCCCTGCTCCACCATCAC
>JAIEPU010000064.1 GCA_019748235.1 bacterium
CGACCATGGAATCGCGCGACGAACGTGAAAGTGTGGGCGGTACGTATGTCGTCTGCCTCGGCGGAGTCGGCACGATAGGATTCACTGCGGGAGGTTCCAGCAACGGTGCCGGCTCGACGTTGGGTAACTCCGGTTTCGGCTCCGGCACAGCAGGCGGCAGCGCAGGCTGAGGATTTCCATCAATGACCGGTGATGTCGGCACGTCGGGCGAGACGGCATCTTTCGCGGGAGCACTTGGCTCGAGCGGAAGAGAGTTCTCCACACCTTCCTCGGGAGTCGGAGCAGTCTGGGTCTTAGGAAGCTCTCGGAGCGGCGAAGATTCGGCAGGCAACTCCGCTGGGGGGGCGACATCTCCTCCCGAGGTGCCATCACGAAGGATCACGGGCTCCGGAGGCTTGAGTCCCGCCTTCGGCTTGGAAAGCTCAAAGTCCTTCGATGCCTGGAATACCCGACCGTCCAAGGTCGAGAACTTCACGATCGCTTGCCACTTCTTCGATTGCTGAAGATCAGGGACAGGCATCACGATCTGATAACCCGAGCCCAAGACCGACGATCGCCAAGTTTCGCGGAGACGATCCGGTGCGATCTGCCAAGTCCCAACGGTGATCGGCACGCCGCTCTCTTGAATGGCAACCAACTCAAGCTCGGCACTGCCGGGGCACTTGAAAGTATCGCCATCATAGTCGTAGCAAATGATGCTGTATTGGACCGCATCATCGCAGCCGTTCTTGTCGAGGTCGCGCGGCCCGGTGGTCAAACCGAGCCCCACCCGGCTCATCGACTCGCGGCGATAGATCGTATCGGGTGTATCTTTCAATCCGTCGGGAGACGTTTCACATCCCGCCGCCATCGTCTGAAGCGTTTGGACCTCGGCATTCTTCTGGCAGAGCTTTTGCTCCAATTCACGAACACGGCGATTCTGATAGCGCAGTTCCGCCTCGACGACCTGTTGGTGTTTGCAGCCAACGAGGCCGGTGGCCATGCACAATGTCAATCCAATCCACCGATGGTACGCGCGCATCCGGTTGCCATGCTCCATGACGGAGTTCGCCGCCTAGGGATCATCCTTGTCCCAATCGTCCGTGCGAATTGATTCGCACGAGGCTGGTCGGCTATTGAAGTGCGCGCAATGGTGTGAAAAACAAAGAAGCCGACCCGGCTACCTCCAGTATCGGCTTGTGAAAGGAACTGCCCCAGCTTGCCCAGGTTTTGAGAGGGGACTGCAGCGAGTTTCCCCCGAACGACCCCGAATTGCCTCCTCCTTCCGAGATCTTGCCCAACCGGCAAAATCGGACCGGAGGGCTCGCAACCTGTCACTTCTTGAGCCTGAATAGATGACCCGCTTAACGCGGCAGGCCGAGTTTTTCAACTCGGCCCGTCAATGTCGGCAAGATTTGCGAGCTGGGTCTGACATCCCAACCTTGGAAACCGATGATCACTCGGCCGGTTTGGCTGGAATGATTTCAGTCGGCATTCGATCGATCACCTTGTCGGCCAAGCCGTAAGAGACCGCTTCCTCTGACGAGAGGAACTTGTCTCGATCGGTATCCTTCTCGATATCGTCGATACTGCGGCCCGTATGGTGGATCAGAATTCCATTTAGCCGCTTCTTCAAGCGAAGGAATTCACGAGCGTGAATTTCGAGTTCGGTGGCCGTTCCCTCCGAACCGGCAAGCGGCTGGTGAATCATCACACGCGAATTCGGAAGGCAGTATCGCTTTCCCTTGGCACCCGCTGTGAGAAGCACCGCTCCCATGCTGGCGCATTGACCGATGCAGTATGTCGCCACATCGCAGGTGACGAATTGCATCGTGTCATAAATGCCGAGCCCCGCGGTCACCGAACCGCCGGGACTATTGATGTAAACGTGAATATCCGCCTTGGGATCATCGAACTGCAAAAAGAGAAGCTGTGCGATGATGAGATTGGCGACATTGTCGTCGATCGCCGTCCCCAGAAAGATGATGCGATCCTTCAGGAGGCGGCTGTAAATATCCATCGCCCGCTCTTCGCGGCCGCTCTTTTCCACCACGTACGGAACGAGGGGCATGAACGTCACTCCTTGTACGGTCAAATTCGTGTCGATCAGATCTTGTGTTGCTGCAAATGTCGTCGCCGAAAATCCCAATGGTGTTAGCCAGGGATCTCGAACTTCTTGTCGGGCAGATGCTCGAGGACTTCATCCACCAGCCCGTATTCCTTTGCTTGCGGAGCCGTCAGATAACGATCTCGCTCCGTGTCGGCCGCAACGCGATCGTAGGGCTGACCAGAATGCTTCGCGATGATTTCGTTAATGATGTGCTTCATCCGAATGATTTCGGAGACTTGCACCTCGATGTCGGAGACTTGTCCCCCCACGCCGCCATGGGGCTGGTGAATCATTACGGTCGAGTGAGGAAGGGCGTATCGCTTTCCCTTCGTGCCGCCGCAAAGGAGCACAGCCGCTCCGCTCGCTGCCATGCCGATGACGTAGGTCGCGATCGGACATTCGAGGAATTGCATGGTGTCGTACACCGCCAGCGTCGAAGTGACCGATCCGCCAGGGCTGTTGATGTAGAAGTGAATCTCCTGCTTTTTATTTTCGTACTGCAGGTAGAGCATCTTCATTACTGTCAGATTGGCGCTGTGATCGTCGATCGGGCCTTCCAGAAAGATGATGCGATTCTCGAGGAGCAGATCGCCCAACGTCATTTGACGCTGACGAGCGTAGTCGCGCGAGCGCTGATTTCTGGGATCAAAATTTGACGATGGAATCTGGTCGAACATTTCGCTTACTCATCCATGCCGTGTTATTAAACGCAACGGTAGATCGCTCTGTAATGTTAGCGAGCGCCGGCTAGGAAGCTACTCGACCTCTTCCTCTGTGATCATTAAGCATTGAAAGCGATTGGCCGAACAGCCGCCATGGTGGATCAACACGCGGTGTCGCTCCACCGGTCGCCCGGGATGTGTAAAATTTACAATTCGCACGGAAGCCGAGACAGCAAAACACCTTCGAGACGATGGATCTGCGATCGAACGGTGTAAATCCTATGCGGTGTCATCTCCCGCACGGAGATCAATCACCTGGGAAAGCATGTCGAGAGAAATCCCAAGTTCTCCCAAAGCGGCTTTCAACTGGGGCAAGGTTTCCACATCGACAGCTAGGGCTGACGGGCCCAGACGTTCCGCAAACAGCTCACTCGTGAGTGGGTGCTGCATCAATCCATCTGCCACGAGCGGGCTGTCCGCGACCAGCACGATCACGCTCTTCGCTTGAAGTCGAAGCCCCGCCACCGCGCGAACGAGGAGTCGAACGCTTTCCGGCGGCTCATTCCCCGTTCTCTGCTTGAACCATTGATCGAAGAAATCAGCCCTCAACCCAAGGTCGTACGCGCGCTCGACCGAGTCTCGTGTGACTTGAAAGAGTCTTCGTCCATTCTTGTCCGTGTAGGGGAGCGGATCGGAAAACCTCTTCAGCTCCGATTCGAGCATGAGGTCCGACTTTTCCAGATCGACAGCAAGCGAGATCCCGTTCGGCAGACAATCGACACAAGGTTGCGGCTCGAGCCGATAGTCACGAGAAGCGGTGATCCGTAAATTCTTGAACGTTCCCTCTTGCCCTTCGACCAGAAGGATACGATCGGTGACCGGCTGCCCGACGAGCCCTCGCTCCATCGCCTCTTTCATATCCTCGGGTCGCTCGAACTCAAAGAGGGAGACGTCTTGATAGATGGAAAGTCGTTCGCGCTTTTGGCTCCATGTTCGAATCGACTCTTCGACCCCAGAGGGAATCGGTCGACCACTCTGTTGATTGAGCAAATCAATGATTTGCTCCGGTTGCATTCCCGCTTCGAGCCCGTGGTAAACACTCGCTGAAGTTATCTCGAACGTCAGCGCCGCACCCGCACTTCTCGGCTCCGCGAAGAGAACAATTTGAACTAAGAGATCAATCGAAAGTGCTTGACGATAGACGATGATCTGATGATTCGGTTGAACCAGAAGCGACTGCGGGTAAGTCATCCGTTCCGGCAGGTCGACTTGAAGTCCGAGAAACTTCCGCCCCAGATGAGTCAATCGAACAAGCGTCTCGTCCGTATCGACCCCAGCGACTTCAATGAGCCCTGCTTGGTACGCGGGACCGAGCAAAAATCCGTTCAGCCATTTCAGACAAAGCTGTGAACGGTCTTTTGGTTGTCGGAGGGGGCCGGTCAGCTCTCCCTCTCCGTTCCACGGAGGAAGTGTTCGCTCGAGTCCCTGCGCGATTTCTTCGATCGTCGCGCCGTAATTCTCAGGGATGAGTGTCAGCCAAAAGAGGGCGAAGAAACGGCTGGCGATCACATCGGATCCGAAGGTTCCGACTGGCGCTTCTCCCCCGAGTTCGTTCCACCCTTCAGTCGTTACCAACCCACGTCCGCATTGCAACAAGACATCGTCAAGGCTGCTGGGCCAAACCTGGCGAAGGGGCGCGGTGGGAGATTGTTCGTCTGATTGAGGATCAAGCCACCCTTGATTCATCGCCAACTGATAGGTGAGAAATCCGGGCTCGTGAATCTTCACCAGCGCGTCGAGAGTGTCTGACGCCAATAGTGGATGAAGGACGAGTCGATCACGATCTCTCTTGAATAGTACCTTTTGCTGCGTCCGCTTGATCGGGGCGAGCCAAGCCAACTGCCAAAGGATGGCCAAACGCATCGGCCATTCCCAACCATCCGCGTGACGCCATGCCCCGTGTGCTTCACGCGGTGTTAGAGGACATCCTGGCTCGGGAAGTTCGAGGGGAAGTTCGACCAGAGGGGCGGCAATCGCGACGAGCGGCAGACCTTCAGGCGAAACGCCGGTGACGACATCGAACCGGACGAGTGGGTCGTCGGTGCTCGTGCGCCGCATGTAAACGAGGCCGAGTTCAAGTAATTCCTGCAGCACGGTGTATGCGGAAACAACTCCCGACGCTTCCAAAATTCTCAGTGCATGATCCCATCGCCAAGGGACCATCGGGGACCGGCGAAGGATCGACAGCGCCAATAGGTGAGGCGAGTCGAGTTTGGCGATGATCTTGGCGAGGGGCTTATCGCCGGACAATTGCTTTAACACGTAGTCAAGCGTCTCACCCGTTCTTTTGGCCCGGGTGAGTTTCGATAATCGTGTCGCCACCAATTCGAGCAATTCCTCGGAGTAAATGGCGAGGGCTCGACGGTACGGATCGGAAATCAATTCGGTCATGGGGATCCGGAAATTCGGGGCGTATGTCCGATGCGGCGGAGTTCGGCGATGACTTCATCCACGACGCCCGGCTTGATCAACAACACATCTTCACGCAACTGCCCCACGATAAGGCGACTCAACTTGGGGCGAGCGAGCAACTCATGCGAAACGGTTTCATCCGCCGTTCGCACGAGGGAAACATTTCGATGAACTTTCACGGGAATTCGAGCGTTCGGAGGTCGGGATCCTGGGCCGAAACCACCGCTCCATTGGCTCACGCAAAAACTCCTTGTCGAGAAAATCTATTCCACCCGAACCGTCGATTCGCCACCGTCATAGACACCGGCAACTCGGCCGAGGGGATGATCCTCCTAGAGCGCTACCGAAATTCAACACCGGCAAGGCAACTCGGTCGTGCATTTCGCAACAATCTTTGTAGTCGTTTCTGCTGGCAACGCCTACCTGTCGAATGGCAATGCCTGAGTGACAACAGTACGACAACTTTAACGGGGAACCCAGACTTAGGCCCCTTGTTTCACTTTTCCTTTGGAGGCTAAGGTCGCGGAGCCGGAACCCTCATCACAGGGACCCATGAGAATCTCCTCTTGGTCGAGGATCTCATAGCGGTACCCCTGCTCGGTGAGAAAGAGCTGGCGATGGTGGGAAAAATCTAGTTCTTTGGTATCGCGCGTGACCAGCGTGTAGAAGTGAGCCGACTCGCCGCCGGACTTCGGACGCAGAATTCGGCCAAGCCGTTGTGCCTCTTCCTGTCGGCTTCCAAACGTTCCTGATACCTGGATCAAGACGTTCGCATCCGGCAAGTCGAGCGCGAAATTACCGACCTTCGACAGAATCAAGCAACGAAGTGTTCCATCACGGAATTTGCCGTAGAGCTCCTCGCGATCTCCCTGACTTGTCTGGCCCGTGATCAAGGGGATGTTGAATTGCTTGGCCATCGCTCGGAGTTGCTGCAAGTACTGACCGATGATCAGGACTCGGCTTTCTGAGTAGCGGGTCAGAAGCCGCTCGACGACTTCCATCTTCGCGGGATTTTCACTCGCCATCCGGAACTTGTGTCGCCACTCGGCGACGGCATACTCCATTCGCATGTCTTCGGGGAGCGCGCAACGAATCTCGGTACATTCCGCCTCCGCGATCCATCCCTTTGATTCAAGCACACGCCAGGGAACGTCGTACTTTTTCGGACCGATCAGTGTGAAGACATCTCCCTCACGACCATCCTCACGGACGAGGGTCGCGGTGAGTCCAAGCCGACGCCGCGCTTGAATATCGGCCGTCACGCGAAAGACGGGTGCCGGCAAAAGATGGACTTCGTCATAGATAATGAAGCCCCAATCTCGCTTATTGAAGATTTCAAAGTGCGGAAAATCTTCCGCCTTGTTCGGTCGGTACGTCACGATCTGGTAGGTGGCCAGCGTCACCGGGGCGACTTCTTTCGATTCGCCCGTGAACTCACCCACTAGTGAAGGATCGAGATCCGTCTTATCGAGTATTTCGCGGTGCCACTGCTTCACCGAAGTGATGCTGGTCGTGAGGATCAGTGTCGACTTCTGCAGTTTGGCCATCGCACAGATGCCGACAATCGTCTTCCCCGCTCCGCACGGAAGGACCACGACGCCGCTTCCACCCCTAGCGTCTCCCCCCGCGTGATAAACATCGACGGCGGCCCGCTGATAATCGCGAACGTTGAAATCGGTGCCGGATCGCGCCTGCTTGCGAAGTCCGATCGGCAGCCCGGTCCCTTCGACGTAGCCTGCTAAGTCTTCCGCGGGATAGCCGACGACGATCAGCGCCTGTTTCACCACCCCCCGAAACTTTTCATGAATGCGGCAAGACATCTCGTCAATGGGGTCGTTGAAATACGCCTTCAGCGATTTTTGCCGGGCAAGCTCTTCGAAGAGGGGTCGATCCTCACAGATCAGTTTCAGCATCTGCGGCTGGTCATCTCGCACGATC
>JAIEPU010000264.1 GCA_019748235.1 bacterium
GCCCCTCGCCGTGCCAGCGGACCCACCTCTTGCAACAAGGGGTCTCCGCCCACACTCAGAACTGACTCAGCCACTGTTCCGCAGACGAACAAAGATCATTTCGCATGTCGGAAAGCGACTGACTCAAACCAGCCAATCAAACGGGGCTGGCGTAAGGCAAGGCTGACTAAAGCTTATGCCAAGTCGCGGTCTTCGAACATGAGCAGGGCGGCAAAAATCGCCACTCCGGTGTAAAGGAGGCAGTAGAAGAAGGCCCAAAGCACATAAGTGGCCGGAACGACCGCATCGCTCGAAATGGCGGGGCCGATGTTGAAATACTCGAATCCGGGCAAGATCGTCGCGAATACCTGCGCCACGAATTCGACTCCGCGGAATCGATTGTCCGTTTGTGCCGCTTGTACCAGTTGGTTCGACAGATGGCCGAGCAGCATGATGATGATGCAAGCCGTGATGTTGAGATGAATCGGCAGTCGGGTCGAAAATGCCACCGACAATGCACAGAGAACCATGACCTGGAAATACATCAAAAAGAGGCCGGGGACGACACGCCAAATCATGGCGATACGCTCTTGGGCGGTCGGAATATCTTTCGCAACCTCGCGAGCATCGTAACCCGCTTTGAAAAACAAAGTGATCATGAAGGCAATGCCGACCAGGATGAAGAGCAGCCCGACTCCCATCATGATCCCGAGGAATTTTCCAAGAATGAAATCGAGCCGGGATATCGGCTTACTGAGCAGGGTGATGGCGGTTTTGCCTTCGATTTCCTCGGCAATGGAGACGCTGGCGGCAAAGAGGGCGATGACCAGCCCAGCCACCATGATGTCGGCCAGCCCCAAGTTGCTGACCATCTTGGTATCTTCACCGAAGGTGTTGTACGGGAGGTAAAAAGAGAGGGGATAAATCGCCACGATTGCCACACAGACGACCGACCAGAAGAGAGGACGGCGAACGACCTCGAGATAGGTGGTCCAAGCGATGATTCCCGCCTTCATCAGTTCCCAAATCCTCTCCGTACGTTTGCCATTTTGAATCGCATGATGGCTAAAAGCCTTAAAATGAAGCCGTTCATTACCTTATCGAACGATGTTGAATCCGTCGAATTCACCGGTCGGCGTTTGTTCTGTGCTCACGGAATCTTCGATGTAGCCTCGCATCGCACCGGACACGGCGCGCACATATTCAGCGATGTCCGAAGACTCTCCTTCTACGACGATTTCCACCGTTCCGTTCGGCAGATTCCGAACATAGCCGACGACAGGGTATCGCTTCGCGATATGAGACGATCGATTCCGAAAGCCAACCCCTTGCACCTGGCCGGAAAAGATAATGGTCCGTCGTTCCCGATCACCGCTCATTCTTGAACGACCTCGGCTAGTGGCGAGATGCCTACAATATGTTCCATTCGGAAGATCAAGAGCCGGCGGGTTGCTCCCACCCCATGACGTGCCGTCTTGACGAGGTAGTTTTCGCGCGACGTCGTGGAGTCACGAAGGTCGTGCATGTCGGCCTCCGCCAACTCCACATAGTCCCGCGCCACCCGTACCAACGTTCCAATCGCTACATAAGGATGGGTGCAATCAATCACGACCACTTCGCCGAGCCAAGCGGCTAAGCGGTCCTCGATACCTTCCCGTTGAATGGGAGGTTGAACGACAGCGTCTTCCTCTTCTCCTCGGTTTGACATGCCGTGATTCTATGAGGATGGGCAAAACTACCGCAATCGGCGTCATTAAGGTCTGACGATGCCTTTCAGCAGGTTCCATAAGCTAGGATTATGGAGCGAGCACATCATCATTTTGATCCGGCTCACCTACTTTTCAGACCTCTTGATCCATTCTCAGCAGAATTCGAATCATTTTGGTTCCGACCTTGAAGGCTCTGACGGATCTGCCGGGCGTTCCTCTTAGGGAAGATCGGTAAGATGAGTAGTTTTGAGAATCCTTCCTGATTTTGGTGATAAGGTCGTCACAGGAAAACTCCGAGGGTGGCGTTTTGATTCCCCCTTTGAGATCGCGGGCCCCGTTGGCCCCACACCGATTGCCGACCCGGGCATTTACTTCCCAGTGAATGTTTGGACCTGGGCGGCGTTCGAGGAGAGCTTGTGATGACTCCCCTAGGGCGAATTGAAGGCGAATGTCGTGCCCACGTGGCACGAACGGCCGGTCCAATGATCGACAGTCATGGCAATGCACGATCGACGATACGTCGACCGAATGCTAGCGCGATCCGATGGATGACAGGAACCTCGATCCGTTCTCTGTTTGCTTTCGTTCTCGCTCTTATCACCGGATGCACGGGGGTCACTCAAAATCCATCACGCATCGGCAATCTCCCCAACGGAAACATCATTCAGACGCATGCTCGCCCACCGCTGCATGGATACTGGAGCGATTTCGATCGACATGCGAAGAGTTTGACCGTCACACCTCGCTCCGCGATCAACCAAGTCGGCACGCACCACGTGATCGTCGCGAGTGTTTGTGATGACAAAGGGAATGGCCGACGAAGCCGCCGCGTGGAATGGCACGTGAGTGGTGTCGGATACATTGTCGAGGTGGATGAAAGTGGACTCTTTCCTGGTCGAGGCTATCTTGTCGACCAGAACTACGCGGTCAGTTACACGAACTACCGCAATCACACGATCACGCGCGGGAGCAAAGACAAACGAGACGACATCCCGCTTCGTCCTGGTCAGACTTATTGCGTCATCTTCTCTCCAGAAGAGGGGGAGACGCACGTCACTTGCTATGCGCCCGGCATCAATGACTGGGAGAAGCATAAGGTCACGGTGACGAAACATTGGGTTGATGCGCAGCCCATCTTCCCCCCTCCGGCGATCAATCGCGCGGGTGAACCGCATACTTTGACGACCAGGGTCGTTCGAACCACTGACGGCTCGGGACACAACGGTTATCGAGTGCGGTATCGAGTCATTGATGGACCACCGGCCGTGTTCGCGCATGTCAACACGCCAGCCGTCGAAGTCGTGACCGATGGTGCGGGGCAGGGTTCCGCGATTCTTCAACAGGTACAAGCGATTCCGGGAACGAACCGGATTCAGATCGACGTCGTCCGTCCGTCGGATTCACCGACGGGCCGTGAACTCCTCATCTCGAGCCACATTACGACGAAGACATGGGTCGCCCCACAGATTTCGATGCAGAAGATGGCTCCCCCCGCCGTCGCTGTCGGTAGTCAAATCCCTTATAAGATCATCGTGACGAACACCGGCTCGGTTGCGACGAGTGGACTTACCATTCGCGACACGATTCCTCCCTCATTGACATTGCTCGGGAGTAATCCCCCTGCATCCATACAGGGAAGCAATCTGTTGTGGAACTTCGGACCTCTGCAGCCCAACCAATCGGTCGCGGTCGATTTCGCGTGTCAAGCGACTCAAGCGGGAGATGTGAACAACTGTGCGGAAGCTGCCACTCCAGATGGCTTGCGACAAGAGTCCTGCTCACAAACGAAGGTCGTTGCGGGCAATCTGGTCGTGACGAAGACTGGCCCCCCCACCGCGTTTGTCGGCCAGCCCGTGACCTTCCAAATCAGCGTGACGAATAACGGTCAGGCACCGGTCTTGAATGCGAGACTGGTTGATCTCTTCGATCAAGGGTTCGTGAGTGAGCAAGGGCCAAGTCCGCTCACCTTGCCCGTCGGCACGATCGCTCCGGGCGAAACAAAGGTGGTCCCCATCACGCTCGCCGCCCAGGCGCAGGGAGCGCTTGTTAATCAAGTGACGGCAGAGGGAGACGGCGTTCCCGCTGCTGTCGCGCAGCATCGGGTCGAAGTGGTGCAGCCGCAAGTCAACATCATGAAGATGGGACCCAAGGCGGGCATCGTCGGTGCGAATGTCGACTTCTCGATCGTCGTTAAGAATACCGGCAACGTCCCGGTGCAAAACGTCGTCGTGCAAGATTTGCTTCCGCGAGAGCTGCAACCGGTGGCTGTGAACGGACCGGGCGCGGTTCAAGGACAAAGCGCGATCTTCAATCTTGGGGCGATGGGACCGGGCGAAGCGAAAGCCGTTAGCCTGACGGCGCGAGCGCTCGCTGCAGGGACGAATATCTGCAACGGTGCCACCGTGACAGCCTTGGGTGTTCCAACGCAACAATCGAACGCAACCTGTCTCGATATCCGTGGCGTGCCGGGCTTGTTGACGGAACTGATCGACCGCGCGGATCCTGTTCCGGTCGGTGCGGATACCGTTTACACGATCCGATTGACCAACCAAGGATCGGAGCCCCTGACGAACCTCGTCGTTGCGTGCTCGATTCCTCCCGAGTTCGAATACGTCGACTCAGAAGGGCATCCTTCAACGCTTCCGGCTGAAGCACGGAACACCGGTGACGGACGATTCGTGATCTTCAAGCCCTTCAACGGCGCGAATGGTGAACCCGGTATGCTTCCAGGTAAACAAGTCTTCTACCAAATCCGCGTGAAATCGACTCGTCCAGGCGACGCACGGTTTGCCATTGAAGTTCGGTCCGATCAGATCAAGAAGCCGATCGTGGATGAAGAGAGCACGCAAGTCTTCGATCCGGCAACGGGTGCGACCACGAGTCAGCTTTTGCCGAAGCGAGAAGAGACCATTCTTCCCGCGAGCATCCCGGTTCCCGAGGAGATTGAATCCAAGGAGCCGGTCACCACTCCTGCGGGTGGCTCGGCTGAGACGAAAGAGGATGCGGCTTCGCTTCCGGTAAGCCTGTCGGTGCCGGAACCCAAAATCGACCTTCCACCGGACTTAATCGTGCCCAAAGAAGTAACACCGGCTCCACTTCCGAGCGAACGGACGTCAAGCGAGGGGCCGGCTCCTTCTGAAGTACGGCCGAGAGAGGAAACCCCCTCGACGTGATGCTCCTTTATAAGAGTGGGGCGGATGGACTTGCTTAGAATGTCCCAAGGAACGGATATCATCATCCGCCCATTTCGATGGACCCCTACCTCTCTCCAGGGGACGCAGTAAGCCTTCTCGTTGCCAGAAGGCTTATAGCGTTTCTTGCACCTCCCTCGCGCTCTCCGTTTCACATCGGCTCGGTTAATGTCATCTCGCGACTTAACCAACCTCAAATTAATGGGTTAGGCGATTGTTACGACGAAATCACCCTCTGTCCCGATGAGTCAGCTTGCGGCCGGTTTCGTATGTCAGACTCTTCATTCGTCGTCAGCCAATGAAGAAGGAGAGTGGACGGTGCGAGTCCTCGTCGTCGGCCAGGGTGGGCGCGAGCATGCCCTCGTTTGGAAGTTGAAGGCATCTCCCAAGGTGACCGAGGTCTACTGCGCGCCGGGCAATGCCGGCACGGCGCATGACGGCATCAACGTACCTATTGACGAGTCCGATCATCGCGAGCTGATACGATTCGCGATCAAACAGAAGATTGCTCTTGCGGTCGTCGGACCAGAAGCGCCCCTTTGCGCGGGACTGGCTGACCAATTTCGCGCCGCGTCGATTCCCGTCTTCGGTCCATCAAAAGAAGCAGCAGAACTTGAAGGAAGTAAAATCTTCTGCAAGCAAATCTTGCAGAAGGGGCACGTTCCGACGGGCGCATATCACGTCTTTCATGACATGCAGCGCGCGATGAACTTCATCAACGCCAATCCAGGTCCATGCGTCGTGAAAGCGGATGGACTCGCGGCAGGCAAGGGTGCTGTTGTCTGCGATAACGATGAAGAAGCGCTCGCGGCATGTCATCGCATGCTCGTTGAACGGGAATTTGGTCACGCTGGTGATCAAATCATCATCGAAGAGCGACTCGTCGGGCAAGAGGCGAGCGTTCTCGCCATCACGGACGGGAAAACAATCATCACTCTTCCTCCCTGCCAAGATCACAAAGCCGTCTTCGATGGTGATGAAGGTCCAAACACGGGGGGGATGGGAGCTTATTGTCCTGCGCCTCTCATCAGTCAAGAGATGCTGCAATCGGTGGAAGAGGATGTGCTGATTCCGGTCACGCACGCGATGCGCCAATCGAAAAAACCCTTTCGTGGTGTCCTTTACGCAGGGCTAATGCTCACCCCTGGAGGCATGAAAGTCCTGGAATTTAACGTCCGTTTCGGTGATCCGGAGTGTCAACCTCTCTTAATGCGACTCAAGTCGGATCTGTTCGATCTACTCCTCGCAACGGCAGAGGGACGACTCGATGAGATTGAAGTCGAGTGGGATCCGCGTCCTTCGGTGTGTGTTGTGATGGCTTCCGGCGGTTATCCCGGAAGTTACAAGAAGGGGATCACGATTCACGGGTTAGCCGAAGCTGCGCAGCTTGAAGGAGTAAAAGTTTTTCATGCGGGGACGAAGCGTGATGGAGATCGCGTTGTCACCAGTGGAGGACGCGTGCTGGGAATCACTGCCGTCGGTGATGACCTCTTGAGCGCGAAGAAACGCGCGTATCAAGCGGTCTCTCTCATTCGTTTTGACGGTGCAATCTATCGCACAGACATTGCCGACAAAGCGATCAACATGCAGTCGTAAAGACCACTCTCTCGCCTCCCTAAGCCTCATTCGCGCGAAAAAATGTGGAAATCTTTTTTCGCGTGAAGTCATTCTTTCATCTCCTCTTGCTCTCTTAGACGGCCAATTTTAGTTGCTGACATACCTATGTCACTGATCGGTAAACTCCGAGGAAAACTCTTCTGATTGCTATCTTTGGACAAGGCTGTGAAGGAGGGCTCATCATCACTTGATGGAAGCAGCGTCCGGAAGTGTGGATTGCTGTTGTCAAAAAATGCAAAGAGGTTAGGATCGGCATCGTCTTCGCTAGTTCAAGCTAGCTTTGGGATTCGGTGACACATGTGTGTCACAAAGGGTTCTGAAGGACAGTGAGAGGTCTAGCGAAGGGACAGGCAAGTGGTCTGTCCAGGAGTGCCCCGGCCGGGAAAGGTGTGAGCAAGGCCAGTCCTTGTTCGTGTCGATCCGAAAGAGGGGTTGGAACCATGGAAGCGTTCCCACTGTACCAAGCCGATTGTTCGGCTGCGCCCCAGCGCGGTGAGTGGCGAACAAATGTAGGAGGGTGCCGCAATGGCAGCCAAGAAGAAGGCCGCGAAGAAAGCTGTTAAGAAGGCTACCAAGAAGGCCGCTAAGAAGAAGAAGTAAGGAACCCTTAGCACTGGGACAATTCCCAGAGCTGGTTCCTCTTTTTTGAGCAACAACGAGGAAAAACGCCTGTCTCCACCCAAT
>JAIEPU010000243.1 GCA_019748235.1 bacterium
GGGGCGGATGCCCACCTCGAACGCGACGGGAAGGAACGTCGAGGTAGGCATCCGCAACGGGGAATTCAGATGGCATGCCACGATAGGCATTGAACTCGTCATTAGCAGCCGTCGTACCATTCCGCTCTTCCGGTTACTGATTCGATGGAATGATCCTGTTCTCTCGGCGCAGCGGAGGGAAAAAGTTGAGAGGAGCGTTGCTGCGATACGTTCGGTTCCGAACTCCCCATCCCTCTGGTTGGTTCTTATTTGATCAGTCCGAATAGTTTGTGCTCACCTTCATGCCCGCCACCTCAACGGCCGCAAACCTGATTCGCCGCTTCTCTTTCAGAAATTCACCTCGTTGTGTTTTTTTAAAGCGACGCTGTGAATCTTCATTTCCGACATCGAAAACGGACGGCACCGGATTTGCCTAGTACGTGGAGGGTCAAACGATTGAATTCAATTCAGTTTGCGGGGAGCGTATCGATGCACATCATTCGAACCATTGTCTTTTCCACGTTGCTCATCGGAGTGGTCAGCGTTGGTGCATATGACGAGGACAAGGGGAATACATCGAAAAACGGGGCGTTGAGGGATGCTGCCTCGGATGCCCAGTCGGTGCAAAAGGTTCCAATGGAGCGAACGGAGCAAAAGATCTCCGAGCATGATAATGGAGTTGCCAAATCATCGGGCGAGCCGGCACCTCTCAGTGAATCGTTTAAGTCGCAACCGAATGAAGGGCAAATGAAAGGTTTCGACTTCGCTCGTGATCCTTTGAATGCGCCGGCCCCTTTCACGACGTTCGAAGACGTGATGAAAAAGGAAAGTGATTCGAAATCAACAGTGATGGAATCGCAGCGCAAGCTTTTGGAGAGCCGATACGATTTGAGTCCTCGGACTGATCCGAAACTAACCATGTCGCGTGGAAAACCGATTCCTATCGGTCCGACGGCGAAGCTTCGGAATGGGATGACCTGGGAAAAGTTGGCTGATGTTAGCCTCGCAGAAATGAAGCAGCAGAACCTGTTTCCTTATCCTTCATTACCTCATCCTTTGCAAACGAATGGGGGGCAGGTGTTTCCAAACATGCAGATCAAAATGTTCCCTCGTCTGCAGCGATTCGATGTTGAGTTTGATTTGCCAGATGCATTTCTTCCAGAATTCCCTCCGGCGATTTATCTGCAAAGTCGCCCTGAGCTTGGAGATGTTTCGCGAGGGCAAGTGGTTTCACTCAGCAATTTTCGCGAGCTTTTCAAAGATATTATGACCCCAGTTCAACTCGAAGGAATGCGTCTGTTATTGACTCCCTTGCCGCAGGAGGAGTTCAATCTGACCGATGATCGAAAGTCTCCTTTGCCGCAAATGGGAGTGGCATGCTTCGATTGTCACGTCAATGGACATACGACGGGACAGTTTCACCTCAGTCCTGACATTCGTCCCCAGGAACGTCGATTTCGTCTCGATACGACGAGCCTGCGGGGGATGTTCAACCAACAAATTCACGGTTCAAAGAGAAGTCTACGCTCGGTCGAGGATTTCACAGAGTTCGAACAGCGAACCGCCTACTTCAATGGAGATTCCATCCGCGCGATGAAAAAGGGGTTTCAAGAGATTCCCCGTTCCCTCGTTCCTCATATGGCACAGGCGCAGAATATGTTTGACTTCCCTCCGGCGCCAAAGCTGAGTGTATACGGTCGGCTCGATCCGCGGAAAGCGACCGAACAAGAGCTCGCCGGCGAAAAGATCTTCTTCGGCAAAGGAGGATGTTTCGTCTGTCATCCCGCTCCGTTTTATTTGGATGACAAAATGCACGATTTGCATTTAGAACAGTTTCTCAACGAACCGGGTGACGGTCCGATCAAAACCTTCACTCTTCGTGGACTAAAGGATAGCCCTCCCTACATGCACGACGGTCGATGCTTAACGATCGAAGATACCGTCGAATTCTTCAATCTGGTCCTTAGCCTTAAATTGACTGCAGACGAAAAGGGGCAGCTCTCTGCGTTTCTGCGAACGCTTTGAGTCGAAACATGGTGTGATGAGCGCGGGGGCGTCACACCAGTTGAACGACGATCTTGGAACCTTTTGGTGCAGGGGGAACGAAAACTGGACGAATCAATCGTTTTTTCTTGACGATTCCTTCATCTGCTCTTAATCTCGCTCTGTGACGAGTAAGTTCAATGGCCCGAGGGGGGGTGCCGATCATCTCAATGATGGGCACTAACGCCATTGGAATCCTGCTTGGCGCTTCAATTTCGAGCAATTCAAATTCCTCCCTCTTTCTTGAGTGTTGATCTTCACATTTCGGTTGGAATCCGCCCATGTTCAGAACATTTCTCTTCACGCTGTCGATCGCCTTTTGCTCGGCATCATTCATCCATGCCGCGCCTCCGACTTGGGATCACATCGTGGTTGTGATTGAAGAGAATAAGGCGCTCACGCAGGTCTTGGGTTCGGGGCAGGCGCCGTATCTCGATTCACTCGCGGCCGGCGGAGTTTCATTGACGAATATGTATGGGATCACTCATCCGAGCCAGCCAAATTATTTGCAGTTGTTTTCAGGCTCGAACCAGGGAGTGACGAACAACAACGATACGAGCTCGATCACTCCGTTTAGCACACCGAACTTGGGAGCAGCCGTGTTTGCGGCTGGAAAGACATTTGCGGGCTATTCCGAAAACCTCCCCTCAGTCGGTTACACGGGCTTCGATGCTTCGGGAGGGCTGTATGCAAGACGCCACAACCCGTGGGTTCAGTGGCAGTCGAACGATGCGCCGACGAACAATCATTTAAGCCCGTTGGTGAACCTTCCTTTCACCGCATTCCCATCGAGTTTCAGCAGTCTGCCAAATGTCAGCTTCGTGGTTCCAAATAATGCGAACAATATGCACGACGGGACGATCACGGCGGGTGACAATTGGTTGCAATCAAATCTCTCTGCCTATGCAACCTGGGCGCAGAACAACAACAGTCTGCTAATTGTCACGTTCGATGAGGACAATAGCGCATCACGAAATCGAATTCCAACCGTCCTCTATGGTGCGAATGTCAATGCAGGAACGCAGCTCGATGAGACCTATACGCTGCACAATCTGCTTCGAACAATTGAAGACTCAGTGGGAACAACCCATTCTGGAGCCGCCGCCGATGTTCGTTCGATCGTCGGGGCATTTACCACGGATCCTGTGTTCCAGACGGCTGAATTTCAACAGGGGATCAATGGTTACACCGGAACCACCGATACTTACATCGAGCAAGGGAATCCGAACGGCACGCATGCGACGGACACCACGCTGGTCGTCGATGGAGATAGCAGTTTGCCCGGTGTCGATGGACAACAGGGACTCATCCGATTCGACAGTATCTTCGGTAACGGCCCAGGACAGATTCCGCTGGGTGCCGAGATTTTGTCAGCAAAGCTTTCCATCCTCACTGGTTCCACCTCTGGTGATGAAACGGCCAATAACATTTCCCTGTATCAGATGACAACAAATTGGAACGGCACGTCTACCTGGAACAGTTTGGTCGGCGGAGTGAATGTGGGAACAGATACTCTCAATTCCCCCGAATTCACACTCCTTCCCAATGTTCTGTCGGATTACGCGATCTTTGACGTGACCGACTCGATTCAATCGTTTTCAAACGGCGCTTCGAATTTTGGTTGGCTTCTCAATTATACCGGTACCGATGGGTGGCGCTCTCGCTCCTCGGAGTTTTCCGTCCTCACCGATCGGCCCAACCTCGAAATTACCTATCGAGTCGTTCCTGAAGCCGACTCGTGGATCATGGTCGCAGCAGCAGTGATCATCTTCGCAGGCCTCGTCAAAAAGCGACTTGCTTAACCTCCTCGATTGCGCGCCGAATCTGGACGCTCACCGATTTGAGTTGCCGCTACCGGCTATGGCGCGCTAGTGTAGAGCCGTCACGTCTTGGGGGAGGAATTCATGAAGCGAAGAGAGTTCTTATCCACGGCCGCTCTAACCGTCGGTGGCGCACTGCTCAGCACGTCACATCATCGAGCATTCGGTTATCTCGCTAATGAGACGATCGGCATCGCCGTCATCGGCTGTGGAGGAATGGGAACAGGTCACCTCAATGAACTCGTAAGTCGGAAGGAGACATCGAATGTATCAGTGCGGGCCGTTTGCGATGTCTATCAACGACGGCTCAGTCGCGCGAAGTCGATCAGTGGAGCGGAAGGGTATCTCGACTATCGCAAATTGCTGGAGCGATCTGATCTCGACGCGGTATTGATTGCCACTCCCGACCACTGGCATTCGAAAATCGCGATTGATGCTTTGGATGCCGGCAAACATGTCTACGTTGAAAAGCCGATGACACACACCGTGGAGCAGGCCCTCGCTCTTCGAGATGCGGTGACGCGTTCCGGCAAGATCCTCGAGGTGGGCCCTCAAGCAACGGGCAACGATAGTTATTGGAAGGCGCATGATGCCATTAAAGCGGGCCGTATCGGCAAAGTGACCTGGGGACACGGGTGTTACAACCGCAACGCGAGGATCTGCCTTTTCAACGAACACCAGAAGATCGACCCAACGGCTGGACCTGACAAGAGTGGCGATGATTTCGTCGATTGGGACATGTGGCTCGGGCACAAGTGGGGACTCGCGCCCAAGATCCCGTGGAATCCCGAGCACTTCTTCCGATTCCGAAAGTATTGGCCCTATAACGGCGGCGTCGCGACCGATCTTCTTTATCACAAGCTTTCGCCGATGCTGCTCGCGATCGCGGGGCCGAACGGTGAATATCCAAGTCGCGTTAGTGCGGGGGGTGGGCTATATATCGAGAAGGATGGGCGTGATATCCCCGATACCTTTTTGATGACCGTCGATTATCCCAGTGAATTTTCTCTGTTCTTGGCCAGCACGTTGACGAACGACGATGGCATCCCCGATCGTATCTACGGCAAATACGGGACGATGGAATTAGGGGGAGAGCCACTTCTCCGGGCAAACGGCGAGATGGCTCCGGAGTTCAAAAAGGCGAACGAGGATAAGGCAGAAGTTCGAATCCCGGTCGAACCCCGCCCCGACATGAAGGATAACTTCCTCAAGGCGATCCGCGGCGAGGGAACGCTTCACTGTAACGTTCATCTTGGCGCATCGACGATGGTCGCCATTAAAATGGCGGTTGAGTCTTATAGGCAAAAGAAGACGCTGCAATTCGACGCCGCCACGGGTAAGGTGATCGGGTAAGCGGTTGATGAAGATCGATCACGACAGAAAATCGTCGGTTCGAAATGTATATCGCGCATCCGCCATGTCGTTTCATCCATATAGTTTGTGAGCCTGTTCGTAGCTGATTCTCGGCGCGCGGATGCGACCGTCGGAAAGTTTCTCGCCGTTGGGGTCAAGATAGACTCGTCCGGTAGGCTCACGATTCGCCTTGTCGACGCCAAGCACATGTATGTTCAAGATGTAGGAGCCATCGCTCGTTGCTTTGAACCAATGGACGTTATCTTTCACGTCTGAAATGGTTGAATGCCCACCGACCGTGAACGTATCGTCGATCGTCGGCTTGATGATGCTGTAGGTCTTATCTCCCTCGAATCGATCATAATGCCGCCCGTGAAAATCACCCTTTAGGATGAGGAATGCGGTCACCATGTTCTCGTGCCCGTGCGGAACGACAGAGCGGTCTTTCTTCAGTCCAAAGATCTGCTGACCAAAGACCAGGCGATCGGTCACTCCATCGATCTTACCGAACGCGAAACGATAACTGCGCGCCCCGACGTCGGCGAGCGGCCCTTTCTTTTCGATTCGCTGGAAATCGATAAGCTTCAGCAATTCTGGAAGTTCAACCTGTCCGAAGAGTTGGTCGACACTTTTTTGCCAATCGGTTTGCGAAAGTGTTCCCTTCTTCGCATCGATCGACATCTCATTGAGATCGCGCAGCCATTTCACGAGGATCGGCTTCACATCATCCGCAAATGCCTCGCGAGCGAAGATGACGTCGAGCAGTGCATAAGCCAACATGGAGCCGGTCGTCGAGGTGACAAAGCTCCGTCGATCGATGTCATTCATGAGAGGCGTCCTAGAGTGAAATGGGCGACAGGCGATTCTTTTAGCCCACGATAACGATGATGCGCGTTCCCTTCTAGCAAGAAAGCGGCCGACCCCGCCAGTGTTTCCACCAAACGGGGCCGGTTTCGCGTTCGACTAGGTATTGATCAAACGATCAGAGTTCCCAACCGGGGCGGTACTCGTGCTTGATCATTTCGGCAAGCTCCGGCGCGTTGGTGGCAACCATGTTCTTGGAGTCCCATTCGATCTTCTTGCCGGCCCAGACGCATAGATTTCCCATGAGAACCGTTTCGGTCAGCGGGCCAGCATAGTCCGGGAAGTTCGACATCGCGGGCTTGCCGCCACGGATCGCGCGGACCCATTCCTCGAAATGACCCGGAGAAACTTCGAACTTCCATTCGGGGTCTTTGAAGTCCTTGAATTTATCTTCGGGCAAAAGGGTGAATTCGGCGCCGTAATCGTTCGGCGAATAGATTCGGCCTTTGTCGCCGATGATCAAGCATCCGCTTCCCTCGGCCTTCTTCCCTTGCATGACTTCGTCAGAGGGAAGACGTCCACCGTCGTACCAGTACACGTCGAGCGGCTTGCGATCGCCACGCTGACCGAACGAAAGCTTGATTTTGGTCGACTTGGGATAGGTCGCCTTGTTGTGCGGATCGCAATCAACCGGTTCGGCGCTGATCGGATCACGCAGGTCGAGACCCATGAACGGCATGTTCATGGTGTGACAGGCCATGTCACCCAGCGCGCCGGTGCCAAATGCCCACCATCCGCGCCACTTGAATGGATGGAAGCGCGAACTGTACGGTCGCTCCTTCGCGGGACCAAGGAAACAATCCCAATTCAAACCGCTCGGCGTCTTAGGTTCGTTGGTCGGGTAATCGACCTTGATCCCCTGGGGCCAAATGGGGCGGTTCGTCCAAACGTGGACTTCCGTCACGGTGCCGAGAACGCCATCTTGAATGAGTTGGGCCGCCTTGCGAACGCCTGTGTTCGCCGTCCCTTGGTTTCCCATCTGCGTCGCGACACCTTGCTTCTTCGCGACATCCGCCATCACTCGGGCTTCATAGATGCTGTGAGTCAATGGCTTCTGGCAGTAGACGTGCTTGCCATGCTTCATGGCCATGACGCTGGCAACGGCATGTGTATGGTCAGGTGTGCTGACGGTGCAGGCATCGAAATCCTTGCCCATCTCTTCGAACATCTTGCGGAAGTCGGTGTACTTCTTGGGCT
>JAIEPU010000138.1 GCA_019748235.1 bacterium
TGCCTCGCCAGATCGATGGAGAATGGATTGTCGAGAACCTGTGTGATGATGACGTTAGGACGTGCTTCGTCAGTGCTTGATTGCGACTCAGCGAGGAGGGTTTTCAATCGATTGACGACCGCGCGTGCTTGATGGCTATTGCTGAATCCAAATCGAAACGATCGACCTGAATTGATTTCGATCAAGGAATCGCTGGTCGCGTAGGTCATCAACAAGACAGGAGCTGAGCCTTTCGGGCTCGATGCTTGGATCTCGTCGCCGATTGCTCGCGTCAAAGACGAGTTACTCGCGCCGACGATCGCGATGGGTGGAATCTTGCGCTGGCATAACTCCCGGACAATCTTTTGCATCCGGTAACTGCCGATGAACGGATACCAACGAAACGTGATCGGTTGACCCGCGGTATCAACAATGGAGGTGAAGCTGGCGTGATCGTCGTGAACTTGAAATCCCTTTTCCTGAGCCGCAAGATGGATCGCCTGAACGAAATCCTGCCAATCGGAGGTGTCCGTGCTGGGGAAGAGAACCGCTACTTCAACTCCGCCGTATGGCGCGGATCTGAACAACTCGTAAGTGCCGATCGCGATGGCAGCAAAAAAAAGTACGGCGGCGAGCAAAATGACAAGTCGTCGCCTCAAACTGACCATAGTCCGTCCCTTCGCGAGCACGGCTCCCGACCAGATTTCTGGCGTTTTCGGCCATTTCTCTGTGCCCACGGCGGCACTATGACGGAGGGGAGTCATAATGGTCAACCCCTTCCTTAGCCCAAGAGGTCGCCGGAAAGCTCCAACAACCGGTGTCTAGGACGCTGATTCCATTCAGAATCGCATGCCATTGGGCGTGTTTCGCTTTCTCTGTCGGCTATCCCAACGTCTGAGAGTCATCACGAAGTCATGGAAGTCTTCGCCGGTATATTCCCAACGCGAAAACGATGCCGCTCACTCCCTTCTAACGATTGCTATCATGGGGTTGTTGCAACAATATGTGAGAAATCGATCGCCCGGAGCGAACATGCTCTCATCCTCGAAACGATACTTATCTCCCCCCTTTCGGGTGTTTGGATTAGTTCTCTTCCTCGCTCCGGGATCGTTTGCGAATGCTCAATCTCCGAACGATTATCTCAAGGCGGGGGACCTCGCTGCCGACATCACCGTCCAAATCATGACAAGCGACTTCTCGGGGAAGAATTTCAGTCGAAAAGTCGGGGCTGGCACCATCATCGACGACTCAGGGATTGTCGTCACCTGCTCGCATGTCCTTGGAACGCATTTCAAGGTGCGAGTTCGTTTGGTGAACGGCAATCAGTACGCTTGCGAAGTACTCGGCCGTTTTCCCGAACATGACCTCGCCGTCCTGAAATTCGAGCCGAAAGAGAAATTGAAAGCTGCCCCTAAACTCCATGAGGGACTTCTTGCCCCTGATTCACCGGCGATCTGTCTCGGTTATCCAAGAGGCAAACTCGACATGGTGCCGGCCTACGTCAAACTTTATCTACCGGACGCGGGGATCAATCTCTTGGCCAAGGGAACTCCCGTCATTATTTTCGACGGCAATATCGAACCCGGTTATAGCGGCGGCCCGCTGATGACGCTGAAAGGGGGAATCGTTGGTGTCGTCTTTGGAAAGAATCGGGAGTCGGGGAAGGGACTAGCGATCCCTATCCGCATTCTCAAAGCCGACCTTAAGCGGATCGAAGAGGCAGGCGGAAAGATCGAAGAGCCTCCCCCAAAGAATGCCAAATAAACATGACTCATTCAGTGACAATAGAATGTCACTCGTCAGCATGCACTCCCTGCGATTCGTGCGAGCGAGCCGTCTCCGCAAGATCCCGGAGCATCTTGATCTCTTCGCTCGTCGCTTTCCGCGCGGACCCGCGAGGGAGCTTGCGGATCTTGATCGGTCCGATCGCGACACGCTCCAATCGCATCACCTTGTGCTCGAAGTGAGCGAACATTCGGCGTATTTCGCGATTGTGTCCCTCGCGAAGGACGATGCGAACACGTGTCGCGTCGCCGTGCACGCCGATCCGCTCCATCGAATGAACCCGAACTCGACCGTCCGACAGCCAGATGCCTTTCTTCAATTTCGAGATCACGTCGTTGGTGATCTTTCCCGCGACGAGTGCCTCATACGTCTTGGGAACGCCGTACCGGGGATGCGTCAGCAAGTTGGCCAATTCGCCATCATTTGTCAGCAGAATAAGTCCTGTGCTCTCTTCGTCCAAACGACCGACCGGGAAGACTCGTTCCGTCATTCGGGGCAAGAGGTCAATCACGGTCGGACGGCCGTGCGTATCTTTGTTGGTGCAGAGAATGCCCGGCGGCTTGTTTAACCACCAATAGACGAGCCGTTCGCGCTGGACCTTTTCATCGTCAACGGTAACTTGCTGCTTACCGATCTCGACGCGAGTACCGAGTTCCGTCACGATTTTGCCATCGATTGCCACCCGTCCTTCGAGAATCAATTCCTCACATTGACGGCGTGAACCATAACCGGCACTGGCCAGGAATTTCTGCAACCGTTCGCCGGCCTCCTGCGACGGCGCTGATTCAACCGGGGCAGCGGGCCGGGACCGTTTGAATCGCCGAGCGGGGGGGCGTTCACGATGTGGCCCGAATGGCTTGCTGACCACCCCCTTCTTACGGCTGGGCCCCGATTTTCCTCCCGACGATTTCGGACGAGGACCGGCAGATTTGGAGGAAGTAGCCTTCTTGCGTGGGGAACCCTTCGCGGGTCGTTTCATGAGTGACTCACCAAAGAAAAACGCGCCCTCGTTCCCTCAATTGTGGAAACAGTGGGCGCGGGCCAAGTCGTCGGGACTCGGCTCGGTATTCGTTCAAGTCTCGTGACTGAGCCGGAACATGAGGCCCAGACTTTTGAATCGTCAACTGTTCGTGAAGCCGACTTTCTCATCAACTTCGGGCGTTAACGTAAAGCTTCGAAGGCAGCGACTCTCTTTCCTAGGCTTCGCATCGCATCCGTTACCAAGTCGACATTCTTTGCCTCTACCGCCTTACGAAGATTCGCGACCCCTTCTTCATACGATTGCACGGTGGCCAGGAATTCTTTTTCGTGCCCAACGGGGGGTGGTTCCGCCTTCCAGCGCGCGACCAGTTCATCCATCCGACCCAAATGGTCGTTCATTCGCTTCCAATCATCTTTGTAGAAGTCCGCCAAGCAAGCCTGCCAACTGGCCTTGGTCGCAATCGCCAATCCCGTGGCGGTCATTTTCGGAGGTAGCGGATGATTGGTGTCGACAGTCTCGATGCTTTCGCATCCACAATTGCTGAAAACGAGGAGAAAGGATCCCAGCACCAACGCGAGCGAGCGAACTTTCCTTCGATCCAAAGCCTGTGACGGCTTACATCGTGTCCGGGGCGAGTCCTGAACTTGGGCCGACCGATTCGTCGGGGTAGGCCAAGAAGAAGCGTGCATCGCGTTTCTCTTCCTGCGCGGTGGTGGGCGCGGGGGCAATGGCAGGGCGACTGGGGCCGACAAATAGCGGCTTTGGCGCACAGCCCACCACAAGGACCAGGGGTAGAACCATTCCCAGAATGCCATTCCGTCGCATATGGGTTACCCGTGCAGGAAGTCCCCTCGAATTCCGTTTCGAAGGTCTACTCTCTCGAAATCATGGGATCAAAGAAGGGGATCCATTCCCCTTACTTATCGGCAGAGCGTTTCGCGATGCCGCATCGTATACCCATCAACCCGAGAGATTAGAAGGCTTCTCGCACGGCAATATTGTCTAATCCGTGGACATTTCAGGCAAGGTAATCGCGAGAAGAGAGGCAAAGTTGGCAGGTTCGGTCGGTTCCCACACCAAGGCAGGCGATGAGGCCGGTATCAGGACGGTTTCCCCTCTCCGAAAGAGCCGCTTGTACCCCTCCCCTAAGAGAAGCCCCTCCCCCTCGAGCACCATCCAAATCGACAGTTTTCCCTGAAAAGGTTGTGCCAACGGGCCTGCAAGCCGGTATCGATCGATCGCGAAGAAAGGACAATCCACCAATGACTCCGCCGTCACTCCAAGGGCGACTTCCTCCTTTTTTGTCGGCACGACAGGCGCCACTGGACCCTTCATGAAGTCGATCGCGGTGAGCGATTCTGATAAATGGAGCTGACGCGATTGCCCGTTCTTATCCACACGATTCCAGTCGAAAATCCGGAAGGTCGCATCGCTGGACTGCTGAACCTCGGCAATCAGCACCCCCCCTCCCATGGTGTGCACCGTCCCTGCCGGGATGAAAACACAGTCTCCCGCTTTCGGGTGGAAGTGATGCAGACATTCGCCCGTCGTCTTTGAAGACATATGTGTTTCGAATAGTTCACGATCGACACCGGGTTGCAGACCGGCATAGATTTGGCCTGAGGGCTTGGCATCAATCACGACCCAAGCCTCGGTCTTTCCCTTTTCATTCCTGAGAAGCTTTTCGGCTTGCTGGTCGTCGGGGTGAACCTGCACAGAGAGAAGCTCATGGCAATCGAGCAACTTGATGAGAAGTGGAAACTTACCATCCGCGGGAACAGCATTCCCATAAAGTTCGCGCGGATATCGGCGGCTGATTTCCTCGAGAGTCTTTCCCGCCCATTCTCCCTCCGCCACCACACTGACGTGATGCGGATGCGCACTGATCTCCCATGACTCGCCGTACGAATCGCCCGTCGGAAGATTCTTTCCGAATCGATCTCCCAGCGCGCGACCACCCCAAATCTGAGGACGAAGATAGGGTTCAAACACCAACGGACCGATTGCCATGTTCTGTTTCCGCGACACTGATCGAGTTCGGGACGGCTCGATGAACAGAGTAAAGGTCGATAATCTCTCAACGATCATTCATCACGATGAATACCGCGTCAACATGATGTCAGTCGGGAACGATGAGAAAATCGTCGGAATTGAAATCGGGGCGAGGTCTTCAGAACGCCCTATTGGTCGGAATGGATGGATGCGGTCACCGGAAGGCACGAGATGAAACTTAGTCTCCCTATCGTGCTAGGGAGCAAATCGAAAAACATGATTAATGGGACTCGATTCATGACTTTTGACGGTTCGACTCACCAGTAGGCAATCGTTTTTTCCAAGTAGCGATGAAACGTCTTCGAAGTAATTTCCCAAGGTTTCCATCTCTGACTGAAATAGCTTGGTATTCGCTGATCGAGGCGAGTTCTTCGACAAAATCAAAACCCAATAACTCCCGTCGCTGACGAGAGGAATCTCAAAGGTACCGTCCCCCCGGACCGCAGCGATGTGTCCCCCTATCCTCTCAAGACCCTCCTTCCCCGGTCCCGTCCAGCCATCACCGGGACGTAATCCCGCTGAGGGGATTTTTTGACCGGAGGCCGGAGGCGAATTCGCCGGGAATGCGATGACGGAAGCGCCGAGATCAGATGCGGCCGGGCGGGCGGGATCGTTTTGCACCTCGATCTTGCCGTTGAGCCTGAACTCATGAACGACCGCTGGAGCGTGGACCGCCCCGTTCGCATTCCCATCCTTCTCATGCTCGATCGGCTTTGCGGCCTTCGCTGGCTTGGGTGACGTGCCCTTGTCACTCGTCCCCGCAGGAAACGCATAGCGGCCGACCAAGATGCCGATTCCAAACGCAACGAGTAATAGTACTACCGCGCCGGCGGCCATGGGAATGGTGTTCGAGCGAGCGGAATCGCTCTCATTTTCCTCATCGTCGAAATCCTCCGTTCGTGGAGCAGGCAAGCCTTCGGGTTCCCGCCGCCAAGGTTCCTCGACCGCGGAGGCTGACTCCGAACCACCCGATTCCATCGCTTCGTAAACGTTCGACCCCGAATCTTCCTCGGGAATCTCAAAAGCTTTCTCTTTTGGCTCGTCCTCCACTTCCTTGTCCGATCGGCCGATCCATTCGTCGAACTTCCTACTCTCGAAAGCACGACTTACTTTTGAAGGACGCGACGGCGTGGCAACGGCAGACTCGGCTTCGGAAGCTTTGCCAGGAACGGTGTTCGGATGGCTGCACTTGGGACAATCGACGGAAGTCCCCGCCTTACGAGTGGCAATGCTCAAGAGTTGTCCGCAATAGACACATCGAAAGCGTATAGGCACGAAAGAGATCCCCGCATCCAACGCTCGATCCGCGAGCCCTACACCTGGTGGTAGCCGCCAAACTCGAGCCTGTACCTAAAACCTTGCAGAGAGTCAAACCGCAGAAGAATCATCGAGAGAGCAGCCGGTCATTCGTCTGATTCATTTGGGAAGGTGTCTTATGCCTGTGGAAGGCCGGTAAGCTATTCTCGTGCAATTCCCCGCTGAAAGGGTAACAGAGTCTGCCCCGTATCTCAAGTATCCTCTTTCATTTGAAATCATCCACGGTGCTCCGGTCCCCCATGATCGCAAGGGCCATCACCGATCTTCTCTTGATAAACGGTGGAGAATCCTCCGAATTGCACGCTCGGTATCAGTTTCTCAGAATCCCGCCTTCCACGGCTCCATCGTAATACCGTCGAACCGACCGCGAGTCGGTGGATTTGACTCCATCCTTTACCCTGCTCGATCACGTGGCTATGCTCAAAGTGTGGGGAAACTCATTTCTTCGTGCGGGTCGAAACAAGTCGATGGGCGAGCCGGGCGGATGTAAGCCTTTCAAAACCTCGCATTCGAGCGACCGACGTACGTTACTTTCAACGGTCGGGGGAATCAGAATGGCAACCGCAGCGGCGCCGGAAACGAAAAAGCCCAAAATCAAACAGACCAAAATGCTCCTTAATGGCAAGTGGGTGGAAAGTAGCAGCGGCGTCTCCTTCACCACGCTCGATCCCGCCACTGAAAGTGTCATCGCGGAAGTTCCGCTCGGTAATCGAGCAGATGTCGATCATGCGGTCGATGCGGCGACGAAAGCGCTTTACGAGGGTCCTTGGTCGCGGATCGATGCTCGTGAGCGCGGCCGTCTTCTTTACAAGCTCGCGGATCTGATCGAAGCAAATATCGATGAACTCGCCGCTCTGGAGACTCTCGATAACGGCAAGCCGCTCAAAGACGCGCGCAATGCCGATCTACCCCTCGTGATTGACACTTTCCGCTACTTTGCGGGTTGGGCGGACAAGATTCATGGCGAGACCGTTCCCATTCGCGGCAACTACTTCTGCTATACCCGCCGTGAACCGGTCGGCGTTTGTGGGCAGATCATCCCTTGGAACTTCCCGCTCCTCATGCTGGCATGGAAGTGGGCTCCCGCTCTGGCCGCGGGCTGCGTTTCGATCTTAAAGCCGGCGGAACAGACTCCTCTCACCGCGCTTCGTGTCGGTGAGCTTGC
>JAIEPU010000312.1 GCA_019748235.1 bacterium
AGCAACGGCACTGGGCAAGGTCGCCAGTGGCTTGATTGCCGCGTCACCCACCACCGCCGCGAGTTCTCGGGTTCCGTTCAAAAACACTTCCGGAGAAGCAACAAACACCGAGAGCGCGGACCCGACGGCGAGTGCCCCTTTATTGCGCCAGATGAACGCACAGGCGCGATCGCCGTGGGCCGCAATGACCGACACAAGAGAGGGCTGAAGCGATCCTTCAGCCGCAAGCATCGCCATGCGGCGTCCGTTCTGCGCCGTGATGCGTGTCAGGGCCTGCACGCCTGATTGTCCATACCCCTCGATCAGCTTTTCGCCCACCTTGCCGTGCTTGACCAGCGCGAGCGCCGCGTCGTCGCCATAACGAGCCACGGTGGCGAGCGATTTTCCGTTCACGGCGAGGGCGATGGCTTCATCGCCGTGCTTTGAAAGGAGGCGAAGTGCCACGCCTCCATGCTCGCCCGCCTCACTGGCGATCTGACCAGCGCGCGGGCCAACCTTTTTGAACGCACTGGCAACGAGATCGTCGCCGTGCCTGGCCGCCAGCCGTGACATCTTTCCGGCTAGCGTTTCCAGTCCTTCCTTGGCCACTTCCTTACCAAACTTCTTGCTGACGAATTCGATAGCTTCTTGAACGACCTTGCCCGCGACACTGCCATCGGCGGATGTTGTCACTGCGAGCAAGGTTGTTACTAGACTTCCAAGCAGGACGGTCCTGCGCATGACTCACTCCTTCCCTTGACGTGAAATCCAACTTTCAGAATGAAATTGCTTCCTAGGGCAGCACGGCGGCGCGAATCGATTTGGTTCGGGCGTAGGCTCGCCGCTTGGTGTAGTCGCGCAGCTGCTGTTCGAGTCCCGGGATACTGTCATCCCCCCCAATGATGAGGGTTTCGAGTTCCGACAGCGTGTTGTTGAGGTGATCCCTTATCTCGCCTACCGGGTCATAAAGTGAGTCGTACGCCCATGAGACGACGCAATCGACAATCACGCCGAGGACGAGACCACCCATAGCCGTCACTGTCCCTGTGCCAGCCCCCACACCCAGAATGCCGGCCGACGTCGCGAGTTTCGTTCCCGCTGCCATTAAGACTTGGCCGCTCACGTAGCTGACGATCTGGCGGCCAACCATTCCTCGAAAGTCAGCTTGAACGGATGCGACGGCTTCCCGAATCGCCTTGTTCAGGAGTGTCTGAATCGCCTGTCGATCCACGTGGGTCGGCAGCGCGTCGTACGGAAGCCCTTCGAGGTCGGCTTGCAAGCGCACGAGCACCATCGAATCGACATCGTTGAGATGCTGCATATACGTGCCAACACTCGATTCGATCAGCGCCTGCAATTGGTCTTCTCCGAAGACGTGCGCGGCGAAGCGTTCCTCAATGAACTTTTGGTGCTCCGTGCTTTCGGTAAGGTAGTCCGTGGCGAGCTTCCACTTCGATTCCCACCCGAGCACGTCCTCCGCGAAGGCCTTTGTGCCTTTGCGAGCAGCTCGAAAAAAGTCACGGATGGGAGCGACATGCGCTTCCAAGCTCGCAAGATCCTCCTGCGCGGCCCACTTCAGATGGCCAGAGACGATTCGGTCGAGGTTTTCAAAGTGCGCGGGTTGCGGTTCGCTACGACGTGCTTCGTGCGCCACCGAACGGGAGAACCAGGCGATCGAGGTTCCCAACATGGTTGCAGCCATTCCCGTGGCCACGAGCAAAATGCGTGCATTCGCTCGCGCCCATTTCTTCATCTGCTGAAACGAGTTCATCATCTATCCTCCGGAAAGTGATCGCGGACGAGGATGAAAGTGGCGTCCGCCGTCCGCTGTCTGCGAACGCCACATGGTCGATTAGCGAAGATCAGTTCAGTTGCGCTCCATCCAGCCAATGGCGAGAGCGATCGAGCAGGTCGCCTCCAATCTCTTGAAGATCCCGTCGAATCCGGAACCGGTGTTCGTGCGCGGCATGCGTGATGCGATTGTGAAGGTCGTAAACACTCTCTTCGGTCAAAGCATGAGGATCGTTGGGTCGCCGCATTCGGACCTGATCTTGAAGTTCCCGTCGATGCTCGGGAGTGAGACCCAGTATCCGATCGGCATTCAGGTCATCGGGAAGCGCGTAGTGGACGCGTCGCCACAAATTAACCAGCTCGACATCTGGAACTTGTCGGTCGATGACCGACTCGTAGGCGCGTCCAAAGCCATTGACGATTTCCGCCATCTCCCCGATCTCACGGGTGAATTGCCGAAGACAGCCGGCATCGGTCATGCGCGGGTCATTGGCCCATCGAGCCACTTGCCACCGATCCGACAGGATGGCTCCATTCGTGCAGACCAGCCGAAAGCTGTACGCCGATGCCTTGGGATGCCGAAGCCCGATTTCGCTGTTGCTTACCGCGACACCCAACTCGATCGCGTCTCCAGGGACGGGCTCGACGACGCATCCTGATTTCACTAACTCGACCAGAAAACCGTCAAAACCTATGGTGGCGCGCTTCAGCGTCATCCCTTTCAGCTGTTGCAGGGCATTGAGGATTGGCGCGGATTTGGCCGGGCGGTATCGCCTGATCCGATCGACGACGAGGGCAGTCGCAATATCACCGACGTGACAGACCGTGATGGGATTAGTCGCATGACGCGTACGCTGAGCAAGGTTCTCACAGGCAAGTTCGGGAGTGATCTTGTACGCATACCCCAGCGGCATCCCGATGATCTTTGCCATCCCCTCCAAAAAGTATCGTGTGACGCGTAGCTCGCCTGCGGAGGTCTGGACGGTCCCATCAGGTCTAACCTGAATTTCTTGCAGCGTTGTCTGAACGTGATCAGTGCGAAACCTCGTGGCGGCTAACTCTTCGAGTTCCACGAGATCTTTTGGACTCGCCGATTCGTCCAAAACCAAATTTTCTGGAAGCATGGTTCGTCTCCTTGAAGAATCGCATTTCTTCGACCGGAGACGTGTTTACCAGGACGCGGAGCTGCCGACGAATGCGCAATGGATGCGCAATTCAGCATCTCGCCAAAAGATCGCGATGATTTTGAAGAGGATCAGATCGATCGGGAGATCCGTCCTTGCCGAATGGCCTCTCGCTCAAGTTGCCGTACTATCTCGAGCCCTTCTTGAGCGCCACCGCAAAGGCCATACGCTGGGTAGGCCTTCGCCAGCAAAGAACGCAGACTACGACCATCAAGATCAGGAATCGGATCAGGTTTCTGAGCAGCCTTGGCAAAAGCTTTCTTTACGACCACTGTCTCATAGTAGATTAGAGCCAATGCGTCGATGTCCGATGCCGCCGTTGTGAGAAGGCGATCGTTCGTTCCGAATACTTCGGGATCATTTTTCGAACTTGAGCGAGCGTAATTCGATCACTTGGAAAGGCCAACGCCAAAATATCGAGGTCTTTGTTACCGCGCGAGTCCATATAATTGACTGAGTTGCAAGCCACTCTTGGCACGATCCGGCACGCGTGTCAATCGTTATGTTGCCGCTGGGTCAAGTACTTTTTCACTTGCATACTCATCGCCCGACCATGATGTGACAAAAGGTTCTTCCCTTTTTTCTTCATGAAAGTCAATGGTATGTCGCCAAATTCCTTCGCAAGACTCTTCATGGTGATCGGCAAATTCCTTTCGCCAACACCTTCGCTCTGTCCTCGACTCTCCTTTGCCATCGCCGCTGCAACATCGCTCCATGACATGGGGCCGTTCGATTCGAGCAGATCCGCGATTTGAACAAATCGTTCGAGCCATTCTGTTCGAATAGCTTGAAAGCGTGATGGCTCTCCGAGAAAAAGTCGTTCTTCATGAATGAGCACTCGCTGTAACACCTCACGTACCGCAGGATTGACGGTGGACATTCGATCCCGTATTATCTCCACAACCCGATGTCCCATTGCCGCGAGGATCGATTCTCCCAATTCCAAGAATCGGCCGTCATGATCCTCCAGGAAGTCGATCACAGCGTCTGCGGCGCTCACTGCTTCGGGCCCTATAATTCGAATGGCTCTCAGCACCCCTGAGGCGATGTCCATATCATCCACATCATTGAGGATCGAAATCAAAGTTGGGACAGCGACCGCGGCTTTGGGACCGAAAGGCCATAGCAAGGCAATCATCGCTCCTTGATTCTCATACTCCTCTTCAGTGCTGAGTGCCTCAACGAGCATTTTCAATCCAACGTCACCCTGCAACGCAAACATCCCACCGATGGACGCGCAGTGTCGTACATCACCGGTGCGCAATCGCTCAATTGCCGCCCGTGCCGCGACCTCACCCATCGAAGAGAACGTCAAGGCAATTTCGATGAGCAGTTGTTGATCAGGTTCGCTCGCCGCTTGATCGAGTAAGTGTGGTACGATCATTTCAGCATCCTCGCTGAAATCTCGGAGAGCAACGGCAGCTGCTGATCGCAATTCTCTTTCTGGAGCTTTTAGTTGACGCAACAGAACATCGACCATCTCCCTGCCGCGAATGCCAGCGTTGTGCATTCCCTTAATGGCACCAAGAATGCTGGCGGTATCGGTACTCGATACAAACTCGAATAGCAGAGAACCCGTAGCCTGCGAAGAGCCATCGATACCACCAATCGCACGAAGGGAAGCAAAGCGAACTATCGAATGGGTTTGTCTTCCCTTGATTAGTCGATGTAGCGACGGCACCAACGGATTCGCAATTGGGCCAGCAAGACCGAGTTGATTAATGATATGAAAAACTACTGCTGGAGGGCGATCAGCGATTATCTTCTCAAGCAAAGGAAGCACTAATTCTAGTCGCAATCCCTTCCGCAGAAGTGTGATGCTTGCAAATAGAACAGACACGTCTTCTACCATCGACTCTCCAAGAGCCTTGACGAGCACTTGAATGTCCGCTGCAGATACACTTGAGCCTTGCAATAGGACTGATATCGCCATGATTCGCACATTTAGATCGTTATCTGGCTGCCGTAACTGCAATAGATATTGCTTAATTGAGTCTGTAATACAGCATGCATACAGAAGGGAGCAGACCATTATTTGGAGTTCTACTTCGCATGAAGACAGCGCTGTTGTGACAATGCTCTCTGCCTTTTGGAGCACATCCATCGTCACATGATCAGGGTGGAATTCTCGGCCTTTTATGACGAATAGTGCAGCGGATATGGAGATAATGTCATCAGAATCATCTAAGAGTTCAACAAATGCAGGTAGGAGCCAAAGTTCAAGTCGCTCAGCCGCACCCAGAGTCTCCCAAGGATTGTCGAGCACGCGATCAGCGTGGAGAATTATTTCGACGAGAGATCGAGCAGTTCGCCTCGCTCGTCGGGTTGCGATGAGAGGAGCTGAGTAGTCCATGGTGAAGGTGCCTCCCTGCGACGTCATGCCGGACAAATGTTATACAGAAATCCGCTCGACGATGTTTCGCGTGACTTGACGCTGCCGCCGATCGTAGAGCTTGGTGACACGGCTGTCGCTGTGACCCAGAAGGTGCTGCACCGCTTCAAGCTCCGTGCCGTGGAGCAATAAGTCTGTCGCGGTACATGCCCGGAAGCTGTGAGGTGAAGCTCCCGTCATGATGCCTGCGGCTTTCAATCGGCGCTTGACCATGCGGCACATGTCGATCGCGGACATGGCCTCTTCGGTGAGGCGACCCGACCGCCCGCTTGCCGTGCGGAAGATAGGCTCTTCTCTACTTGCCTCGCCGTTCGTTGATACGGCCGAATACTCCGTCACAATCCGTTCCAGATCGGCGCGGACCGGGATGAGCCGAGACTTTCCCCCTTTCTCCGAAAAGCGGAGGGAGTGTTGGGTGCCGTCGAAGCAGTAATCCTTGAGTCGGAGCCTACTCACCGCTCCCACGCGCGCGGCCGTATAGATAAGCATCGCAATGATCGCGCGATCCCGGTAATCGATAGCCGTATTCAGACGAATAGATGCCAAGAGGGCGCGGCATTGCGGAACGGTGATCTCCGGCGTCTTGCCTTCGAGGGCTGAATAACGCGGGGCCCGAACCGACAAGGCCGGGTTCAGGATGATGACGTGCCGCTGCACCAAGACATCCAGGAACGATCGAATCGCCGCCAGATGCAGCTTCTTCGACGGTGTGCTGAGTGGCAGCTCGTCGAGGTATTGACCCACCATTCCCGGTGTGATCCTCGGCAGTTCGACGTTCACTGATTCGCACCATGCAAGGAAACGCCGGACAGCCTGCAGGTAGGCCTTCCGCGTATGAGCATTGCGAACCGTACCGAGAAAGAACTCCTCCCAGGCGAATTTTGCTCCCGCACCGCACTCCGTCACGATGGCAGGGATGCCCGATACCGACACTTCGCCCGGTCGTTGTGCCACGAGCAAGCTGCTTGCGTTGTAGGTCATTGCTGGTGGCCTTCCTGGGAGACCTTCATGGCGGCAGGAACGTGGGGCATCCAGCCACGACGTCCCGGACGAAGCGTTACCCAATGGCCGAGCCGCTCCGCAATCGACACGAGTAAACGCGCTTCCAGCACCGAGACGATGACCGTATCGAACGAAGCGGGGGTTCCCAGCCGCGCGACCTTGTAGCAGATGCGCGGCAATTCCTCGTCGGCCCTCTGGTGCCAGACGGAGCAAGTCGCTTCAGCAGAGAGCCGCGACATGCGTGTGCCCAGTTCGCCGAGCAATTCTTCGTAACTGATGTCGGCGAGTAGATCAGTGGACATGGGGAACCTGCCGGGATGTGTGGAAGAGCATCAGCAATTCAACGCGGTCTTCGCCGATGTCGTACGCGACCACGTACCGAGTTCCCGGCACGATCAGTTCCCACGCGCCAACGAGCCGACCGACGCGCCCGGAACGAGGGAGATCAAGCAGTTGACGGCATGACTTGACGATTCGTTCAACAATGCGCCGGGCCGTTTCAGGATTCTCTTTGCACAGGAACGCATACTCGCGCTCCAGTTCGTTGCGAAATCGCTGCGAGAAAACGAGACGCATCAGAGCCAGGTCTTGAGGGCATCGAGAAACTGTTGCTCGGTGAGGAACTTTCCTTCCGCGACCTCGCGTCGCGCGAGCTTTACCTGCTCGACCTGCCAATCATGCCGTGCCAAGTACTCCTCGACCGCAACGTTGACCAAGTACGAACGATCCCGGTCATAGTACTTGCCCAACTCATCGAGTGCGGCCGCGCGATCTCTCCCCATGCGGAAGGTGACGTTGACCTTCTCCCTACTCTCCTTGCTCTTTTGCATACGGTGCCTCCTTGCATCGTGTCTTTTGACACTAGGCTCTGTCTGAAAACTGGTCTTTTCTTGTTTCGCGTCGATGGCCATGATGCTTCCGAACAACTCGGAAGGG
>JAIEPU010000025.1 GCA_019748235.1 bacterium
CACCATAGAAGAGGAGGGACTCCTTCAGCGAGCGACTGAAATTGGAGAAAAATTCCGCTCGCTCATCGAGCCTCTCCGGCGGGAAATTCCTGTGATTCGCGACGTTCGGATTCAAGGCGTCATGGTGGGAATCGACCTGACGATTCCGGGCGCGCCGATCGTCAAGTCCTGCTTGGAACAGCGATTGCTCATCAATTGCACTCATGACACGGTCATTCGCCTGTTGCCGGCCATGAACATTCCGGATGACTTGATTGATGAAGGATGGGATATCCTCTCGTCGGCGATTCGCCAAGCGGCGGCGACGAGCTAACGACTGCAAATCGCCATCCCGTGCATACAGGGGGATAGGTGATGGCGGTCAGACGGGGCGGGCCCTTGCTCGCCCCTTTTGCGTTCTACCAGAAAGGGGGCGGCGAGAAGTGGCCGACCCTTTCTCGTTGAGGAATCAGAAATGCGTCACTTTTGTAGCCTGCTCGACCTGAATCGGGACGAGTTCGCTTATTTGCTCGACTACTCGGCGGAACTCAAGAGAGATCGGGAAGAGCCCGCACAGCGATCGCTCCTCGTTGGTCGGGTCCTAGGCCTGATGTTCGAGAAGCCGTCGATGCGGACGAGAGTTAGCTTCGATGCGGCGATCGCCCATTGCGGCGGATCATGCATTTTCTTGACCGCTAAAGAAGTTGGGCTCGGCGAACGGGAATCGGCCAAGGATTTCGCGCGCGTCGTCAGCCAATACATCGATGTGATGGCCGTTCGGACGTTCGGGCACGAGCTCGTCCTGGAACTTGCGAAATACGCCACGTGCCCGGTCATTAACGCCCTCAGCGATCGGGAGCACCCCTGCCAAGCTCTCGCGGACATCTGCACAGTCAAAGAGCACCTTGGAACAATTCAAGGGAAGCGCGTCGTTTTCGTCGGTGATGGAAATAACGTCGCCCTTTCGCTGGCTCACGCTGCAGCACTTTCTGATTTCGAATTCGTCCTCAGCGCTCCGAAGGGGTACGGCTTCAAGAAGGAAGTCATCGAGGAGTGCTTCAAGGTAAATCCCAAGGCGAAGATCTCTGAATTCACGGACCCCGCAAAGGCGACCAAAGGCGCAGACGTCATCTACACTGATGTTTGGGCCAGCATGGGACAAGAAGCGGAAGCAGCGGCCCGAAGAGAGGTCTTCCTTCCCTACCAGGTCAACGAAACCCTCATGGCGAAGGCCAAACCGGGTGCCCTTTTCATGCATTGCCTCCCCGCCCACCGAGGAGACGAGGTCACAGACGGCGTCATCGATAGCGAGCAGAGCGTGATCATTGATCAGGCGGGATACCGGTTGCACGCACAAAAGGGGCTTATTCTCTGGCTCCTGGGAATGGCTGGCCGCAAACCATAAGCTCTTACTAAAAATAGACTTCAGACGAGAAATCAACCGCCTGTCGATTCAATTCCTATTGTGATTTCCTGAAACACGCTTATAGGCCTCTCCGGAACGCGGTGTCCGATTCGGCATTCATGTGCCGAACGCTTGACTCGTGGGAGAGGTACTCATGCGGCGGATCTTCTCGACCATTTCAATTTCTCTTTGTCTTTTCGCTCCTTCTTTGGTGTCTGGTCAGAGTCTATTCGATCCGGAAAATGCGCGAGTCGCGAACGCCCCTGCTCGACCAGGGGGTGACAAGTCGAACGCGCCCCAAAATGCGCAAAAGCTCGCATTTCCTCTCACCAAGCAGAATGGTCCGATTTTGGTGAAGGTTGCTTCCTTCATCGGGGACGAGCATTTGCAGTATGCGAATGCTCTTTGCCAAGAGTTAAGGCAGCGTTGCCAATTGAACGCCTACGCGTTTTCCTACAAGCACCAGATCGAAGGATTGATGTCTGAAGAGGAAGCGGAGCAATTCGATGCGAAATACATGGTGCGTCCTCGGCGACGTGTCCCCCGCACGGAGCCGCCAGTGAATTGGGTCGTGATGGTCGGTGACTTCAAATCGTTCGACGATCCGAACGCACAGAAAACACTCGAGAAAATTCGCAAGCTCGAGGTGAAGTCGGTGCCGCAGAACATCTGGGACCAATACAAGATGTCGGCCGTGGAAGATGTGAAAACGAAAGCGAAGAAACAGCGCCCGCTCAACTCCGCGATGCTCGTTCCAAACCCTCACCCTGAAGCGCCGAAGTTCGAGAGACAGATTTCAGATGAGATGAAAAAAATGATTCTCAATCTGAACACGGATTCGCCCTTTTCGATCTACGAGAACCCTCATCCCTACACGCTGGCAGTCGCCGAATTTCGGGGAGGATCGTTTTACGGTGAAACCGAGAACTCCAAGCTTTTTAATCGTGGGAAACTCTTTACGGATGAGACTTCGCCGCTGCAACAAGCTGCAAAACAGGCAATCGGTCTCGCCGAGGCTCTTCGTAAATTGGGGTGGGAAGCTTACGTGTTTCACGGTCAATATGCCAGCATTGTTTGCGTCGGCGGATTCCCGGAAAAGGCCGATATGAAGAATCCTCGCATGCAGGATCTGCGCGTTCGAATCGAACTGATGAATCAGCGGCACGAGGTGGTTGAATTACGGGAAAAACTATCGAAAGTCACATTGGCAGGGACACCCTTGTCGCCACATGCCGAGCTGATTCTGACGCCGCGACCTCCTCAGCTCGCAAGCCAGCCTCTTCAGGCGAATTAGAAACGAACTCGAAGCCCCGATTGCCGGAAGGGTCAAGGTCGCTTAAAGTTAGAGGAGTTCATCACGCTGAAGCATCGACTCTCTCTGCAAGGAAGTTGGATGGCACATTTCGCGGATGGGCGAAGAACGGCTGCGCACCAAACTTGTGAGACGAGGCCTTCGGTAATTACATGATCCGATCGATTGCATTATTCAGCATCGCAGGTTTGCTTTGCATCACTCCGTGGGTGAGCCCTTTAGCTGTATCGGCACAAGAAGCGGAAAAGCCTGCCGCTGTAACCCCTCCCGCGAATGTCGAATCAACAACCACTCCGGTTGACAGCTCGAAGGGAACCGAACCGTCGGCGAACAACTCTTTGCCCAAATCGACCGCTGAAACGGAGGAGGCAAAAGCTCCTCCGAAGGAGCCTCCCAAGCGAGACGATTTCCTCAAGCAACCAGGCGCCCCACGCAAGCAGCTCGAAAACTATCGCTCCACGAAGCAACAGCCAGCCCAACCGCCCGCCGGCGTTCGCCTCGAGGATCTCCTTCGCGGAAACAATCCGAAGGATGCGAATATCGATGCGATGGCAAAGGCGAACGTCTTCGGCATCACCAAACCGGGGAATGAAGCGGACCGGACCATACTCAATGAATTGAACCGTATTGCGGACGGACGAGGCGGCGCGAACCCTGATTCTGTGAAAGCCTATAAATCGGCGATCGTCAAGTATCTCGGACAAGTTCTCGACAACAGCATTCTCGTTCAGATCAACGCGATGAACATCGCGTCCGAAATCCAGAACGGATCGAATGATGTCTCGGATTCGGTCGCTCTCTTTCTCAAGGTTCTCGATGACGACAAGAAGCAGGACCCGGTCTTATTCATGTCGCTTCGTGGTCTTATCAAAGCACGGGACCGGGGGCTCGTTCGTGCGAATGAGGAACAGCAAGCCGTCGGCATTATCTTAAAGCAGCTCGAAAAGCCGGATGTGCAGGGAATGCTGAAGGCGAAGCTGATCGAAACGCTCGGTGTTCTCGAGCGTCCGTATCTCGATCGTCCAGGAGATGCAAAGGTCGCTACATCAATCGCGCAAGCGGCTCTCGATCCGAATAACGATATCGAAGTTCGTACCGCCGCCGGAAAGGCTCTGGCTCGGATGCGGCTAAGTGAAATAAAAGGCTGGAACTCGTCCCTGCAGGCTCAGATCATCGCGCGTGCTTTGCGAGATGCTGTAAGCCAGACTCCTCCCGAAGAGGCGAATCCAACAAAGGTCGCTGAAGCCACCAGACTCAGCGCGTACTACTGGGCAAAGGCTATCAAGAAGGCAATCGCGGAATCACCCAATCAATCCAATGATGACTTTCGAAGTTTCGCTCAGACGACGGCGCTCGATCAGATCCTCATTCCCATGCTGAAGAGAGAAACTCCGAACGTAGACGCTCTCTCGGAATGGATCGACCAACATCCGATTTCTCAAAAGAAGCTCGCTCCCGATGCTGCGGAAATCACCTTGGCTCCGGCCAAAGCGACCGAGGGAGAGCAGGCCGACGCAGGGTCCAGCAAATAGTCCCGTAACACGGCAGGTGCTGTGGGGACGGCGGACCGGTCGCACGATGCAAGGAGGCATCTCGTGATCGGGTTTTTGACCTTATTTATCGCATCAGCGGCCACGACGTGGGGACCTCCCGCATCCTTCTCGACAGATCAGAACATGCGCCGTCTCATCGAGCGGACCAGTAAGCCGGCCCTTGGAACCAAGCCGAACATCAAGGTGAAAGAAACGACTGGTACTGGCCCGTCGAATGTCCCAACGCGCGATCGGTCCGATGCCGAACTCATTAACATGCTCGCGGAATCGACGTGGGTCTACCGCTCCCCCTCGCTGGATCCAGCGTTTGAACTATCGTCCCCTTGGCATCATCCGGCGGTAACCGTCTTAATCGACCGGGGCCGGTCGAACGATCAAGTCCGGCAGCAATTACTCGAACCTCTTCACAATCTCTTGCGAGGTGGAGGAGGTGACTCACCCTTCCACGCCTCCCTTGTCCTCGCCGGGTTGGGCGATCCACGTGGCCTGCCTGAGCTGAGCAACAAATTAGTTGAACCAAAGGCGTCGATCGAATTACGAACAGCCGCGGCGATCGAACTGGCTCACTTTCCGGATCGGATCGCATCGAAGTCATTCACGAGATTACTCGATCCTTGGTTTGGTAAGAAATCGGACCGCCTTTCCATCTCAGAGGACGACGAACCGATCGTATCGGCCCTGTTTTTCGCCTATGTGCACGCACGACTCGCCGAGCCGGATTTTGATCCGATCAGTGATCCGATGATCGAGCGCGCCTCGAAAGCGACGGTGCGGAACCTGCGCCGATGCGCGGCGATGGCATACGGTGGAAGGTCCTGGGACCCGATCCCCCCTGCCTTGCAGAACGCTCTGGATGATTCCGATCCTTCGGTACGGCGAACCGCGCTCGTGGCACTGACGGTGAATCCAACCTCCGTCGGTCGAGCGGTGGTCCTGCGGTTCTGCTCGGACACCGACCAGCAGGTCGCGATCGAAGCGGTCCGCCGGCTTTGCCTTTACCCAGATATCGAAACGACCAATCGATTGGTGGATCTCGCTCAGAGTTCTTCGACGGCTCTCCGTCAAGCGGCGATTGAAGCGGCTGGGAACCTTCAACAAGAGGCGATCGTCATCAGGGCGGCCAGCGACACACAGTCCTCGGTGCGAGCAACAGCCGCGATCGCCCTCGGAAAGATCCATTCAGACCAGGCGATCGCCGAACTCGCGAGATTAACAAAAGACGACCGTTCCCCGTCGGTTCAATCAGCCGCCTTGGCATCGCTCAGCCAGCAACCTCCCAAACAATCGATTCCGATCATCCTTGACTCGCTCGGATCGGCGGCCGTCAGCACGCGAGCGGAAGCCGCTCGATATTTGACCGTACTACTCCCTTCCGCGGCGACTTTCGCTGCCACGGAATCAGCAGAAGTGAGGGAACGACAGGTACAGGAAATCCGTGAGGAATGGGAGCGAATCAAACCGGGGATCGGCCAACAAGCCACCTCGACGGTCACCGCGAATTTTAGAAAGTATTCGAATGATGATGTGACGCTATGGGCCGTGCGATGGTTCGAGACAGAAGGAAAGGAACGAGAGCTCATTGGAAATCGGCTTCAGTCATTACCTCCCACACAGCTTCCTTTGATCGAGAACGCACTACTCAGGTCAGACATCGCGCCGACACCGGAATTCATGGAGCGAATCCTCGCCGCCATGGACCCTGCTTACAAAACAATCGCCAAGCTTTCCGGAGCTTCTCCCGCGGCGGTCGAGCAAAGTGTCTCAACGCTTATTACTGAATTCGAGCACCGGAGCATGACCCCGCTTCAAGCGTTGATTGTGACAATAAACGGCACGGAGTCGAACGAGCGAGCGATCTGGCTCCGCTTGATGCCGATCGTCTTGCGTGATTACGGCGATCCCATCCGCCTCGAGGAAATCGGCCCCCCGGCAAAGGATTTACTCGCTAATGCTGTTGATTCAATCGAAGAGAAGGGACTCTCCCATCCGGATGATCTGGTTCGAGAAGAGACATGTCTTCGTCTCGCGGAGCGGAAGCATTCCCGACACACCGATCGCTTGGCCGAACTGATGGTAGACCCCAATGAACGTGTTCGCCGCGCGGCAATCCAAGCCGCGGGGGCGACCGCCGACAAGGATGTGTTGGCCTCGCTCAAGGATGCCATTAAAAGTCCATCGCCGCAGATTCAAGTGGAAGCAGCCGCTCAATTGTTAAGGCAAGGAGATCGTGACGGATTCGAATCCATGCGGCGGCTCTTATCCTCCTCGGACGACGCCATTCGCCGCCGAGTCATTGATGAATTGGCCAATCATCCAGAACTCGATCGCGAAGCATCGCTGCAACTTTTGACACAAGCCCTGGCCGATGGCAAGCTGGAGGTCCGCCAGCATGCTGTCGCCGCTTTGGAGAAGGTGGTGGGGCATTCTCACGGCGGAACGAACGGTCGACTAGTTCCGATCAATGAGCAAGTGACACGATGGAAGAGAACGATGGCGAGCTATTTCGCCAAGCCAGAGTCCGAGGAAAAGATGCGCCAGATGAATCAATTGCGCGAGACTCAGCAGCATCTCAACGTTCTTCCGCTCGCCAACTGATCAATGTTTTTACGACGCTCATCGTCGTGATCATGCTGGTGAGCGGCTGCCGCTATGAGCCAATGGCGACTCCCAGGCATTTCCCAACGACAAACCTTAGCGGAAGGATCACTCTGGCGGGGAGGCCAATCCCAAAAGGCTGGGTGAGCCTGTTTCCACTCGGGAGCACTCTCGGCGAGCCACTCTTAGTCCGCGTCAATGCGGACGGAAACTACTCAACAGATAAAGCGCCGATCGGCCCGTTAGCCGTTCGCGTCACTCTTCCAAAGTCCGATATCGAAATCATCAAAAGGAACGACTCGGCGATCGCGAGCAGACTGGAAACTGTTGGAGGCCTAAAGTCACCCCTTCGTATCAAAACGAAACCGGATTCGATCAATCGCTTCGACGTCGATTTGCTGCTCCCTCTGCCGACCCCATAACGCTCTGAGGGCTTCGCTGTCGGGCCTTCCCGCATCCCTTTCACGGATATTTCGCCGTAAGCAACACGGATGGCACAACTTACATTCACAGAGAAGATCTGGACGTAGGCCGGCTGAAGCAGCTGAGTCTTACCCACATTTCTGGTGTTTTATTGCGCGGCTCTGAGCATGAGAAGGAGTGATTCGATACCTCTCCAGA
>JAIEPU010000096.1 GCA_019748235.1 bacterium
TCGCCGATGTTCTTTCCAAAGCGCGACGGCTCCCATGATGAAAAAGATGAATGAGATGGCGGAGGTGCCATTCTTGTCGCCGGCGGGATAAGCCATGAGCCGCCCCGTATGAATGTCGGCGAACCACCATACCAGGTGAAAAGGATTATCGAGTGGAGGAAACGCACCCGCCCAAAATGTAGTCATCCCATCCTTGTGATACTCATGATGGGGCGAAAGGAAGTAAACGTAGTAGAGCGCGAACGAAGCGAGTGTCGACAGCGCCAATGCGATCGAGGGGATGATCATTTTTCGATCGCGTTCGAGCAGAAACTGAACACCGACGGTAAACAAAACTCCCGCGATCACAAACAGCGAAGGGAGTGAAAACAGGACCGCCACTGGGACAAACAATGCAAGACACCACAGAAGATGCGTTTCTCTTTTCCCTTCGATGACTCGCACGGCGAGATAAAGAATCGCGATCGAAACGAGGAGATCAATCGAATACGGTTTCACCTCTGCCGCATAGCGAATGAGGACCAGGGAGACGCCGAACACGGCGATCGAAAAAGCGGTCGCCATGGTGTCGCCGCACAATCGTCTCGCCAACATTGCGAACAGGCCGACACTTGCGACCGACGCTAAGAAGGGAAGAAATCGAAGGGAGTATTCGCCGAATCCCATGAGTTTCACCACCGCGAGTTCCGCCCAAAGGAATCCGAGCGGTGCGATCTGCCCGTAGTCGAGCGGTTGAAAGAGGCCGGCGAAATCGCGGTCAAGGAAGTTCGCCGCCAACGAGCCTTCGTCGCCATAGAGGGGAAAACAAATCCCAAATCGAATTGTCCGAAGGAGTACCCCCAGCACGATAAAGCTGACGGTGATCCAAGCAATGGCCCGTTTCGTGGAAATATCGCCCCTCGGCATCCCCGAGGATAGTGAAGGTTTCGTCATATTCGCATCGAGCATGTACAGACTCCTCCGCACGTGCGGATTCCCACTTTGGCGATGGGCCTATAAAGGGATCTCAGGATTTCGCAAGCTCTTTGCCGAGGAAGGTTAGGTAAATGGGGAGGTCTCCCCACGTTACGACAATTCAGCATTCAACATCGTGACGTATTGGATCACGGATCCGTGACCTCTTGTTTTCGTGCGCGATTTCCCCCTCGATCGAGCTTTAGAAACCTTTTCAATGCGGATTTGGTACCGTTGAAGTTCAGCTTGTTTGTCCGCACATGAGGAGAGGCCGTTGTCGCGATCGATTTTTAATTTGCTCGTCTTATTGGGGATCACGACTACCGCTTATGGCGAGGAACAGTTGCCGCTTCGCGTCCCGGTGACGCCTCGATGGGCACTCGAGTGCTGGCTTTGGGAGGATGATCATTCGACGGCTGCGGCCATCACTGAGTTACTTGATGGGTTTGCCAAGTATGACATCCCTGCCCGAACGATCATTCTCGATGCCCCCTGGTCCATGCGCTACAACGATTTTCAGTTCGATCCCAAGCGATATCCGAACGTGGAAGAGTTCTTCAAAGAACTGAAACGCCGCGATATCCGCATCATCATGTGGATGACTTGCATGGTGAACAGTGAGAATGCCAGCACTGCCATCAAGAATTCGAAGGATTGGTACGAGGAAGCGAAGGCCAAGGGTTATCTCGCTGGAGGTGGTTATGAGCAACATTGGTGGCAAGGATGGGGGGGCTTCGTCGACTACGAGAATCCAGAGGCGATGAAATGGTGGCACGGCATGCAGCAGAAAGTCTATGACATGGGGATCGATGGATGGAAGCTCGACGACGCGGCCTTCTATTTCAACTCCATCATCGGCAATGTGACGGGTATTCGAAACATGCCGACGAACGCGAATCGAGGCTCATGGATCAGCAATCGAAAATACGTTGATCACTTCTATCGCGACGAGTACCACTGGGGTCAAAAGCAACGAGGCAAGGATTTCATCACGCTGGCTCGTTCGATCGACACGAAGGTTTATCCCAAGGGGTTTTGTCCGCTTGACGTCGCGCCCGTCACCTGGGTCGGAGATCAACGGCACACGTGGAAGGCTTCTGAAGAGGGGATCGAAGAAGCCCTTAATTATATCCTCGAAGCTGCTCGGCAGGGTTACTGTGTAATCGGATCGGACGTCGGGGGATATCACGGCGGCATGCCTATCCGCAAGAATCTTTATATCCGATGGGCACAGTTCTCGTGCTTTTGCGGACTGTTTCTCAATGGCGGACACGAAGAGCGTCGGCTCTGGCTTCGCTCGAAGGAAGAACTCGAGATCATCCGCGTCTATGCGTGGCTCCACAACGAACTCATTCCCTACATGTATTCCCACGTGGTCGAGTGTCATCAGGGTGGCAAAACATTGATGAGGCCGATCGGCTCCAGCGATTTTGCTGGACGTGATCTAGGAAGTTATCACTATCTTTTTGGCGATGACTTTCTCATCGTCCCGATTCACGAGGACAAATTGGGCCGCACAGTGAATCTGCCCGCAGGGAAATGGCGATACTTCTTTGATGATTCAAAGGTCATTGAAGGTCCGGCAACCATCACCCGAGACTTCGCGCTCCACGAGTTCCCCATCTACATCCGCGAAGGGGCGATCATCCCGCTCGACGTCAGTCGTCCTTATACAGGGCTTGGTGATCGAGACTCGGCGAATCTCATCACTTGGAACATCTACCCAGCGGATGGGAATCAATTCACGCTCCACCATTCGGAGGTGTCGTCAACGACGGCTCGGGTCAACTTGAAGGATGTGTTGGAGGTGAGTCTCGAAGGTGAGCCGAAGCCGCACCTGCTGCGAGTTTACAGAGAGAAGGAGCCGGAATCAGTCGCTCGCGATGGAAATGAACTGAAAAAGGGAATCGACTGGCGGTTCGATGCCGCGGGTCACAGACTTTGGGTTCGGCAAGAGAGACCCGCCAACGGCACTTATGTTATCCGATGAGTGCGGCCTCGGGGTGTCACTCCTGGATCTCGCAATGGAAAGAGACCTCCGCCTACATGTGAGAGGCGGAGATCTCGTTTAGTCGAATTTCTATGACAGCTATAGACCAAGCTTCTTTCGTCGCTTTCGCTCATCCTTGTCCAGATTCTTTCCATTCACGTCCGGCTTGTTTTCCGTTGGCATCGCTTTACCAAGCTCATCTTTGGTGCTGGCTAGGCTCGATTGATTCGCAAGGTTCTTCCATTCGTAGGGATCGTTTTTTTCGTCATAGAGTTCTTCGTCCCCATTGTTGTAACGAATGTATCGCCAATCCTCTGTGCGGACGGCGTGATTATTGAACTCATACGTCGTCATCGCGGGAGTAGTCCAAGCGGACGTGGGATCGATCAACAGCGAACGAATACTTTTCCCTTCGACATGGTTCGGAATCGGCACCCCCGCCAAATCACAAAGCGTGGGATAGATTGTCATGAAGTCGACCGTCCGTTCGCACAGCGAGTTTGGCTTAGTGATGCCGGGAACTTTCCAGATGAGCGGTGCTCTCGTCGCTTCCTCCCATAGGGCGAACTTACGCCAATGTTCTTTCTCTCCCAGGTGCCAGCCGTGATCTCCCCAAAGAACGACGATCGTGTTGTCCCGATAGGGACTCTTCTCAAGGGCGTCGAGCAACCGGCCGATCATGGCGTCTGAATAGGAAACCGCGGCCAGGTATCCTTGCACGGCCTCCTTCCAACGACCCGATTTCAAGATCTGTGCGTGATCTCCGCGCGCATTTGCCATCTTTTGTCCGGCAGGGGGAACATCCGACAGATCGTTCTGCGTCGTTGGAGGAAGGTTAATCGAATCAAGCGGGTGCATGTCGTAATACTTGCGGGGGACATTCCACGGCATGTGTGGTTTGTGAAGTCCGATCGACAGAAAGAATGGTCGATCATGCTTTTGCTTCAATTGCTCAACGCCATAGTGGACGATCTTCGCATCGTTGAGATCGTCGTCGTCGCAATCAAGCGGCGCGAATTTGATTCCGCCGACCCCCGTATCACCCCTCGGATTAGGATTTCGACCTTCGTCCGAGAGGTAGTCTTCCCACTCAGACTTTCGATCGAATCCACCGTGATAAATCTTTCCCGCGCCGGCAGTGTAGTAGCCCGCCTTTCGAAAGGTCGTGATCAAGGTCATTTCAGCGGGGATGCCGGGCCGCCAGTCATCATTGTTCTCGTAAACGCCTGTGGTTGCCGGTCGCATTCCCGACAAGAGAGCTGCCCGTGACGGATTGCAAACGGGAGCTGCACAATAGCTGCGCGAGAACCTTACCCCTTGTGACGCTAGCCGATCGATGTTCGGCGTGATCGTCTGTGGATTTCGGCCAAGATAACCGACCCAATGATTCAGATTGTCCACCGCGATCATCAATATATTCGGCCGCTGGTTCTCTCCTCTTGCTTCGGCGGACATGAAAAGGGCCGTAGCAATCAATAACCCAATAAGCTTCAATTGTCATTCTCCTCCGTCAACTACGCCGACTTCACCTTTATAAGCCCATCGGTCTGAATGAGTAGCAGCGAAATGGATCGCTACATCAGTTCGCTTGGTGAAAGGAAGTGGAGAATATTGATGTTGGCCTGTTGACTAACCGAGGAACTTTGTCATTTACTTTTTTATTGACAAATGTCACTCGGATTGCGAAAGTCTCGTAGTCGTTGCTCGTCCGCGATACTTGGGGTCGGACTAAAACATTCGGTCAATGAATTTTGATCGCTTCATTAAGAAGCGTTTTGTATCTGCATCGCCCTAGATAATTCTTTCCTTGGTGCCGAATGGACGATTGCTTTAGAATTAAAGCTAAAGGTCTTTGATATGTTGTTTTCTCTGGTTTCATTGTTTGCATTGATTCCCAATCGTTCTCCCAATCTTTTACACCGCACCTGTTGTTAACGGCCCAAGGGCTTATTTTAGTTTCTGTGCCAAATCCGTCGATTTGGTTCATTGTGATTGTACTTACCGATCAAACATTAAATCAGTAAAGGGTGAGTCAATGTCTTCATTTAAATCAATCATTGCCAATGGAAAACGAGCCATTCAGGCATTGGATTTGTCGAACGTTTTCAGGCGAAAGTATCCGACGCCATCTGTTCACTATGAGTGGTCGCTTCATGAGTTGGAGTCGAGAATTGTTCCTGCGAATTACGTGCTAAACGCTCCAACAAGTGGCCTCGATACGGCTCTCAGTGCGCAAATAGCTTCGGCATTATCCGATAGTGATGCAAATGATGTGATTCAATTGAATGGCAATTTCTCGTTGTCGAGTTTTGGGATTGCAATAGGAACCGCTGGCTCTTCGCTGACTTCCCAATCCCTGGTCATTGATGGTCAAGGGGCAACGTTGACTCCTTATTTAGGATCTGGTTCAACAGGTAATTTATTCACGATATCGGAAGCATCAGGCCATGCTATTTCAGTCACATTAAAGAATATGACGATTCAAGGCGGATCAATGTCCGCTGCTTCTAGTGACTCAATCTTGAAGGTGCTGGGTGGGACAGTTGAATTAGATAATGTGCATATTTCAACCGTAGTGAAGGGGGCAAATGGAGGAAATGGAGCTGCGGGTGCAAATGGGGGTGCAGGTAGCGATGCGAAGGGAGGCGCTATTAACCTGAGTGGTGGTAGCTTAACGCTTGATTCGAACTCGCAGATTAGTGGCAAAGTGATCGGTGGTGACGGTGGTCGTGGAGGGGACGGTGCAGCCGGTACTAATGGTGCAGGTTACAGTGCCGGGGGGGGGAGTACAGCCGCGGATGGAGCAGATGGGCCGTACTATTCCGGGTTCCCGCCAGTACCCAATCTTAATGCAACCGATGGGACGAATGGGAATAACGGCACTTCCGGAACCATCGGTCTTACGGGTGGAAATGGTGGTGCGGGGGGATCGGCTCAGGGTGGCGGAATCTATATGTCCGGCGGAACTTTGACTCTGAATGGCGCGAGTATTTCGGGGACGGCAGAAGGTGGCGTCGGCGGTCGAGGTGGCGATGGAGGGCGCGGAGGTAATGGAGGTAATGGACAGTCTGGCGGTAAAGGTGGGGAAGGTGGTCGTGATTATTTTAATAGCACGGATGGAGGTAACGGTGGGAATGGTGGAAACGGAGGCGATGGTGGCACGGGCGCGGCAGGTAACGATGCTGGAGACGGTGGCGAAGGCGGAGCGGCTTACGGTGGTGGAATTTATTTCGGTGGGGGAACGATAAACGGCTCTGGAGATATCAACGGGTCGGCCAAGGGAGGCACCGGAGGCCGCGGAGGTGATGGCGGTCAAGGTGGATCCGGCGGTGACGCTGGAAATGGAGGTGTGGGCGGCTCGGGTGGGACCGGCTACTGGTTCTCAAATAAGGATGGAGCTGGTGGTGGGAATGCCGGAGCTGGAGGACGTGGTGGTCTCATTGGTGGAGGCGCTGGAGCAAACGGCGGAACTGCCGGTGATGGTGGCGAAGGTGGTCAGGTATCTGGTGGTGGGATGTACGCTGCCGGTACAGCGACGCTGACCGAGGGAAACATTTCTGGTTCAGCACAGGCTGGAAATGGCGGTAATGGCGGCTTTGGTGGACAGGGCGGAAATGGTGGCAAAGGAGGTAATGGCGGGTCGGGAGGCAATGGCGGGGTCGGAGGCGGAGGGGCAACCGATAATGTCGCAGGACAAATAGGCAAGTCCGGGGGCGAAGGTGGGTCTGGAAGTGATGGCGGTGCCGCAGGTTTGAGTGGTGCCGGAGGCAATAGCGGTAATGGCGGCAATGGAGGAAAGGGTGGTGCGGCGAAAGGCGGTGCCGTGACAGTATTGGGCTCGTTTACGTTGAGCGGTGGTTCGGTTGGAAGTAGCTCAAGCGCCACGGGCGGAAATGGAGGCACAGGCGGACATTCTGGCGGGGGCGGGAATGGTGGAGCCGGCGGGAATGGTGGATCGGGTGGGTCTGGCGGACGTGGAGGAACGGGGAATACCGCTGGAGCAGGCGGTAATGGTGGGGCTCCCGGCGAAGCGGGTGAAACTGGAAAAGCCGCTGATGGATCGGATGGCTCCGATGGTGGTGCCAGTGGAAATGGCGGGATCGGTGGCGATGGTGGAATGGCAATTGGAGGGGGCGTCTATGCGTCCTCTGGTGGATTTAGCGTGACTGGAACGAGTGTTTCTGGGGGGGCGACTGGTGGTGATGGGGGAGCGGGGGGAAGCGTTTTCTCTCCCGGAAGTGGAGGTAATGGAGGAAATGGTGGCAGCGGAGGAAGTGGAGGTACCGGCGGAGGTGGAGGGAATGGAGGTGCAAGCGTTGGTCCCGTAACTCATGGCCATGATGGGAGCGACGGAGGCGAAGCGGAAGAGGCGGGAGAAGCTGGCAAAGGAGGCAAAGGAGGCGAATCTGGGCATGCAGGGCACGGAGGTGCTGGAGCAGAATCGCGAGGAGGAGCAATTTACGCCGCAGGTTCGGTCACCGTGATGGGGGGGAGTATTCTTGGTGGCGCCCAGGGGGGACGCGGCGGTGATGGAGGACGCGGCGATTCAAACGATTTCGGCTTTGTTCTGAGAGGT
>JAIEPU010000031.1 GCA_019748235.1 bacterium
ACTGAATTTGATGCGAACTAGGGCAATTCCTTGATGAAGATGTTTCGCCAGCGAATGTCGCCGCCGTGGGTTTGGAGTTGAATCGGCCCCTTTTCGGGAAGAGGCTTTTTCGCATCCCAGAAGTTCTCGAGCGGCACATTGTCGACCACCAACTTGTCGTTGAGCTTCACCGTCACATTGGGGCCGACCATCTTGATGTAGAACCGATTCCACTCACCGAGCGGCTTGTCGGCCAGCACAAGAGCGTTCTTCCCGTTCTTCTTGTTGTTCCAGAGTGATCCCGAGCCAAAATTGGCACCGAGATTCCATTTTCCTCCCTCCTTGCGAGTGTCCCAAATCTGAACTTGCGGTGTGCCGCGAAGATAGATGCCGCTGTCTCCAAGAGGTTCCATATTCCAATCGACCCACAGCTCGAAGTTGCCGTAATCCTTCACCGTGGTGAGGTAAGGACCTTGGCCGTCATTGAAGATGTCCTCTCCATCGACGCGCCAATGCTTCTTCATCTCGGCATCTTCTTTCGCCTGCCACTCCTCCCGATCCTTCGGGCTCATTGCTTCAAGTTCGTACGGACTCTTGTGACCTTGGCCGCGCCAGCCAGAAAGATCTTTTCCGTTGAAGAGAGCGACGAATCCCTCGGGGGGAACGTTCTGTTTCTCCTCGGCGACCGCATGGCCCACGATTCCCATGAGGGCGATCAGAATCAGACTGCGAAAAGTCATGCTTGATCCTCAAAACGGTGATTAAAGCATCATCTCGTCGGAACGGACTCGATTGAACGAAAAGGCTCCCCAGAGTCTCGTCCGGTGTCGCGACATTGTAGCGACCCTTCTCCTCATCCTCACTATTCGAACTCCACGAATGCAAAGGCGAAATGGACAAGAAGGACATAGATCGTCGCCACCAGAACCGTCCGGGTGATCGCTTGGCTCACTTCGCGGGTCGATCCCTTCGGAGATGCACCCAGATGATAAGCAATTTCGGCGGTCCCAATTCCACAGAGCGTGGTCTTCGCGAGCCACCATTTGAACCCATCAAAAATCCAGCCGTTGTCAACCTTTAGCGCCGAGTGATAATAGTGCCCCCAGTATTCCGGACCGTGTTCAGGCCTCATCCAGGTGAACACGAGTAGGCTGGTGACTGATGCCACCCAATAGGCCAGCGCCACGAGCACGGGTGTACCAACCAAAAATGCCCAGACCGTTCCTGTGAGCAAGTACCGAGTTGGCTTGACGCCGAGCGTGACGAGAACGTCGCGCTGCTTGCCATACACCTTTCCACCAATGTCTGACGCGACGGCCGCACCCGATCGAGCCGCAATGAGAATCGTCGCGAACACCGGAATGAGGATTCGGTATAGCGCAAAACCAATCGACGCGAGGAGGTTTTCAAGAAACAACGGCTCGGTGTATTTCGCATAAGGCATGTAACGAAACGTGAAATAAGTGGCGACGTAGCCGACAATGGCCCCGGCGAGTGCGATATAGATCCAGGCCGACAGCCCTGCGACGAGCCACATGTAATAGATCAGGTAATTGAGACCCCATCGAAGAGACTTCCAAATGGGCAGTAGCCGCACCGGAAGCAAACAGATCTCCTCCGCGAAACGGGATGTCGTGCTGAAGAAGTTCGATGCAACTTCAGCGATGCGACTCCCTTTCGACCCCTTCGGAACCGCGCGATCGATACTTCGCGATCGCTGCACCGACTCCGCAAGTCTTTGATTGAGGCGTGGCCAATCGGCTCGATCGATTTCGACGATCTGCTGCAGCCCGCCGTCGAGCAAGAGGATTCGATCCGCGATAGGAATGAGTGGATCGAAATCATGTGTGACGACGAGGCACGTTTTTCGATGTTTCTGCTGGGTCGACTCGATCAGTTGAGCGACTCGCTCGGCCATCGGACCATCCAGTCCCGATGTCGGTTCATCGTAAAGAATCAGATCCGGATCTTGGGCGAGCACTCGCGCGATGGCCAGTCGCTGACGTTGGCCGCCGCTAAGCAATGAGGCCGGCGTTTGCTTGGGTACACCCAATTCATCGAGAAGACTCGTCGATTTGTCGAAAGAACTCTGTGCAGAACGTCGGCCGTGATCGGCCCCCAGCCTCACGTTATCGGTAACGGAGAGTTCATCGAAAATCGCCAGGCTTTGAAATACCACCCCTACCGCAGGCGTTTCGATCGGTTGTTCAGCCGCACTCAAAAATGCAATGGAACCGTTCACCGAGATGTCCGTCTGACCTTCGCCTAAGAGGCCGGCGAGAAGACGGAGAAGGACGGTCTTTCCCGAACCACTAGCACCAACGAGAAGCGTGATCTCTCCCGGATTGAGCATCACGCTGGTATCTTTGAGGAGAACCTGCAGAGGCGTGGAAATCGTCAGATGTTCAACGCGCACACCGACTGAAGTTATTAATTCATCATCATGCGGCTGATTCATCGAGCTATCAATTCCCGTACGAGTTCAGTCATCTATGGCTGCTGGAATTCGGCAGAGGATAGAGTGACGGTTCCGTGGCTTCCTTCGCGAGGATGACTGGACCACCTGTTCCTTGCCGAGCCTCTTCTCCTGAGGGTTCGAGAGTGAACCATTGCTGGTCTTTACCGAGGACTTGATTTCTGAGGATCCGTGCCAGTTCTGGGGAAAGCCCTCCTTTGCCATCGCCGAAAAGGATATCTCCGATTCTGCGGAGTGTGGGCTCCAAGGGCTCTGCGGCTTGCTCGAGGGACTTCTGAACGGCTGGCTGACTGAATGACTCGGCTAAGGCATTGTGCAGATCGGTGTTCTCTAAAATGGATTCGCGCAGAATCGTCCCAGTGATCTTTTGGAATTCCGGATCCGCCACGACCCGCCCCAGTGCGGTCCGGAGCGTGTCCTTCGTACGTGGGTCAGTGATCGCAGCTTCGAAAACACCAAATGCGACTTTGGACAACTCCCGGACGTGATTTTCGATGACCGGCAAGGCGTCCTGCGCCATGAACCGGTTCCACTCCTTTTCGAGCACATCGGTGGAGAGTCCCGTTTTTCCGTAAAGGTATCGCCAACCGAATCGCCATAGAGAGACACGCTGCCAGATCTCGTTCGCCAACTGCTTCGCGAGGGGTTCGGCCTGCTCCTTCACGATGGGCCAACCGACTTCTTTGCCAAGCGTCGCTAAGTCACCAGCGAAATCCCCGCGATGCTTTGCAAGGATCAATTCCAATTCTGCCCAATGGCGGGTGACAGACTTTTCGAGCTGGGCCTCTAGGGCCGGGGTGACATTTGTCGCGATCTCGCGGAGAGCGGGTTCGAGGGCAGCAAAAATCTGATCCTCATGTTTCGCGATGGTGGTGGAGAGCTCGTTATAGACTTCGTTTCGTTTCGCGGGGGGCAAAAGAGCAGCGAAGATTCCCGTCAACGAAGCATCTGCCCGGTGATAAATAAGCGTGTATCGCCTGCTTCCCATTTCAGGGGCACTCGGAAAGAGGATTACCTCAACTCGGCGCTCCTTCTGAGGATTTACTTCACTAACGACGGTTCCAATCTCGCCAACGAGTCTCGTCGGTCCCTTCGGGTCGACGAGGAAAATAGCATCGCCCGATCGAACATCCCACGTTCCCGCTACTTGAACAGGAACTATTCGCCGAGGCGAAAGATAGCTCCGAAGCGAACCGGCAACCTTGTGCCATCGGGGCTCCTGGCTTGCGGCAACTACCGCCGCCACTCCACTTCCAATGAAAATGGTCCACAGGAGGATGCCGATCAGGATTCGAAAAATCTTCACGGCCAGCCTCCCAATTAGGATCTAGTCAATTATTCCACTTAAAGCCGACAGGATTGGAGGAACATCGCTTTCGCTCGTATTTGACTTCAGTGCCGCGCGAACTTGTGCGGACTTTCCCGGATCGTCCTTCGCTAAAGGCTAAAGCTGTATAAAGATAGGCGGTAAAGCTACTCAGAAATAGAAGCTCGCGACCTGAGCAAGATAAACCAGCACCACCTGCTCAGAAAGAAAGCATGCCGTGGATCGATTTTAAGTTCTCCATCCGAGTATGTTCTCCATGCGACAAAACAGCTCTCATAAGAGGCTCTTTCTTTTCCTCCATCCGTCGAGCCGGTGCCAATCGATACGCAAACGGCTCTCTAGTCGAACCTTACGCTAACCACCCTAATATCAAATTGATCTACAATTCCGGCACTTTTTCTTAGACCGAGAAGAAATCGGGGTAAGTCGCATGAGTTACACTGGAACAAGCTTCGCATATCTCCTTTCGCAGCAATTGCTTAAATGATAGACACAAATTGCCTCATTTCTTTAGGCAAGAGGGAGGGTAATTGACTATAATCGGCTCAACAATTGACCCTCATCGAAACAGGTCAATCATTAACCGCGACATCCCCACGTTGCGTGAGTGGTTATCTGATAAGGCTTTGGCGCAAAATCCAGGGCAGGTCAATAAGTGTGGCATGGCAAACGATTTTTGGGAGTATTTGGCTCTCAAAGCACCGCTTGCTGAAGTGAAAAACGTGTCCCCTTTGATCGATCCCCGCTCAATTGGAATTGGGATACTTACATTTTTCACTGAACAAGACTCCGCTCTTTGGACGGGCCTAGGATCTATCGATTCTTCATCGACTTTTCCTCGATCGATGACAGAATTTTGGGCACGCGGATTGTAGGTTGGATTCGAGGGAGACTGTGCTGCAAGAGTCCGGTGAGGGCAAATCGTGCGTTCGCGATTTGATTCTTTGACGGTTATTGCTCACAGTAAATTGATGCAAATCGCAGAACGGGCCACTTCCCGACAACCGTTGGGATAATGTTTCCGGCTCGGTGAATGTGACCGAAAAATGTGCTTGTTGGATCGGCACGCGACGAATTGGGAAGCTATTTTTCAGCTTCCGGGAAACAGTTGCGGGCAAGCGGACACTCGGTCTAGGTGAGTTCACTGTTCGATCGTTAGCGTCGGGCGTCGCCAATCGGCAAGGGAGGCAGTCTCAGTGACTCCGATTCTCGTAGCGAGCCCGGCCCATCGTTTGTGCGCGTCCATTCCCATCGCCGCCAATCGCGCGGGCGAAACGGGAATTCTCGACCTTGGCTATGGCGTCGACGTTGCTTCTCAACGAGAAGAAATCGCATCCCTCCGGCTCCATTCGCGAAATTCGGATCAGTGGGGGGTTCGCTGGGATTGCTTGGAATCGCCGGGTCGATGCCTCGAACGTTTGCAATCACTCCTCGGTGACGCGCGAGTTCCCATTTTGATTCTCGGTGGTATCGCTGCCGAGGAGCTAACCGTTGCGACTGCACGCCAACAAACGAAGCATCTGGCCGATCGCGTACTGCTCGAAGTAACGACCCTCGAGCAAGCTCGCTGGGCGGAACAAACCGGATTTGATGGGATTATCGTCCGGGGCTTCGAGGCTGGTGGCCGCGTCAGTTTTGAAACGACGTTCTGCCTGCTCCAGCGACTTAGTGAAAAGATCGGCATTCCTTTCTGGGTTCATGGCGGCATCGGGCCAGATACTGCCGCTTCCGCACTATTAGCGGGGGCTGCGGGGATCGTATTGTGCGAACAGCTTTGGCTCGCCAGCGAGTCTCCTTTCTCTGATGCTGAGCGCAAGGAAATCAGCCGCGCGAACGACACCCTGATCGTCGGAGACCATAACCAAGCTCATCGATTCTTGGGGACGGCTGACCGCAAGGGGGTGAGCTTCCTCGATCGAGCAATAGCAGCTCGCGAAGATTGGCGATCGTTGCTGTTGGACGCATTGGCCGCGGGAACGTTGATCCCCGTTGGACAGGACGTTCTTCTCGCGGAACGGCTTGCCGTCCGACACACGAATGTGGCGGGAATCATCAAAGCCTACCGGCTTCGATCACGCGAAAACTTCAAAATGTCGAGTCGCAACGAAGTGCTGGCCCCCGCGGCTCCGTTGGCGGAAGCACTCGGCATCAAATATCCGATCATTCAGGGGCCCGTGGCCGGTATCACGGAAGCCCCTTCCTTCTGCCGATTGGTCAGCGACGCTGGTGCTCTCCCCCTCTTAGCCCTCAGCGGGCAAAATGTCGATGAGGCAAAGCACCTGCTCGACGGGACTGCCAAAGCCATGGGGGAGCAGCCCTTCGGCGTTGCCATCCCCTACTCGTCAACTGTGGAACTCCGGGAGCGGTACTTCGAACAGATCAATGCCACTAAGCCGCCGGTCGTTGTGATTGATGGCCGCGACGTGGAGAAACTCGATTCACTGGAAAAAGGCGGGATCTCCGTCTATTTGCACGTTCACACGCTGGAACTGCTCGAATCGCTGCTCAAATCGGGTCACAAGCGATTCATCATCGAGGGAAATGAGTGCGGCGGACCGCTTGGCCCAAGATCAAGCTTCTCTCTCTGGCAATGTGCGATTGATTCGATTCTGGCGGCAAAGATCGACAAACCGGAGAACTATCATCTCATCTTTGCCGGTCCGATTCATGATTCGCTTTCTGCGGCGATGACGGCAGCGGCCGTCGCTCCGCTCTCCGCGCGCGGCATGAAGGTCGGCGTGCAAGTCGGGAGTGCCTACTTCTTCACGCCGCAAGCAGTCGAATCAGGGATTATCACCCAAGAATTTCATGATGCGATTCTTCACTGTCGCGAGATCGCGCATCTGCCGCTCGGCGACGAAATTACCATCCGCTGCATTCCGACTCCCTTCGTCGACGAATTCAACAATCGCCGAGCCGACTTGATCCGAGAAGGTAAGTCGATCGCTCAGATTGCCGAGGATCTCAATCGACTCGCTCATGAGCGATTGACCCTTGCCGCAAAGGGTGTTCTCAAGGGGGCTTCGGCCGATGTCCCCACTCAGCGCCGCTTAGGGCTCTACCGCGTCGGTGAAGTGGCGGTTCTTCGAAACAAGTCGATCAATATTCGCGAGCTTCATGAGGAGATTTCGCAAGAGAGCGTCGTTCTCTTAGAACGCCTCGCTTCCCAGCGTCTTCCCTGGCATCCCGAGGACCGTCCTGCGCGTCCCAAATCCGAGGATATCGCGATCGTCGGGATGTCCTGTATGTTCCCCAAAGCGGACGACATGCGGAAGTATTGGGAAAACATCTGCCGTACCATTGATGCCGTCGAGGAAGTGGATCCCGAGCGATGGAATCCCGAGGACTATTTCGATTCAGACCGTCTCGCGAAGGACCGGGTCTACTCGAAGTGGGGTGGATTCCTCAACAAAGTAACTTTCGATCCGATGAAGTGGCGTATTCCACCTGCCGCTCTGAAGGCCATCGAACCGATTCAACTTCTCGCCCTGGATATCGCTTTCCGCGCGATGAACGATGCGGGATATGACAAGCGGGAATTCCCACGCGAACGGACGGGCGTTCTCTTTGCTTGTGCCGGCTCGCACGATCTCGGCTCAGCCTACGCGTTCCGCACGATGATGCGGCAGTATCTCCCGAAAGTCGAAGGACTCACGGACGAGGCGCGAGAGGTTCTGGAGCAGAAGCTCACCACAGTACTGCCCGAATGGACAGAAGATTCATTCCCCGGCTTCCTTCTCAACGTGGTAGCCGGCCGAGT
>JAIEPU010000242.1 GCA_019748235.1 bacterium
GTCCGTACTAGCTGAAGATGATCGCCTCCCCCGACGACCATTGCTCATCGATTCCGACCGATTCATCGCTCGATGTCGTGCCGCTGTCATCGTTGACGTAGGCAACCGTCGCCTCGACCTTCTGCGGGCCGTAAATCTTGAACGCGGTGAACCGCTTGTCAAGCACTCGGTTCAACTGGCACGACAGAACTTTCTTCGAGCCGGAAAAGTCGTTCAAGGTGAGGGTGAGTTGAGAGGCGGTCTTGACATTCACGAACCGCCACTTGTTGTTGGTCCCCACCACATCCGGGGTAAAGATGATCCGATAGGCAGGGTAGCGACTGAGAAGCCGTTCCAATGCCTGCCCGAGCAACTCCGACTCGCTGACCACTTTGTCCTGCGGGATGAAGTCGAGCGGGGTCAGGTCCGAAGAGACATAAGCATCCCCATAAGGAGAAACGAGCGGAGCCGCCGCGCAGTTGGTGAAAAGTTCGTTGTAGGCGTTGTCCATGTAGTCCGCGATGAGGTTGCCGATCGTCGCGTTATGCAGATTCTCGAATGCGAAATCATCGTCGTTGTCATTGGCGACGTCATCCACCCGGCGCGGGATTACGTCCGGGTCTCCGTGGGGGCCAGACATGATGGTGATCTCGTTCCGTGCCCGCATCGTCACATCGTAGAGGACGTAATCGACGACGTTGGAATCGGTCGGCTTGATCTCCCAGACATGCCCCAGGAACACGAGCGTCGAGTCGTTGTAGACGTAGCACAACGCCCGGTCAGGAATGGGGCGCGTGTGCTGCGGGGCATGGAGCCGGAACGAGAACGAGGCGGGGTGCGAGTAGGATACTTGATGCTTGACCATGCAGAACCCGTAGGCCGCTTGGTCTAGCTCGATCCAGCCGGTTCCGTCGAGGTAATGAAGCGAAAGAGCCATTCATTAGATCCATACCAGAGGATAGAGGAACGCCCCGGAGCGAACCGCCGTCTGTTCCGCGCACCCCAGCGAGCCCGTACCACCGAGCCATGGACGCCCGTAGATGTCTGTTGAGCCAACGGTAGTGGATGCCCCTGACGTGCCGATATTGCCAGCGACGGTAGGGATGTCGAAGGAGTCGAGAGCTGGAGCGGTGAGGCTGAACGTTGAGTTCGTGTTGCCGCTGCCAAACACCGTTGCCCATGTGCCCGGCTGAGAGGCTGTTTGGAATCGGCTGTTGGTCGTGCTGCTCGTGGTGCCCGCAATGGTCTGTGTGACGCCGTTCGACGCATTCGGAGCGAGGGCCATGACGTTCTTCAGTGTTACCACTTCGAAAGCGTCGGCCATGTTCACCCAAGGGGATCGCTGAGAGGTAGTCACCGCATTGGTTCGAAGCAGCACATTCGTGAGCGTTGCTGTCCCTCCACTCGCACCCGTCTTCAAGAGTCGAATCAACCCTTGCGACTGTGTTTCCGAGTAGTGAGTCAGCCGAGAACCAAACAACGATACGTTCGAACTGAGGCAGTCCAAGAGGATGTCAGAACCACCCGACTGAGCCCCATGGATGTCAACACCAGTCCACTTCGGCGTTGTGATCGATGAGGCGACATAAGCCATCGGTCGGCCAGTCTGGTACGTCTTCAGCGTCGAACACACGACCGACTTGATGGCGTCGAACACCCCCGCCGCTTGGAAGTCGCAGAAGTGGAGGAAAGACGGGTTTGCCGTGCCGCTCCCGGTCGCGTCCACTCCGATGACCGTGACGTAGTTCTCCGGGTACGACCGGCAGAACATGAGGTAGTCAGGAGCCTCTTCGAGTTCTGAGGCAACCCGAGTCCGGTTCCCCGTGGTGAGATTGCCGAATGAGCAGCCCCAGGCAATCACGATGCCCTTGTTGTGGTTCGTGATGATCTGGTCTTGCGATCCCGACCCGTTCCCATCGAGGTAGTTGCCGATTTGGTGGAGCGTTGGGATATAGGTCTTCGTGTTGTCGCCATTCGCCGCCGTCAAGTCCTTCGAGGCGCCGCTGAAGGTGCACCACGCCGAGTAGACGGTAAATGATCCAGTCCCAGACGTTGCCAGCCACTTGATAGAAGTATCGGACGATCCCGCCGCCGCTCCGGTGACCTTCACGCGGCATGTGTGAACCGGCCCGAAGAAGTTGAGCAGGCCAGTCGCTGCTGACGTAAGGATCGCACCCGCGATGTCGTAGGAGATGTCTTGCAGAATCCATGCCTTGCCTGACGATAGTTCAATGTCCCACTGCATTCCCGCACTCGCAGGCGTGGCGACTTGGAACAGGACGTCGTTCTGATTCCCGGTCGATGAGCGGATGCGGCGATTCTTTGTGACCGCCGTGCTGAAGTTGGTGTTATTCATCCGGTTGCCCGTGCCACCCGCTTGCAGGTCGTACGTCCCCGGAGCCATCACCACATCGACGTTATCACTCGCGTCGTTCATCGCTGTCTTGAACTCAGCGACCGTCGAAACGCTTATTGTCTTGCTCGCGGTAAATGGAGGTTCCCACACGATCCCTGCGTCTGTCGCCAAGACCGCTCCCGTGGGGCAGGTGACGGTCAGCGTGGCGGTGTCAATCGAGGCGATGCAGATAATCTGATACCGGCAGTCGATGTTGACCGTCTGATTCTCGGGAATGTGAATGTGACGAATGGGGGTGAGATTATCCCCTCCGTCCGCTTCCTGAATGAAGATGTCACGCTTGCGGCTCGAAGGTGCGATACTGAATCGTTGGTACTCATCTTGAAACGAGATGCAGAACCGTGTCGGCACGTAAAGATTCGGCGAGCATCGATCGAGGTTGACCGTTCCCGTCACTCCGCTCGGTGCCGCTTGTGCCTTCCCTCGGTGCGGAATGACCTTCAGCGTCAGCGTCCCATTCACGAGGGAATTCGAATTCCGCGCCATCGTCGCCGCACCGAATGCGACCGTCTGGCCCGCCACCGCTTTGATGGCGATGCAGCCCCACGAAAGAACCTCGACCGCCTGCACCGAGGCCGAACCGACCTTCACATAGAGGACGGCTTTCTCCGTCGCGATTCCCAAGTCCCCGACGTACACCATCAGCTCGGTGTAGGGAGAGACGACCGCGACCGCGTTGCCGGTTTCTGGCGTGGTGTCCGCCGATACCGTCGAGCCGCTGGTGGCGACGATCGTCTTGATGACCTCGGTGGCCGTCGCTGCCGTGGGCCGGTAGGTGGAATCCTTGCCCCGAACCGGACTGCGTACAGGTGCGGAAGTAACCATTATTGGCTGACCCTTGCTGCTACGGTGCCGCTCGTGTAATCACCCGTCCGAACGCCCAGACGCCAGAGCGTTCCCGGCTCAACCGTATCCACGACAAGCTCCGCCGCCGTGGTGGTGGTCCAGACGGTAAGCCACGTCGAGCCGCCGTCAAATGACCGCTGAAGGGCGACCGTCGCGGAGAACGTCCCCGACACCGACACGTTGAACGGTCTGCGGTAGTCGAGTTCCGCCTGCTCGGTGAAGGAGTTGGCGTTGGTGATGGACGCGGTGACGGCAAGAGGGATAGAGTTCGTCTCGAAGAATTGTCTTGTCATGATGTCCTCGTGAGTGTCGACAGAATGGGGTGTGATTAAGAGGAGAGTCCGAAAGAAAAGTCGACGTCGTTCGAACTTGTCGACGGTTTGAGAGCCACCCATTCGATGTCTTGTGAGACAAGTTCATTCAAGCTCGATTTGTCGGTCGCGTTCGAAAAGTTCAGTTGATCGAGCTGAATCTGCACTTCAGTGAATGTTCCACTAGGGGCCGTTCCTAAATGTCTTCCTCTCAAAACCAAACGGCAGGATCGACTTTGGAGGTCGCTCGTTCGTCGGAGCAAATCATAGGTATTGTCACGTTTGAAGACGGTGAATTGAAATGTGACCTCCCGGACACCCGCAGCGATACAGGTCGGAAAGAAGCTATTGGAGTGGTAGACCTGCAGGTTGTTATTGATGGCCAGTTCGAAACTTCGAAGGTCAACGGGCTCCTCGTCACTGCTCGAATCCTCTCCGTCACCCAGATACATTTCGACATCGTCGAAAAGGAATTCGACAGGACGCGGGGAATCGTTCAGTAGCACGGGCGGCGTGATCCCACCCATCTCCTCTTTCCCTTGAAGATCGAATGAAAGAGTGATCGCACCCTCTTGAGCACTTCCCGTGAATCGCATACGTCCGACGCGAAGTCCGAGATGCCGTTTGTTGTCGGTATCTCCTTCGAAAAGCTCCGACGTGTAGCTACCAACAAAAGGAACTTGTGGACCGGAGTTTCCCCACTGAAGGAGGTGCTCAGCAATGGAGGACCCCTCGATGTGATAGCCGAAGAGTGGAAGTGTCAATGATCCCGTGATTGCCGCTCGCTGGATGCGATGGTGCTTTCGTTGCCGTAATCCTGTGAAAAGAGGAGCTTGGTTCGTTTCAACCTTCGACATCACGGAATAGTCTGTGTAAGGGATGTAGATGTCAGGATTCGTATTCGACTTCACACCCCATGCCTCTTCTTTTCGAAGATGAAGGTGTTTCTGCCAACCCATCAACTCGGCAGTCATCTTGTTCTCCTAATTACTTGTTTTGGGATTCCAGAAACCGGCCGAGAGCTCGACCTGGAACGTCCACTTTGTGGCCAGCGGCCCATCTTTCGCATCACCCAAGTTCACCAGTTGAGGCGACAGTGGAGTAAAACCGACAATGCGACGCACGGCGTCGGTGGAGGGTGATAGGTTTTGATAAAGTGCTTTGACGAGTTCTTCCCAAATCCTTTCACCCTCGCGCACGTCCCATTCGCGTGTCCAGAAGTCAATGCGAAGGGGATAACGGACATCTTGTGATTGATTGAGTGCCCAAGTGGATTGAGCTGTATCAGGATAGATGGCAATCGCCGGTATCTCTCCGATCGTTGGACTTGGCCTACCGGCAATCTTTCCTGGATAGTCCTCGAATCGAAATCGTCTTTTGAACAGATGTTCGAGCGAAGGCCAGCTCTCGATCGCATTCCACACGGCATGTCGAGCAGTTGTTAAAATGGGGTCCGACATTCCTTATTCTCCTGTTGTCGGATTGACCACTCTTGGCCGACCAAGGGATGAATCCACTTCGCTGGACAGGTCGGAGGGGTACGCGAGGCCAGGCACTCGCATCTCCCCCTTGCGGATTAATTCGAGCCACCGGCGCGTTCGATCGGCCGCATCTTTGAGGCTCGTGGGCACCGACTGCCCCTTTCGCTCAATCACGCGTTCCACCGCAAGATCTACGTCTCGATGACGCAGCCATTCGTTCGATCCGTCGATCGGTATCGAGACATAGGGGAGTAGAGCGGCGTCTATCTCGGCATCGCAAGCTGAAATTGCTTGATCGATGTAGCCAAGTTCCTCAGGAGTGGGATCGCCGTTGTCTCCATCATCGTCGGTCACATAAATGATTCCGCTGGCACTGAGCCGGTCGATGACGTCTTGACGATCACAGTAAGGCATGTCGAAAACTCTCCACGATGGAATTGGAGTACGATTGAGTGCGAAAAGAGAGTTGAGACTGACTCCGACCGCCCAATTAGAAATCAACTGTCGGCATCCAAACTGACTCGGGCTGCGCGAAGGCGTAGACGAAGTTCGAACCCATCCGAAGAACAAGTTTGGTCGGGTTGTCGAGCAACTTCACGTAGGCGAAATCGCCGAAGACTTCGGTCACTTCATTCAGCGCACCGTCCACGCTGGATCGAATCCCCTCGAATCCAGTAATCAGTTCCGAGCCATTGGCCGCACGGAGCCAGGGGCCAACATCAGGCGTTAGGATTGCACGATTGCGCGGAACATACGGGACGGTCGATCCATCTTGAGCTTGGTAAGTGCCGCTGAAGAAGTGCCAGGTCAACCCGTTGAGTTCCTCGACGATTGTTCCGCGGAGCACACGATCCACTGCTTCCGACGAACCGGCCAGGAAGGACTGTAATTGCTCGTTGTCGCGAAGCCAGCGCTTTGCGGAATGATGTAACCAGATATGAGTGATCGGGTCGGTGTTCTCTTCCTCCGCTTGCTCGCGAATGGCGTCGATCTGATCGAGAATCTTCGCGGCTGGATTATCCCAGGGAAGATTGATGAGGTCTCCACTTCCCGTGTCGAGTTGGTCGCGATGGCTGTCGGGAACGCCGAAATCGACGCTGTAAGCCGCGCCGGTCGACGATTCAAGCACTTGTCCTTCAGCGCCGAAATGAATCACGCCGTCACTCAATGTTTTCGCTAGACAGACGGCTCGGAATATCTGATGGCGTGCTCCAAAATCCTCCATCTGTTGAACAATTTCGTCGCGTCCTTTCTCCTGTAGTGTTTGATCTCCGGGGCGACGAAGCATCTGTAAGGCATCCATCGACAGAGAAATCTCGTTGAACGCGTGCAGCATGTAAACACGCCGTTCGCTCGCTCCCGAGGGTTGCAGCACGCGAGCGGGTTGCCCGCGATAATTCGCCGGAGCCGGCTGTTTCATTGCTTCGCGATACGCGAATTCGAATCGGTCGCCGGTATAGTTCTTCGTTTGTCTGCTGTAGAAATCAACTAGTGGATTCGCAAAGTATTTACCCGATTCCTCGCGATAAAGGTCCGTGATGACCTTGGGATGCAGGACTTCCTCGAGTTCGTACAGAGTTGCCATGAGTCTATGTTCTCCAGAGCATGTGATGGTGATTGAAAGCTTGAGGCGAGATGAAACGACAACTCAATTGTCCCCGCCCGTTCAGGAGAGGCCGTACTCATCCGTGAATCGAATTCCCGTCAGTTTCGCGGATGCGTCGAGACGGACCGTCGCCAGATCGCCTAGCAGTAGGTTCGAGTTCACCATTCCCTGCACGAGTAATGTCCCGGATCGATGGCGCGCAGCAGAGTTGTCGTCATTGCGAAGTCGAACGAAATCGAGTAGAACCCCGCGACAATTAGCCGATCCATCATTGGCAGCAACGATTTCGTCCCCGCTAAATGCGATCGGGTCATTGACCGTGATCTTATTCGTCAAATAGTTGACATTGGTGATCGTCAAATTCGCATCGTTGCCGACGCTGATTACGTCCCCGACGCGAAACGAAGAGGCGTCATCGACGGGAACAATGGTGTAGTCCCCCGCGTGAGAACTTTCTCCTCCCGACGATGCGGATTTCGTTCGGGTCCGCTTGCACGGGGTCCATCTTCCTGTCGCGGTGATTCGCCCCATCAGCCAGCCCGCGCGTAAATCGTATGTCTGGGTGGGACTCGTTCCATCGACAGATTTGTCTCCGTCAATAACGATTCCAACGGTGATCGTCCCGTCATGAGAGTAAAGAACATCGCGCGGGCTGGCGGTAAAGCCGGCTTCATAGCCAGGCAAGTGCGAGCTCATGTTTGCATTTCCTCCGAATGATGAATCGATAATCTGGGGCAATTGGTTCACTTCGTCCCTAAATCCGATGGATAGGGACGTTTGGTTGTCGTCATGCGCTTGTTGGCAAAAGGAAGTTGAGAGGCCGAAAGGGCGAACGGTTCAATGGATCATGCGACGTAGGAGCGTACGATTTCTCGCACGCGATCATCGCTCAGTCCCTTTTTTCCTCCGATTGGTGG
>JAIEPU010000301.1 GCA_019748235.1 bacterium
TTGTACTCGCCGAATACACTCTCCCTTACCCTTATGCATTCGATCAATAGCCCGCCCTCTTCAATTGGCAATAACCTGAGTGGAGCTTTGAATTCAACGAGCCGCGTCGTTCTGACTCAAAAGATCAAGGATCGGCTTGTGGTAACTGTTGCTTATTCACCAGAGAAGATCGCGCAAGATCCCAGGCTTGCGCACGCTAAAGAGGTTTACATTTTTGATCCGAGTTCTGGCTACATGCCAAACGTTATCGAGCTTTGGGGACGACCTGATGGCCCTTACAAACGATACATGTCGTCGTTCAAGCGAATTGACGGCGATGTTTGGGTCGCGGAAAAGGTGATTGTCGAATCTTGGTTGACGGGTGACGACGGAAGGAGGGAACAGCCGACTTATACGATCAAACTCGATGATATCGATCTGCAAAGAAAGCCCGTCGATAGCACGTTTACGGTCGATTGGATTGGCCCGCCGGTAGGAACTCGGATCCAAGACAGAATGAGCGGCGCCGAAACTCAGTTTGGAATCGTCGAAGTGGACCATAAAAACTGATATGAGCATTTAAATGATCGGATGACGACTTCATGAACCCGAGGACTTCTTCGATCTTCTGGTATGCCGCTTGGCGAATCGGACTCATCGCGATTTTCTTAAGCTTCGTCGGTTACATCGTTTGGCTCCAGCGGTACACGTTCACGGATCAAGAAGTTCAACATTTGTTCGGGGGAATCATTCATCGCACGAATATGCACCTGGATGAGGGACAAAGAATTTGTTTTGGCCGACTGATCGATGGTTCTCGCATTGTTGAATCAAGCCGCAAATTCAGTTCGGGAATGCGGAAGGCTATCATTGTGGCTTGTTATCGGGATGAACGATTAACGGTCTCACTAGAGCTTAAGCCCGCCGGATATTTCGGTTTGTTTCGCAGTAAGGGAGTTTCACCAGGATCTCTTTTTTCCTGCGTTGATGGTATTCACACAAATCGACTTGATATTCGGTTCAACGAACAGCCAGACGGCAGCGTTTGGCTCGCCGAATGGGTAGAAGAGAAGGAAGGCCAAAAGAAGATAATCAAGTATGGATACTGGATAGAGTAGGTCGTTCGATCCAATGGGCTGACGCTCTAAGCGAACAACTTCTAGCGGCGAGTAATCGATTCGCGGTACGAGAGCCTCATGATCCCGAAAACCACGTCGATCTTTTGGTTCACCGCCTGGCGCATCGGCGTCATCGTTCTTCTTCTCAGTCTCATCGGTTACATCGTCTGGCTCCAGCGGTACACGTTCACTGATCAAGATGTGACTGATCTCTGCGGCGCGAGCATTTTCCGCACAAGCATCACAACCAAAGATGGACAAAAGCTTTGCTTCGGTCGACAAGTCGATGGAATTCGTAGTGCCGGCGCAAGTTCAGAATTCAAAGCAGGAACCCAAGATGCGGTGATTGCAGTGAGTTATCGAGATCGATCATTGACAGTTTCTTTGCTATTTCGACCGCCGCTCGCGGACCGAGTTCCAGACCCAGCAATCAACTTCTTAACTCGATCGCTTTCGTCGCGGATTGATGATGTGAAATCAAATGGCGTTGCCATTGCGTTCGACGAACAGCCAGACGGCAGCGTTTGGTTGGCGGAGTGGGAAGAAGTGCAGGAAGGCCAAAAGAAGAAAATCAATTATGGATACTGGATAGAGTAGGTCGGCCGATCCAATGTGTGGACACCCTTAGCGAACAACCGTCAGCGGCGAACAACTCGTTTCGCATCACGAGAACTCCATGATCCCAAAAACCACGTCGATCTTCTGGTTCACCGCCTGGCGGATAGGAGCGATCGTGCTCCTCCTAAGCCTCATCGGTTACATCGTTTGGCTCCAGCGATACACGTTCACGGATAAAGACGTGGCCAGCATGTTTGACGTGACTGTGCATCGGCTACGACTCGATGTGAAAAAAGGCCAAATGCTCCGCTTTGGAATCGTGTCTGAGGGTGCGAGGAATAGTACGTTCGGCGTTACGATCAATGACGGATCGGTGGAACTTACCATCGCTGTTCGCATGAACGAACACGACCTTTCGGTCGCATTCAAAGAAGATCCGATCCGCTGGCAGAGACGTCGCACTTGGCTCACCCATCAATCAGGTTTCGGAAAGACTACCTATTACGTGAATGATCCCACCACAATCACCTTTCCCTTCATCAAAGAAAACGATGGCAGCGTTTGGCTCGCCGAATGGAATGAAGAGATCAACGGTCAAACGAAGAAAGTCCGCTACGGCTTCTGGCTGGAATAGGCCCACGATATGTCGCGATTCCGATTTTATTCGATACTCTTTATCGTCCCGTTCAGCCTTTTTGTCCTCCTGATGTATGTTGTAGTTTACTTGAGCGATCGGCATGTCTACCGCAATAGCCATGCCGCGACGAAAGTGATGTCCATACAGGTTCACCATTGGACGCGTTACCAATCGAAACCGACGCAATTGCCCTCGATGTTTCCTGACTGGGTCGCGGAGAAGTGGGATGATTTCACGGGGAATCGAATTCATATTACTGACATAAGGGATTCTAATTCCATCGCTACTCCCCTGACGGGCGATGACATAAATGAACTTAAGAAGCTCAAAGGAAGGCATCTAAATAGTGTGGCGTTGATGGACGCCGAGAGTAATGGTGTACTCTCTTACGCGGTAGAATGTTCGGCAGTATCACGGCTCAGCGTTGGGCGACTGGGATCAGTTCCAGAAAATTCTGTTGAGCTAATCGGCAAATTAGATGGACTCTCAGTGCTCGAAATCAGAGATGACCGTTTGAGCGATAAAGACATTGCGTCCTTGAGCCGAAAACCCGAATTGCAGATGTTTTCGTTCAATGGAAAGAATCTTGGCCAACAAGGGGTGGACGCGATCGCAAAATCACGAACATTGGTTTCGATCGGGATAATATCAGGAGAGCTGACGAGTGAGCGATTATGTTCTGTTCTATCGATATCAAGCCTAGAACATGTTCTTTTAGACGATTGTTCCATCAACAACCCTCGATCGCATTCATCCGGTGTTACTTCCGGGCTCAAATTCTTGCAAATGAGTGGGGTCTCGGTTTCGTCCAACGCATTACATGCAGTCCCTGTGTCTGCTCCTCTCGAATTCTTGTCGATGGATTCTGGGACATTAGATGCTGCGGCCGCAAAGGCTTTGGCTGGACTGCGGCACGCGAAGAAGATCGTAATATTTAACTCTCAGGTTGAAGATGAATTTTTTGTCGGGTTGGAATCAACGAATGGGTTGACGCTCGAGTTTCATCGCTGCGATATATCTCCGAGTGCAGTTGAACGGCTTCAAAAGAATGCTTCGGTGACGGAGAACAAGGAATCGATCCGAGTCGCTTTTTGAGTTTGACGCGAGTTGCGGGGCTCGACCGTTGGTGTGATCATTCAGCAATCGGTGGGCACGCACACGACGTCGTCCGCCTACTTATTTGCCTTTCTCAGAAACTTCGACGAATTCCAGACAAATCCCCGTTCGGGCCGGCTCTCTTAGGGTGAGGCGTGAAGGAAAGGGTGGATGGCCGACTTCGGTGAGTTGTTGGCCGCATTGGCGGAGGGACGCGAAGATGCGTTCGCCGAGCTGATTCGATCGTTTGGTCCCGCATTATTGAAGACAGCTCGCACGCTCACCGGGAATCAGGTGGAAGCGGAGGACGCGGTACAGGATGTCCTCGTGAGCCTCGTTCGTTCGCGTCAACAACTTCTGCAGGTGCGGTCCTTGCCCGCATACCTCTTTACATCGCTTCGACGAAGCGTCGCCCGACATCGAGAATCACGCGAGCGAGAAACATCCTTGCGTAAAGAATGGTTCGAACGGAGCGAAACGGCGTCGGCTGATTCACGCGGGAATGAACGTCTGGATGCGATGAGAAGTGCAATCGCGAAGCTGCCAATGGCCGACCGGGAGCTGTTAGCGCTCAAGCTGGACGGTGACTTGTCGTTTCGTGAGATCGCGGAAGTGCTCGGCATCAATCAAAACACTGCGGCCAGCCGTTATCGCTATGCACTCGATCGGTTGCGCCAGGAATGGAAGGAGCCGCCCTCATGAATCGGTTTCTTTCCGATGAAGGCATCGAATCCGCGTGGAGATCGGCCAGTGAGACGGTTTCAACGCAATCTCTCGATCGTTTGATCGACGGAACTTTAGCCGAGCTTCGTTCGCTGAAGACTCGGCAGCACGAGTCGGCTGAATTCTTCAAGAGCAGGCGAACCGAGTCAACAGGGTTTTACTGGGCTATTGCCGCGATGTTGCTCGTGGGGATCCATCTGGGAGTTGCGGCGGGGTGGTCGTCGAGCTTCGATTGGTCCGATCGATTGCGTGGTGCGAGGCCGGCGGGGGATTTATTGCTCGCCCGTCGTCAGATGATTCAATCGATTGATTCGGAACTTCGAACGATCATGCCTCCTGTGACTGACACAACGACTGAATGATGTGTGTGAATCCTCCATTGGCCGCTCCCTTGCAGAAATCACTGTGAAAGGTGTAGGAAATGGCGCTCTTCTTATTCGGCTTCGAGGTCTTCGTGGCGACCCTTTTGTGGGGTGCGTTTCTCGTCGCATGGTATGCACGAAAACGAGTCTGGTGGCGACAGGTACCCGCGGTCCTTGGGTCGCTTGCATTGTTGATACCTTGGGTGGTGTTGACGATATTCTTCGTCTCTCTCTATCATCCGCGACTCCTCTTTGCGGGTTATGTATGGCTCATTGCCAAACTGTCGCTTGGTACCGTCATCGGGTTAGCAATCATTTGGTATCGAGGGCTAAGTCGAGATGGCATCACTGGTGAGTCAAAAGGGGCTCATTGGTCCATGCTGCGGCTGTTCGGAGGTGCCTTCGTCGTTACCTTACTTGCGCAAACAACGCTGTGGACATTCGACGCTTTCTATCAGCAGCGACTTTCTGAAGTTCAACGAGAGGCTCAATCGCTTGCTCAAACGCTGGCACCCGTACCTGTCCTCGATCAAGAGAATGCGGCCGCGATTTACTTTCAAGCTTTTGAAGCGATGAGTGTCGAACGGAAATGGTCTCTAAGGACGGATCTATCGGATCGTCCGAGGGGAGACGCCGCGCCTGAGGAGAGTGACGTGTCACCGTTTCAGACTTTTTATTGGCGAGACATTCAGATGTCGTTTGCCGGGAATGATTCGGAGATAGGGCCATTTGACTTTAAGAGCCAGCGGCTTGGAAAGTTCCTCGAACAGCAAAAGAAGGTTCGAGAAATTCTCATCCATGCATCGAAAAAGCCCGCATGTCGCTTTGAGCGAGACTTTGTCCGGCCTACGTGGGCGATGTTGCTTCCAGAACTGGGCTATTTGCGAATCGCTGCGAGATTCTTACTCGTCGATGCCCGTCATGCGGCGGCGACCGGTGACTTCACACGTGCTCGTGAGGACATCGAAGCATGTTATCGGATGGCGATTCAGATCAAACAGGAGCCCATCGTCATCAGTCAACTGGTCGGCATTGCGATTGAGAAGATCGCGGATGTCGTCGTGCAAATCATCTTGGCCGAATCGGCGACCGTGCCGCAGGAGTTCCTCGATTTATCAATTCCGGTTCAGATGCCGGCCCTCGCCACGATGGATCGCTCGATCCGGTATGACGAAGCGACGATGACCAATAGCATTGCGGAAATGGGACTTCATCCTTTTCGGTCCGATACACTTATTCCACTCTTGGCAGTGCCTCCTGATCAAATCTGGGTCTTACAACTTCTGACGATGCCGTTCGCTCGCGCTTTCTTTGCCGATGCGGTCCTCGACGATTTTCGAACGGCATTTAATGGATCAAGTCAATCCTTGCATCCGTTGTCGCGAATCACCAAAGAGGAATGGGAGGACATATCAAGGGGGGACGATCTCGTGCGAACGGACGTCGTCCGTTCCATATTGCCCAACATCACTCTGTGCAAACGAGCAGCGATCAAAGGGGAGATTCATCGCCGGCAAGTTCAGATTGCGCTCGGACTCTATCGCTACTACCACGCCAACGGCGAAGATGGCAAACCACGACAAAAATTCCCAGCCACGTTGAATGAGCTCGTACCGGCATATCTCGATTTCGTCCCGAGTGATCCGTTCAACGAGAATCGGCCGATGAGTTATCGAGTGACTGAGAAAGGTTTCATCGTCTATAGTGTCGGGCCGAACGAAATTGACGACCTCGGCATTGCTGCCAAAGAAGGAGAAAGCACCGACGCCGGGGATTTCGCCGTTGAGTGTCCCATTCCCAAAGAGCCGAGCTTCCCTGTGAAGTCAGACTCTCCTTGATCGTTGCCCAGATTATCTAACTTCACGCAAGCCAGCATTTCGGGTTCGGCCTGATGTATTTCATCCAAAACTTTGCGGGAGCCGATGGGTCTTTGCCGAAATGGCTAAGAACGGCGGAGTCATTCTCCTGTCGGCAATGATCATTCGACGCGGCCTCTGCTGATCGGTCATCAAACAGTTACAGGCCGATCTAGATTTCGATGGAATGCGTCGACCGCTTTCAGCCCGCAAAGGATGTTTGGGATGATCCTCTCCGCTAAATTCTGTTCGCAGTGTGGGCATCCGGCGGTAGGGAAGTATTGCGTCGAATGCGGAGCGAAGCTCGTCGCTCCGGAAGAAGGATCGACGCCGAGTCCTCACGAACAGAAGTTGATCGAGGAAGTCGTCACGAATTGGCAGGAAGAGCACCGGTACGATGTGCTGATCAAGGTTCCTGAAGTTCGTGAAATGATTCAATTCCAAGCGAATACCGCCGTGGTGGGAATGACCGGCGAAGAGTTGATGAGCATATTTGATAAGGTGATTGGGCACGGAGTTCCCATGGCGAAGCTCGCCAAGGTCATTCAGCCGCTCTATGCGAGTTGGGGAATTCACACGCACAAGGAGCGAAAGGAATATGTCAACGCTCCGATCGGCCGGGTGATGGTGCGGTTACTGTGCTCGTTGGCCCACTTCGGTCAGAAGATCAAAAGTGTGCAGCAAGCAGATGATGGTTGTTGCATTCATGCGGTATTGCTGTCTGATGTTTGGGCACTCGAGGGGGATTTGATCGTGACCGTCAGTAAGCACAATCGAGGTGCCAACGTCACCGCCGTCACACACATCGGCGGAAGCTACTTCGATTGGGGGAAGAGCAAGGCGAGCCTGGAACGACTCTTCAAGCACTTGCAAACCGATCCCTCCTGCTGGACCAAATAAAACGACCCACGTTCCGATCTCAAGAAATGAAACGACCTCGTCCTTCCTCCTCTGGCGACCGGCTGAGAGAAAGAAGGCCGAGGTCCGTTTGTTGATGGCCGTCAACGTCAGTCGAGGCTGACCGTCACCGTCTTGAGTTCGGTGTAGCTATCAAGCGCCTTGATTCCCTGCTCACGTCCTTGGCCCGACATCTTAAATCCGCCGAACGAGGCACCGGCGTCGAAGACGTCGTAGCAATTGACCCAGACAGTGCCGGCACGAACCTTGTGAGCCAGAGAGTGTGCGCGGCCGATGTCGCGGGTCCAAACAGCGGCGGCCAAGCCGTAGAACGTGTCATTCGCACGGCGGACGAGGTCTGCTTCGTCCTTGAACTTT
>JAIEPU010000029.1 GCA_019748235.1 bacterium
TCACACATCGCGTGACCGTTGAACCCCATTCCGAAGTGGGGCATATCGCACTCGAATACAATCGAGTCCTTCAACAAGTCGACGAAGAGATACATCGTCATGAGGATATCGCGGAAGCCCTCCGACAAGCCGAAAGTCGATATCGTCGAATCTTCGAAGAAGCGATAGAAGGAATCTTTCAAACATCGCCCGACGGTCACTATATCATCGCGAATCCTGCCCTTGCTCGCATCTATGGACATGATTCTCCTACCGAATTAATGACGGACATCACCGATATATCGCAGCAACTCTACGTTGATCCCAATCGGCGCCGCGAATTTCAGGTCATGATGGACCGGTACGGACTGGTCACCGATTTTGAATCGGAGATTAGCCGAAAGGATGGTTCTACCGCTTGGATCAGCGAAAATGCGCGAGCAGTGAAAGACGAAGCGGGCCAGATCCTTTATTACGAAGGAACCGTCGAAGATATCACCAGTCGTAAACGTTCGAATGAGATGCAGCGAGAGATCGACGTTGCCGTGGAAGCGAGTCGCGCAAAGAGTGATTTCCTCGCGCATATGAGCCATGAGATTCGAACGCCGCTTAACGGCGTCATCGGTATGCTTGAGTTGCTTGGAAAGACGGATCTCGATAACAAGCAAGGACACTACATCAATGTCGCACGCTCCTCCGCGAAGCTTCTCTTATCGTTGATCAACGACATTCTCGACTTCTCGAAGATCGAATCAGGCCAGCTCGAGTTGGACTCGCACGAGTTCTCGCTCACCGAAACCCTCGAGGATACGGTTGATTCGGTGGCCTCGCAGGCACAGGCGAAGAAAATTGAGGTTGGAAGCCACATCGCCCCTGACGTCCCCTCACTACTCATTGGTGACTCCGATCGACTGCGGCAGATTTCCACAAACTTGCTCAGTAACGCCATCAAATTCACACATCAAGGATCGGTTTCACTCCGGGTGACCGTTGAGGAAAGGAATGACGAAGCAGTCAAGCTCCGCTTCGGGGTGAAAGACACAGGAATTGGTATTCCCGCAGATCGGCTCTGTCGACTCTTCAAGCCATTTTCGCAGGTGGACGCTTCAACCACGAGAAGGTACGGGGGAACGGGACTGGGGCTCGCGATCTCAAAGAAGATGGCCGAACTGCTTGGCGGCGAAATGGGAGTGATCAGCGAGGAAGGGAAGGGTTCGGAGTTTTGGTGGACGGCGCGTTTCACACTTCAGCAAGGGACGACTCAAGACGTTGCACAAATACCAGATCGCCTTCAAAAACTACGAATCTTGGTCGTCGACAACAAAACCGGATCGACGGAGTCTTTGTATTCGTACCTCGCAGATTGGGGAATCGAACCGGAACGAGCCCACGATCACGACTCGGCATTGACGAAGATCAGGCTCGCTTCCGCTGCCGGAAGGCCTTTCAAAATTGCGATTTTGTGCGGTGACGTCGAACGCGATTCCGATCGACGCCTGGCGGAATTGATCAAAGCTCGACCCGAAGGGAAGGATGTCCGAATCATCGTGATCACCAATTTAGAGTCGGTGCTCACGACGGAGGAAGCGGATCGCTTTGGAATTGCCACTCAGATCACACGGCCGATTCGCCAGAGCCGCCTGTTTGATTCGGTCATGGACTCGATGGTGGACCGAAGCAAAGGAATCTCACCGCTTGAACACATTGCTCCTAAAAGATCCGTCGAGTCCGTGCCATCGGTTCGCTTGACGAAGTTGAATCGTGGCGAGGAACGCATTCTCGTCGCCGAGGACAATGAGGTGAATCAATTCGTCACCTCTGAAATCTTGGCGGGGGAAGGTTTCCGCTGCGACATTGTTTCGAGCGGGCGACAGGCCGTCGAAGCGGTGAAGAAGGGGGGATATTCGCTGATTCTCATGGACTGCCAAATGCCCGAAATGGATGGATTCGAAGCCGCGGCCTCCATTCGCGAATGGGAGAATGATCACAATAAATCGCATCACGAACGAATCCCGATCATTGCATTGACCGCAAGTGCCGTTCGTGGCGATCGGGAGCAATGCCTTGCGGCAGGGATGGATGACTATGTCACAAAACCAATTGATCCCGTCGCGCTACTGGGTGTCATTCAACGATTCCTCGGGATAACGATTCACGAGAGAGCGGCTCCGACCAGTTCCACCGGAGTTAGCCGAGAACACGATCGTCGAATCCGAGACGCCGACTTACCCGCTGTCCCGTCGAATAGTACATCCACCTTTGATCAGGCGGCATTGTTGTCCCGATGCTCGGCGGATCATGACTTCGCGATTAAGCTGTTAGACAAGCTGGAGCAGCGATTGGAAAAGGATAACGACGCGATCAAGAATGCACTCGATATCGAGGACGTGAACGCATTGCGCGCGCTCGGGCACACTCTAAAGGGAGCAGCCGCGACGGTGGGCGCGCTCGTTTTGTCTCGAGCCGCCGGGGAGCTCGAATCGGCCGCGAGTCGAGCCGACGCCATTGAGTGGAAACCATACGCTCAACGCGTGCTGGACGAAATTAGAAGAGTCCGAAAAGACATCCCCGCTTTCAGGCAATCACTCGCCGAAGTTAATTCACCCGATCCAGAGGAGGCCAGCGTATGAAGATCATTATTGCCGACGACGATGAGCTAGCGATCTCGTTGCTGGAGCATACGTTGACGAAGGCCGGGCACGAGGTATTGACCGCAGCGAATGGTGCGGAAGCACTTGATCTGGTTCGTGAATCAGGCGTTCGCCTTGTCATTTCTGATTGGGAAATGCCGGTGATGAACGGCGTCGAGCTCTGTCGCGAGATCAGGTCGCAGGAGAACAACGGCTATATCTATGTCATTCTTCTTACCAGCCGAGACTCAGCCTCGGAACGAGTCGAGGGGTTGCAGGCGGGAGCGGATGATTTTATCGGTAAGCCTTTTCATGCGGCTGAGTTGTTGGCTCGAGTTCAGGCAGGAGAGCGAGTGCTCACTCTGGAAACCCGCGATGTGGCGATTTTCGCGCTCGCCCGCTTGGCGGAGTCACGAGATCCTGAGACGGGAGCACACTTAGAGCGGGTGCAGCATTACTCTCGGCTGTTGGCACAGCGAATGGCCGCGCTGCCAAACTATCGTGACCGGATTGATGGTGAATTCATCCGCCTCGTGTTTATCACGAGTCCGCTTCACGACATTGGGAAAGTTGGAATCCCGGATGCCGTGCTTTTGAAACCCGGGCCTCTCAGCGCGCGCGAATATTCCGTGATGAAAACACACGTCACGATCGGAGCAGAATGCCTCGATGCCGCCCTCAAACGATACCCGGAAGCTAGGTTTCTTCAGATCGCCCGGGACATCGCCGCCACGCATCATGAATGGTACGACGGCACCGGTTATCCGAACGGGCTCAAGGGTGAGGATATTCCTCTTTGCGGACGCATCGTCGCGCTCGCGGACGTCTATGATGCTCTAACCTGTAAACGTGTTTACAAGGAAGAATTCGCGCACGACATCGCTCGCTCGATCATCATCCAAGAAGCAGGGACGCACTTCGATCCGGACGTTGTCGCCGCCTTTTGCGACATTGAGAGTGAATTCATCAAGGTTCGTGAAAGATTCAGCGAGCAAATGGCTTCTTCGTCAGGCTAAGCTACTCCCATAATCCTTCCGGGATCGGTTTCGCCTCGACGATCTCTATCAGGACCTTGTCAGGCCCTTGGACGTAAAAGCTTTTCAGCTTCAATTCTTCTTGCACTTTCGGCTCCGAGAGAACTTCGACACCGTCAGCCTTCATCCGTGCATGCACGGATTCGATCTCCGGATAGCTGAAAGCAATGTGATCGATGGCGCGCCCCTTGGTAGGTTCAAATTGTTTAAGAGGCGGATCGGGCCACCACGGAATTGGTTTCTCTGAGTCCGGCTTGCCGAAATAAATCATCTGTATGTTGTCGCAGGTCATGAAATTCATCCAGATTCCAAGAAGAGTATCGGGCGCTGCTTTAGGGCGAGGAACTTTTTCTCGCCTCGGCTTGAGTCCAAGATGCTTCGCGTACCATTGACACGTTTCATTCACGTCGTCGCAAAAGAAATGAACGTGGGCGAAGCGGTGATGACCCATCGTGTTGATCTCGATCAACTCACCGGCGGGGCCCTTGATGTACATGTAGTAGTTATCGATTCCGGGAAGAGGTTGCGGCGTGGTATTGAAATTCACTCCGTGACGCTTGAGCCACTGATATTCATTGAGAATGTCCACTCCCCCCCAACCAATGTGCCAGATGCCGGAGGTAAGTTCCGTCGCGGGAGGAGAATCAACTTTGTTGAAGAGAAGGAATGATCTTTCGACAAAGAGTCCGTCCGCCACTCCGTTGAATCGAACCGGCACCGCACCGAAATGACGCTGATAGAATTGCATCGAATCTTTCGGATTGGTGGTATTTAGTCTCACGTGATGAAAACGGGCGGAAGGCTTCTGATCCCCCAAAATCCTTTCGGTCATTCCGCCGAGAAGACACAAGCTGATGATGAGAGAAAGTCGCCCGAAATGTTTTGTGCCGCGGACGAGTGGACGCCGAGGGCTCCGATGACGACACGGATGCATGAACATAGGATCGTCTCTCAAAATGGGCTCAGTCGGACGTGAATGGGCTTAGCGAATCAAGCAACCATTATCGATGTTCTCGCACCTGTTCCAAACTGAAATTCCTTGATTTGATGGGAAGCAGGCAGACATCACCGTCTTGTCGATCCGCCGCGAACGAACGTTGAAGGAATATCGTTCGGGAAGTACCATACAACACGATCATCGACGCGCCGGCCAATGAATGGGACGCATCTTCGGAAGAAGACGAACTTCCGCACGATCCGTCGCTGAATTGTTTTGCGATGAATTGCAAGTCAACAGTTCACAAACAAACGCTCACGGGCCACTGTTGGATTTTCGATCGAGCCGTTCGTCATTGTTGAGGTAACGACATGGTCGTCCAGGAAGTTGACGTTCAGGCCATTGCCGGCGATGTTCCAGCACACACGGTTGTTGAATTCAACCCCAAGTCGCGTGACTACTGCGTCGCGATCTTCGTGATCAATGAAAATGGGAAACTTCACAAGCAATTAAAGCGAATGGCCGAATATATCTCCTCCGTGGATGTCGTCATCGCAGACGGCGGCAGCACGGATGGATCTGTTCATCGCGATGTCATCGAACCCTTGGGAGTCAACACACTATTGGTGAAGACGGGTTCGGGGAAGCTCGGGGCTCAAATGCGGATGGCTTTTCATTGGGCAGCGAAACGGGGCTATAAGGGAGTCGTCGTCGTTGATGGAAATAACAAAGATGGTCCAGAGGCGATTCCCGAATTTGTCCAGAAACTTTCCGATGGGTTTGATTGCGTTCAAGGGTCTCGATTTATTCCAGGGGGCATCTCTGAAAATCTTCCGTTCAGTCGTTGGCTTGGTTTGAAAGTGCTCCATGTCCCCATGATGCGATGGGCAAGCCGATTTCCTTACACTGACACGACGAATGGCTTTCGTGCTTACAGCATGCGGTTTTTGACCGATCCGCGTGTCGCACTCTTTCGAGACATCTTCGGTGGCTACGAATTGCATTACTATCTTTCGATTCGAGCGGCCCAACTTGGATTCAAGGTGACAGAGATTCCCGTCGCGCGCCGATATCCCGCTTCCGGGCCAGTCCCGACAAAGATCAGCTTTGTGCGAGGAAATCTAAACGTCATCCGTTGTTTGTTTCGCGCTTGTTTTGGATACTACGATCCCCCGAAACAGAAGTAATGGAAATCACCGTGTTGATCGGAAGGTGAATGCTCGATGCATTTGGCAATTTCAAATATCGCTTGGCCGACTGACCAGGACGAAATTGTCGCTCGCCTGCTGCGAGACGAAGGGGTCGAGGGAATCGAGATCGCGCCGACAAAGTGGTGGCCGAATCCTTTGATGGCGACGAAACAGGAGATTCAAGATCGGCGAGGGTTTTGGGAAGATCGCGGATTCTCGATCGTGGCCGCTCAGTCTTTACTCTTCGGCAGGGGGGAACTGCAGCTCTTTGGTGATGCGAAATCACAGGATCAGTTACGTAACTATTTAAAGGTGATCATTGATCTTTGTTCGTCGCTGGGAGCGGGTCCGCTAGTCTTCGGGTCGCCGAAGAATCGAAAGCGAGGGGACGTTTCCGTGGAAAAGGCGAATCGTCTTGCCTCGCTTTTCTTTGCCTCGCTGGCGGACTATGCTCATGAGCGCGGGACGTGCGTTTCTTTGGAGGCAAATCCGCCGTACTACGGAGCGGATTTCATGACGACGGTCGCTGAAGTGATGGACGTCGTGCACGCGGTCGATCACCCCGGAGTTCGTCTGCAAATCGACACTGCGTGCATGGATTATGTAAATGATCTTCCAAGTTCACTTTTAAAGCTGGGTGAGTCGCCCATCGCACATTTTCACGTCAGCGAGCCTAATCTTGCGGAAATTGGAACGGGCAATGTCGATCATGACGCGTTTGCTGATGTGATCGAAGCCATCGGATACAAAAAATGGATTTCGATAGAGATGCGTGAACTCCCCTCTTTTGAGATTGACGTGTTGCGCCGCGCGATTCGAACTACTCAAATGCATTATTTCAAGGCGTGATGACTCGATCGTTTACCTCAGGAACGGAAGCATTGAACTCGACTGTTACGAAGCTGACGCCGGTCGCGATTGCGATATTGATTGCGTCGATCGGATACTTGACGGGAAATCGTTTGAGCCATTGGGGGGCCCGTATTCATCCGGTCGAGAACTGGAGAGGGTGGTATTCCAGTCAGGGAAAGAAAGGGATCGTTCGTAAAGAAATCTGTCCGGATGCGGTGGGTGCTGTTCACTTGAGCGGGGTGGCAGCAACGGATGATGTTTGGAAGGCAAGCATTGGCCGTATGGTTAAAGACATCGTTCCACAAAGTCTGTATGAGTGTCAGTTGCGAATTCGTGGGAACGGTCGTAACCCTGTATGTCTGTCGATTTTTGATCATACCACTCAACATAATCGGTTGGAGCAGTTCTTCACGCCGCCGCTGGAATGGCACGACTACAAGTTTGTATTCGCATCGAGCGAATCGAAAGAAGTGGGGATCACGCTTTATGTCGGTGCCCGATCAATCGACATCGACGTTGATTCATTTACGATTTCACCGGTCACAGTATCGTCTGTTGCCACTTCGAAAGACTGCAATGATCAAGTGATTCGCAATGATTCATGGTCGATGCTCCCCGTGACGAGTGACGGCGCGACTCTTTTACCGGCACAGGCTGGAAACTCCGCGAGTGACGTCATTCTTCACTTGCCCGCGAGCGGAGGACAAACAAAATCGATTGCGACCAAAGTCTTCGGCATGGAGGGACAAAAGGACCTCACCGTTCAATTCGAGGCATCGTCGCACCCACCCACTGAAATGGTGAGCTGGCTGAGCGATGCTGGTGGAAACGAATCGGAGAAACAGCGCATTCATTTATCGGAAGACATTGAGACGAAACAGTACACGGCCCATTTTTCAATTCCCTCGGCAGGGTATCGAATCCATATTCAGCCGGAGATTCCGTGTGAGCTTCGCATTCACGCGGCTAACGTAACGACATGTCCCGCGCCAGCAATTCCAGAGGGTAGCATTGATGCACGACTCATCAAGCTTGTCGCTGATAACCACACGTTCGCAAAATCCAAGAGGGGTACACTGCTTTTTGTTTCCCGCATACTG
>JAIEPU010000167.1 GCA_019748235.1 bacterium
CGGCAGCTCTGGACGTTCAAGCCGGTGCTCGGACTGTAGTACGATTGCTACCCTGACTATTCAGTGCGAATAACGGCGAGAGAACTGGGCTCCCTGGCCGTTCAGCGACTTTGAGAATGACGCGATTACCCATCGATGAGTTGAGCCGTGCTGAGAATCCATTTGATGGTCACCGTCTCGCATTGATTGAAGAACTGGCTTCTGCTCGATAAACTCGCAATGCTTCCACGGCCATCCAATTTGAGTCACTTCGGATTCCCGAACCCCATTTGTCACGCGTGCTATCGTGGTCTAACTTTTAGTTGAATCGCACGGGATCAATGAATTCTGCCGAATGCAGGTTTGATTGATTTCATGCTGGCCTTCGCAACAAAGAAACCGTCCTTGCCGTCCCCGCACCACAGCGGCGCGATCGAGTCTCTTGCGTGGCCAACTCCCTTTCTGATTGCTTTCGCCCTCGGATGCACGAGCCGATCGGCGATGCCATGCCTTACTCGTGCGTGGTGGACAGCGACCACATGCTGAGAGTGCGCGTTCAGGATTTACGACCGCCGATGCGGCTGGCTCGCCCGGTGGCGATGCCCAATAATCCCACGCGCTATTTGGTCCAGCGTGACGTCGTCGTGACCGACGCGCTCAAACGTCGAATGGCCGAGATAGGTGTCGAGGAAGTTTGGATTCGCTGCGAAGAACTCGCTTTTCTCGAAGATGTGATCGACCCCGAACTAGGCGAGCGTCAGAAAGAGATCTACGGCAATATCCGCCGTAACTTTGAGCGGCTCTCTCGCGTTGCTGATGCCAAGCTCGAATTCGAATCATTCCGATCCTCACTCTCGAATCTTTTTGATTACTTGCGAGCAACGCCCACCGGCTTTCTCTTCCTCGATAAAGTCCAGATCTTCGACGATTACTTGCTGACCCATTCGACGAATGTCAGCTACCTGTCACTGCTCCTCGGAATGAAACTCGATTGGTATCTCATCAAGGAACGGCCGAGCCTTACACCCATCCGGGCGAAAGAAGTCGTCTCCCTTGGCCTCGGCTGCCTTTTGCACGATATCGGAAAGCTCCGCATTCCGAAGGGCATCCTCGACAAGCCGTCACGTTTGACCGCGGAAGAGATGGAAGTCATCCGGCAGCATCCCTCCATCGGATACAAGATGGTGCATGGGTCGATTCCGACCGCATCGGCGCAAGTCGTCCTCAATCACCATCAGCGATGGGACGGCAAAGGCTATCCAGGCCCGACACCGATGAATGGCGAGACGCCCCCTCCGCTGGCGGGAGACAAGATTCATATTTTCGCGAGGATCGCAACGATCTGCGACGTGTTCGATGCTGCGACGAGCAAGCGAGTCTATTCCGACGCCAAACCATCGGTGCAAGTTTTGTCGGAAATGCTGAAATACAACGTCGGATGCTTTGACCCTGTCGTGCAACAGGCCTTCTACGAAATCGTCCCCCCCTTCCCGATCGGCACGTTGGTAACGTTGACGAACGGTTTCCGGGCCGCCGTCGTCGATTACGATCCCATTCATCCCTGTCAGCCGAAGGTCAAACCGATCCAATATCCAGACGGCGAAGCGTGCCGATACCCAGATAACCGGGAGATTGACCTTTCAAAGGGAGTCGGATTGCAAATTCACTTCCAGGGAGAGGTTGACGTGCGTCCGTTCCTATTCGATCGAATTCCGATGGCGCCGGAAAAATCGACTCTCGGACATCACTCGCTCATAAGTTCATCAGTGCGTGCTTGATCCTGACACTTCCTGCCGTTAGCCTCGTTCCCAACTACGACTTGTTTTCCGCAAATGTTCGAAGGACGGGCATTACTTGGTGTGATGCATCGAGTCATTTCCGGAAGAAGTGGAACGACGTCGAGGCGAAACGAGCATGAGACATAATCCGGTCAAACAAGCTCTTCGGCAAGGGGAGCCTTCCGTGGGAACCTGGCTTTCCCTCTGTAGCCCGGTCGCCGCTCGTTTCTTGGCTCGAACTCCCTTTCGCTGGCTGACGGTCGATATCGAACATTCCGCCGCTGACTGGGAAACGGCAGCCACCATTTTTGCCCACGTGGCGGATGCCGGAGGCGTTCCGATCGCCCGCGTACCGTCGGCGAGGCATGATCACATTAAGCGAGTCCTCGATAATGGAGCCTGGGGAATTGTCGTCCCCATGGTCATGAGCCGAGAAGAAGCAGCCATGTGCGTTGCGGCCGCGAAGTATCCCCCGCTCGGCAACCGTAGCGTCGGAGGGAGCATTCACGCGCTCAATTGGAACGCAACGGCCAATGACTACTATGCTCGATCGAACGACGAAGTGCTTGTCATCCTTCAATGCGAACACATCGACGCGATTCGCAACGCGGAAGAGATCTATTCCGTACCGGGTGTCGATGCGGTGTTCATCGGCCCAAACGATCTGCGGGCGACGATGCGGGATAGCGCCGGACGCGATCCCAGTCCCGAAGTCTTCGAGGCGGCGCTCCAACAGTTCCTCGCGGCCTGCAAGCGAATCAATGTTCCAGCAGGCATCCATTGCTTTAGCCCCGAAAGCGTCCAGCAACGGATCGACGAAGGATGGCAGTTTCTCGCATTGGGAAGCGATCTACAGCTCATGCTCAACGATGCGGAGCGAAGTCTGAGCAAGCTCGGAATGGCGGCTGGGGGAAAGTTGGCCAATTACTAGGCCGTTTTTTGGGGATTAGGAGGGAACGGCCCCGTCAGTTTTGCATCCCCATTCGTCGTATAACGTCCTCATGCACTCGAAAAACCGTGCGACTCGTGTCATGGGGTTCGATGGGGGACATATTGTCGCACGGACCGCTCCCATTAAGGTGTTATGACCACGAGTCATTAGAATAAAGAAACGTTTAACAGGCGCGGATCGGCCGAGCGAGTAAGCTCTCCGCATGGCTGGTTCAGCCATCCAGAATCACCGTTCATTCCCGAGGGGTGCCGAGTCGACGATGGGGACATCGCCGGCAACGCGGAGATGCTGTTGACCCGCCTCGCGTGAATGATCGAAGTCGCTGTCGGGGATCGCTTTCATGCGTTATAGGTTTGGGGTCATTGCCCCTCTCCTCTTGTTGTTTCCACTCGGCTGCGCGAAGCAATTCCCGGCGGATTATGCCGCGTCGAAGTACACGCGCGGTCAGATCACCGGTGAAGCCGGCGAGGCGGGCGCGGCGACGTTCACGCCCCCGGCCCCCATCCAAGCGAAGATCGATCAACTTCTCCACGAACAATACCCTCCACCCTGGGCATGGTCTGACAGCGAAATCGCGAGCGATCCAACGAAGCAGTCTCTTCGTAAAGGACAGCAGCTTTACCAAAAGCATTGCATTCATTGTCACGGATTATCGGGTGCCGGGGACGGCCCCACTTCAGCAAGCCTTGTCCCGAGGCCTCGCGATTTCAGACGCGGCATCTTCAAATGGAAATCGACCTCGAGCCGCGCGAAGCCGACCCGCGAGGATTTGCTTCGCGTTCTCAAGGAAGGGGCGAACGGCACCTCAATGCCTCCCTTTATGCTCATGCCTGCCGATCAGCTTGACGCCCTCGCAGATTACGTCGTCTACCTGAGCAAGCGTGGCGAACTCGAGCGAGAACTCCTCCTGGTCTACTCGCAGGAAGGCTCGACCGAGGAAGAGTTGAAGAAGAATGGCGAAACGTTGTCTGACTCGGATCGCGACGAATTGATTGAAGTCATTACCGAGACTGCGGAAGAAAAGAACGAGACGCTCACGGAAGCCTGGGAGACGGCGAAGGACTTCGTAGTCGAGCCAGAGGAGACGGATGTCACCCTCTCTGATGCCGATGCATTCGAAGCTTCCGTCGCACGTGGTAAGGAACTCTATCTCGGGTCGAATTCCGGATGCACCAAGTGCCACGGCGTTGATGGAAGAGCCCAGACGAAATTGAGTGGAGCTGATTCACTCGATATCTGGGGAAACGAAAACGCCCCGCGCAATCTCACGCTTGGTCTTTTTCGAGGTGGTCGGCGACCGGTCGATGTCTATCGCCGGGTTCACGAGGGAATCGCCGGGAGCAGCATGCCGAGCCAAGGGAGCAATCCCAAACTCACGAAGAAGGATATCTGGGATCTCGTGAATTTCGTTCGTGTATTGCCGGATCGACCTGAAATGTTGCAGGCACCGGCGCAATCGTTGGGTGGCGTCGCGTCCCAGGTAACACCGGGACACTAGTTCAAGTTCGCGCGGTTATCGCGTTGCCTTGTCTCATTGATCGAAGTGAATTCATCGGGTCGGGAGACTATCGTTCGTGTCGAAATGGAGTCTCTTCTTTTTACTGGTGCCTGTCGCGGGGGTCGCGCTCTTCGCGGTCGCTGAATACACCGGCTGGTCACTCCCTCCCGTCCAGTCGACGCTCGGCGCGCGAATGGACCACTTGTATTACGTCCTTCTCGCGATCACCGGCGTGACATTCATTTTCACTCAACTGGCGATCGCATTTCTCGTCTACTTCTACAGTAAGCCACGACAGGGTGTTCAGCCGGTCACGACTGGCGGCGGCGCCCTGGCGATGGGGCTTTGGTTCACCGTTCCACTCGCGGGCTTCGCTCTTCTGTTGATGGTCTTTCCGATGCCGGTGGAGTCTCGGCTCTGGATGGCGCTCTCCCTCTCCGTCGGTTGGCCCCTGATGATGTCGCTTCTCGTTATCGGAAGAAAGGCACGGCAGAAGGGGGCGGCGATGTATATGCACGGCAATACGTCGCTCGAAGTCATTTGGACGATTATCCCAACGATCGTTTTCCTCGGCCTAGCGGTCTATCAGATGCCCCTTTGGGAAGAATTCCGTTATCCGCGAACGAAACCCGCTGATGTGATGCCCGTCCGAGTCGTGGGACGCCAATTCGAATGGCGAATGGTCTATCCTGGACCTGATGGAAAATTTGATACGCCCGATGACCTGCACATTCCCAATGAGCTCCATGCGACCAAGGGAAAGGAAGTATGGGTCGATCTTCGGGCGATGGATGTTTTGCATAGTTTCTTCCTACCGCTCCATCGCGTAAAGCAGGACGCGGTGCCGGGGCTGACGATCCCTGTTTGGTTCGATTCGATTCAATCGACATGGGAGTATCAAGAGGGAGCGGCTGACTATGCCGCGGAAGATGTCATTGACGTCACCAAGTTGCAAACCGCTGTGAATGATGCGAAGACGCCGGCTCTCGCGTATTTGAAGGAAACGCTCAAACTGCCGGCGGATGCTACCCCGGCGGCGGTCGCCAAGGGATTGGACGACGTTCTCGCCAAGACTGACTTCTATGACGCAAGTCGATTCCCGGACGACACCCTTTCTTTTGAGATGAGACAATTGATCGGCACGAAGCCGGCAGAGAAGCGTTTACGGCTTCTCAACCGAAAACTACTCGACATCACGCTGGCGGACTCTGTCAGACCGCTCGGCCGGCACTTCGACATCGTCTGTGCGGAACTTTGTGGCTGGGGCCATTACAAGATGAAAGGACGCTTGTTCGTTCATGACACGCCCGAGCAACTCGACGAGTGGCTCAAGACACAATACTCGCTTCAGGGGGCGGTCCGATGAGCAATCCTTCTGTCATCCATGACGTCGAGGCCGAGCACCCGCACGAAGACCGTCGCGGATTCATCTCGAAGTACATCTTCTCAACTGATCACAAGACGATCGGGCTTCAGTTCTATTTCAGCTCTTTGGTCTGGCTGTTCCTGGGGGGGCTGTTAGCCCTGCTCCTTCGCATCCAACTGGCCTGGCCCTGGCAGCGAATCCCTTTCGTCAGCGAAGAACTCTTCGCGAGCACGGCAGGCCAGATGCCTCCCGAGTTCTACACCATGCTCTTCACCATGCACGGCACGGTGATGATATTCCTTGTCATCATTCCCTGGCTCCTGGGTGCCTTTGGGAACTACTTGATCCCGCTCCAAATCGGCGCGCCGGACATGGCCTTTCCGAGACTGAACATGGTCTCGTACTGGATGATGGTGCCGGCGTTCATCTTCTTCACGGTGAGCTTCTTCGTCGAGGGTTATAACAACGGACCAGCCGCAGGTTGGACCTCCTACCCCACGCTGAGCGCCGTGCCAGAAGCTGCTCCTGGTTCGGGGGCGGCACAAACCTATTGGCTTCTCGGCGTCACCTTCGTCGGCATCTCATCGATGATGGGTTCGATCAATTACATGACGACCGTCATCAATTGCCGCGCTCCGGGAATGAGTTACTTCCGCATGCCCCTCTCGGTGTGGGGACTCTTCATCACTGCGATTTTGCAGGCGTTTGCTCTACCCGTCTTGACGGCGGCGGGGCTCATGCTTCTCGCGGACCGAGTCATTGGTGCTCACTTCTTCGTGCCGGCGGATCTCTGGATCAACGGGAAACTGACCGTCGGCGTGGGAGGTTCTCCCCTCCTCTGGCAACACCTTTTCTGGTTCTATTCGCATCCGGCTGTTTACATCATGATCCTCCCCGCGATGGGAATCGTCTCGGAAGTGATTTCCACACACAGTCGAAAGCCGATCTTCGGCTATGTCCCGATGGTCCTCGCGATCCTGGCGATCTGCGGACTTGGATTCATCGTCTGGGGACATCACATGTTCACCAGCGGCATGAACCCGGTCCTTGGGACGGCCTTTGTCTTCTCGACGATCCTGATCGCCGTTCCTTCTGCGATCAAAGTGTTCAATTGGCTGGGCACGATGATGGGGGGACGAATTCAACTCAACACGCCAATGCTTCACGGCATCGGATTCGTCTCGCTATTCATTATTGGCGGCCTCAGCGGAATCCTCCTCACCATCACTCCCGTCGACGTGCAAGTCCATGACACCTACTTCGTCGTGGCGCATTTCCATTACGTCCTGGCAGGCGGAAGTCTCTTCGGCATCTTTGCGGGGGTGACGCATTGGTACCCCAAGATGTTCGGCCGGATGATGAACGAGTTCTGGGGGAAGGTCCATTTCGCGATGACGTTCCTCTTTATGAACGGAACGTTTCTCGCGATGCATCAGATCGGCTTAGCGGGAATGCCTCGGCGAATCGCCGATCCGACGCAGTATGACCATTTGCTACACCTGGTGCCGCTGAATCAGTTCGTCACGTATATGGCGTTCGGTATGGGAGCGGCTCAGATCATCCTTCTCATCAACCTGCTGGGATCGCTTGTGTTTGGGAAGAAAGCATCACGCAATCCCTGGCATGCCAATTCGCTTGAATGGCTCGCCGCCTCGCCGCCGCCGCACGGCAATTTCGACCACACGCCGCTCGTCTATCGTGGACCCCACGAATACAGTTCACCGGAATCGCCCGTGGATTATCTTCCGCAATGGATTGCTCCGGAGGACATCGGTACGCTCAAGGATGACAATCAGTCCGATGACACCAAGAGCCTTCACGGAGGGCATCATCCATGAGCGAATCGGTTGCTTGGACGAGTAAACAGCGGATCGTCAATGTCCTTGCCGTCACGCTGATGGTGATGACCCTGCCCCTCTTATTTCTGGGCGGGCTCGTTACCAGCCATGAAGTTGGAATGGCCGTACCCGATTGGCCGACGACGTTCGAAGAGAACATGTTCACCTACAACTTTTTGGACAAATCCTTCGGCATCAAACTCGAGCATACGCACCGGCTCGCTGGATCAGTGATCGGAGTGATCACCGTTGCGCTGAGCATAGCAATCTTTCGGTATGAAAAGCGGTCTTGGGTGCGCTGGCTCGGCCTTGCGACACTCATCGGTGTGATCGCGCAAGGGGTTCT
>JAIEPU010000068.1 GCA_019748235.1 bacterium
GAAAGCTTGGCGATCTTCTCGCGTCGCTTGGCATCGGCATCAATCATGTATTCGGTGATAGGAGCCTTCTTGCTTGTCCCATCAAACTCCGCTCCCTGCTTGATCCATGTCGTCCAGATATTGACCCAGTCGGCGGGAAACCCACGATTACCACGCGGCATACGAGGCTCCGCTTTACCGACGATGAGATTGAGCGCGTGACTATCGTCCGGCTTGCCTGCTTCGATTTGCGTCATGAAGGAGTCGAACGTGCTGGCATCGAACTTTCCCGCCTTTCGGGCGGCGTTGTGACAACCGAGACAGCTATCAGCAATGATCGGCGCAACGTCTCGCTTGAAGCTCACCTTCTTGAGATCCACTTCGATCTTGAGCAGTTCGTCCAGCTTCTCTCGCTTGGATTTATCGATGGGAGCGGCTTTCTTCTTTTCCCGCTCCATCGTCTCTTTCACGGCTCCCTCCGATCTCCCCTTCAAATCAGAAAGCCGATTGTTGAGCCGAATGAGAAGCGGATCAGTATCGGATAGCTTGGCACTCTCCTTAAGTTCGTCGATCCACTCACGTGCTTCCGAGAGGCTAAGATTGATGTTCTGTGCCGATTGTTGACCAATCTCGTCTTCGATCCGCTGCAGCTTTCGTTCGATGGCTTCGAGATCGCTTTTTTGGTCAGCCGTCAAATCACCCCACGCGAGAATGGGGAAGATCAACCAAGCAATCCAAACAAGCCGCAACGATCCCATGAACTTCCCATCCTCCCTCATGACTCATCCTTCTAAGATCGTAAGTCTTATCCCTTCGGGTGGGGGAACCCGATCGCAAGTAAAAGTATGCGGAGAGGGGACAAGGTACTTTCTCGATGCGAGAATAGCGATAGCTGTTTTTTTGAGGTTTCCCTCATTCTTATTGAGCAAAATCGCCCCGATCCCCACCGAGGCACGCGAAGGAGTTGGACGACGAACCCGCCGCTCGGTAAGCCTATCTTTCCGAAGGGTTTGTCGCGATTCGGATGAGAAAAGTTTCCGACCTGTCGGAATTAGCGAAAATAGATGGGGAAACCAGCCTGGCAGAACGGATGCTCGGCCGACTTTGAAGCTTTCCACGCAAGGGATTACCGATGCCGTCGTACTATCCAAAGAACGTCGAGCCGAAATGGCAAAAGTTCTGGCTCGAACACAAAACGTTCCGCTGCCCTGACGGCGACCATTCGAAGCCCAAATACTACATCCTTGACATGTTCCCCTATCCCAGCGGCCAGGGACTTCATGTCGGTCACCCGGAAGGATACACCGCGACCGATATCTTGGCACGCTACAAGCGGATGCGCGGCTTCAACGTCCTTCATCCGATGGGCTGGGATGCCTTCGGCCTGCCCGCGGAGCAGTACGCCGTTCAAACGAATACACACCCTCGAATCACCACAGCACAAAACGTTGCGAACTTTCGCCGACAGATTCAGATGCTGGGATTCAGTTACGACTGGGATCGCGAGATCGACACGACCGACCCCAAGTACTACCGATGGACGCAGTGGATCTTCGTCCAGCTTTACAACACCTGGTTCGATGCGGATTCAAAGCGTGGCCGCCCCATCAGTGAGCTTCCGATTCCCGCAGATATTGCCGCGAAGGGAGAAGCTGCCGTTGCCGAGTACCGGAACGAGCATCGCTTGGCGTACGTCGCAGAGATCCCCGTCAACTGGTGCGAGGCATTGGGGACCGTCCTCGCGAATGAGGAAGTGATCAACGGCCGTAGCGAGCGTGGCAATCACCCGGTCATCCGTATTCCTCTTCGCCAATGGATGCTTCGCATCACCAGCTATGCCGAGCGATTGCTCGACGATTTGAACACCGTCGATTGGCCCGAGCCGATCAAGGAGATGCAGCGGAACTGGATCGGTCGAAGCGAAGGAGCCGAGGTCGACTTCCGCATCGCAGATCCAAACGAGACCGTTGAAGAAATACGGGAATGGTTAGAGGAACGGAAGACGCACGGATTTCCCAGGCGGCCCGAGGAAAAGATCATCCGCGTTTTCACCACGCGTCCCGACACGCTGTACGGCGCGACGTACATGGTGCTCAGCCCCGAACATCCGCTCGTTGATTCGATCACCACCGCCGACCAATTCGTCGAGGTGGAAGCCTATCGTCGACAGGCCTCGGCGAAAAGCGATATGGACCGGACCGAACTCGCGAAAGAGAAAACGGGAGTTTTCACCGGTGCGTTTGCGATCAACCCCGCGAATGGGGAATCAATTCCGATCTGGATTGCTGACTATGTGCTGATGAGTTACGGCACCGGCGCGATCATGGCTGTCCCCGCACATGACGAGCGGGACTACGAATTCGCGGAGAAGTACGACCTCGACATCGTCGAAGTCGTTGCCGATCCGACAGACACGCCTGCCCTCTTGCTTCAAGCGTACCGCTGGCTGGGTGAATGGGAACGCCGACGCGAAAAAGGTGAGGTCGAAGGCTACATCAAGGTCGCCCTGATCCTCAACGCGGCCGTTGACGTCGAGAGTTTTCTGGAAGACAGAGAGGAACACGAAGGGGATAACCTTTGGGCCGAGGTCGACCTCTTTGAAGATAAAGACGGCCCTGACATGGGAGTCGCGGTCTCCTTTATCGAGGAAGACTTCTCCGATGTGCTTCCAATCTACTTCGAACAAGATCCAGACACCGAAGTGTTGATCCTCTCGTTTGAGCCGGACGAGCATGATCACGATCATGATGATGAAGAATTCGAGGATAGCGGCTATCAAGAGTTGATGGAGGAAAACGAGACTGCCGGACTTGATGACGACGATGACATTCCGAGTGCCCCATACACGAGCGAGGGAATCGCGATTGACTCGGGACCGATCTCGGGCCTGCCGACGCGTGATGCGAAGCGAATCATGATCAGTTGGCTCGACGCGAAGGGACTCGCGCGAAAGACCGTCAATTACAAGCTGCGCGATTGGCTCTTCAGCCGCCAGCGCTACTGGGGTGAGCCCTTCCCCATTCTTTTCGATGAGTCCGGATTGCATCAGGCGGTACCCGAGTCGGAGTTACCGATCACGCTTCCCGACGTCGAGGATTTCAAGCCGACCGGTCGACCCGAGCCGCTCTTGGCAAAAGCGACTGATTGGGGCGTCATCGAGCGTGGCGGAAAGAAGTATCGGCGAGAGCTCAACACGATGCCTCAATGGGCGGGCTCATGTTGGTATTACCTCCGTTACATCGATCCATTGAATGAATCAGCACCCTGGGATCCGGCGAAAGAGAACTATTGGATGCCGGTGGACTTGTATGTCGGTGGCGCGGAGCACGCGGTTCTTCACCTCTTGTACTCCCGCTTCTGGCACAAGGTCCTCTTCGACCTGGGCCGGGTGCATTCCGCGGAACCGTTTCAGAAGCTCGTCAATCAAGGAATGATCCTGGGCGAAATTGAATACACCGGATTCAAAGTGAATGGTGAATGGGTCGATGCGGCCAAGATCGACATCAGCGAATTCGATGGCGAACGAGTCAAATTAACCGAGTCTCAGATCACGAAGACCGGCGATCGCTTCACCCTCATTGACAATCCCTCGATCGGCATTGATGCACGCGCGGCGAAGATGTCAAAGAGCTACGGCAACGTGATCAACCCGGACGTCGTCGTGGATGAGTACGGCGCGGATTCGCTTCGCATGTACGAAATGTTCATGGGTCCGCTCGAGGCAACGAAGCCTTGGAGCATGAAGGGAGTCGAAGGAGTTTGGCGATTTCTAAATCGTGTCTGGCGCGCAATCATTAACTCAGACGCGGAGGAACAGTCACTTGTTCCCGAGATCACGAGTGCTTCCGCTCCGACGCGCGACCAACTCCGGATGCTTCATCTCACAATTCGGGGCGTGACCGAGGATGTCGAGGGACTTCGGTTCAACACAGCCATCAGCAAGATGATGGAGTACGTCAATTTTCTGTCGCGCGAGTCGTCTCGCCCGAAAGAGGTGGTGGAACCGCTTGTCCTTTTACTTTCCCCATTTGCGCCCCACATGGCCGAGGAGTTGTGGCAGGTCTTAGGACATCAAACCACTCTTGCCTACGAGCCATGGCCGACATTTGACCCGGCACTCTGCGAGGCGGATGAGATCGAAGTCGCTTTACAGATCAACAACAAGGTCCGTTCCAAGATCGTCTTGCCCGCGAATGTGACGGACGAAGCGATCCTTGACGCCGCGCACAAGGACGAGAAGATCCTCGCCGCTACTGCCGGCAAGCAGATCGTGAAATCCTTTGTCGTCTCTAGCCGGAATGGCAAGCTCGTCAACTTTGTGGTGAAGGGCTGACATCAGAAGCTTCTTCTCAGACGAGAAGTGAACACGCCATCGTGAGGGACCGTTCGCTTTCCAAATCGAGTAAACCTAAGCGAGCTGGGTCTTTTTCAGACCCAGCTTTTCTCTTTTTTCCGAACATCCATGCCGAACGCTTCAGCATCATTTATTGGTTGAAGCGTCGATCGACGATCGACTGTCAAGCACTTGTCATTGGGTGGGCGTTGGTTCATTACTCGAATCTGATCGCGTCATGCTTAACCAGTTGAGAATTCTTTTGGTGACGTCATCAGCGCGGTCAAACTGAACCCAATGCCCCGCATCGGGAAAGGTCACGATGGTGAGTTCGTTGTCGACCCAATCCCACGTTCCTGAAAGACCGGCGGGAAGAACAGCAATGTCATTTCGTCCGTGAAACATCAGCACGGGACACTTTACCTGGGCGAAGTCTCTTGCCAACCATTGGGCAGGATCGTTCGGAAAGTTGGCTCGGTAATAGTTGAGCATCGCCTCAGCACTCGACCGCTTGAATGCTTCCAAGTAACGCTGGCGATCTTGTTTGTCATCCAGTTTGACGAGAATGACGAACGATTCAGGGCGAATCTTCGATGGGTCGGAAGCCTGAAACTTTCGCGCATAGAAACTATTCACTCGTTGCCTGGGATTATTAGCGAGTTCTCGCACGAACCCGCGCGGATGCGGCAAGTCACAGATGATCAGCCGATCCACCGCTTCAGGATGCTCCATGGCGAGTGACCAGGCCACGAGTCCTCCCCAATCGTGGCCACAAATAATCCCCTTCTCTTTCCCGAAGTGCTTGATGACGGCGAGAATATCCCCCTGCAATTGACTCAATGCATAACTTTCAATTCCAGCCGGCTTATCGCTTTTGTTGTAACCACGCTGATCAATCGCCACGACTTGATAATGTTCCGAGAGCGGGCCGATTTGATTTCGCCATCCATACCAAAAGTCGGGAAATCCATGAATCAGGATCAAAAGAGGTCCGTTCCCTTTGGTCACGTAATGAATTTTAACGCCGTTTGAATCAGCGAATCCTTCCGTGCCGTAGGCGGCCGACCAATCCTCCGAGTCTCCGAGACTTACTTGAAACGTGCTGAGGATCGCCATGAGTATCCAGGTCGTACGCATGAAACTTCCTAAGCCTTTCAAGATTGTGTCCGATTCTTCTCGCTCAATTACAGAGTGGCATCGACTTCATCACCAAAGGGTAATCTCCACAACACATCAAAAACCATTTCGCCCTTGGAATGTGTGGAAGTGCCGTCGTACGAGCAACGACATGTCAACAAAGAAGAGAACTGCTTCCCGAGACTGAATCTACTTGGGACGGAAGTGAGTTTGAAACTCTTTTTCGATCATCGACGGCGAGAAACCATTTCGACCCTAAAACGGATGGGATGATGAAAGAACTTGCTCTCGCCTCATTCAGCCATGGGTGGAAGGATGATGATCTACGTGCTCATAAATCTCGCTTAACGGTTCATCTGTCTCGTCCTTGAGCAACTTGCGGCCACCTTCCAACTTTGCGAATAGGTAGTAAAGACCTGGAATGACGATGACGCCGAGCACCGTTCCGATGAGCATGCCGCCAACGGCGGTGGTGCCGATCGTCCGGTTTCCAATCGCTCCGGGGCCGGTCGCGCGGACCAAGGGAATAAGCCCCGCGATGAACGCGAATGAAGTCATCAAGATCGGGCGGAAGCGAAGCTTTCCTCCTTCGATCCCCGCTTCCATCAGGCTGACTCCCTCTCGATGCCGCTGGACGGCGAATTCGATGATGAGGATCGCGTTCTTCCCCAACAGTCCGACCAGCATCACGAGACCGATCTGGGCATAGACGTCGTTACCGAGTCCCATCGACTTCAGGAAGAGGAAAGATCCGAATACACCGACTGGGAGGGAGACGATCACAGCAAGAGGGAGGATGAAGCTTTCATATTGCCCGACCAACACAAGATACACGAAGATGACGACGATCAGGAAGATGTAGATCGCCGTGTTCCCCTTGTTCGCCTCGTCATACGAAAGTCCCTGCCATCCGATGTCGAATCCGCGCGGAAGTGTTTCGGCGGCGACTTCCTTAATCGCTTCAATCGCTTGGCCGCTGCTAAAACCGGCGGCTGGTGCTCCTTGAATGATGGCCGTCGTGTATAAGTTGTAGCGGTTGATTTCGTTCAAACCCTGCGTCTGCTTGATCTGTAGGAACGCAGAGTACGGGACCATTTCCCCTTTTTCATTGCGAACGTACATATTCTTTAAGTCTTCGGGATATCGCCGGAATTCGGGTGATGCCTGAACATAGACTTTGAAGAACTGGCCAAAGCGGACGAACCCTTGCTCCCACGTGCTGCCGACGACGATGGAGAGATTGTCCAAGGCGTCGCGAATCGAAACACCCTTCTGCATTGCCATGTCGTTGTCAATGATCAGTTCGTACTGCGGATAGGTAGCGGCAAAAAAAGTGAACAGACTCTTAAGTTCCTTGCGTTTGGACAAAGCATCCAAGAAGGAAGCGGTCACGTTTCCTAGTTGCTGATACTCACCAGAGTTCGTCTTGTCGAGCAGGCACAAAGAGAAGCCACCTGCCGCGCCGAAACCTGGGACCGCCGGCGGTTCAAAGAACTCCAGCTTGACGTTGGAAATCTTCTTTCCCTTCTCCTCCAAGATCTCGATGATTTCACGCGAGGTAAGCTTCCGATCGGCCCACGGCTTTAGATTGATGATGCATGTCCCCGCGTTCGACCCGCGCCCTTCGGTCAGCACTTCGTAGCCGGCCAAAGCAGAAACCGATGTAATCTCATCGACCGTTTTGCAAATCTCTTGTAACTCGTGCGATTTGGAATTGGTGTATTCCAGCGTCGATCCGGGGGGCGTCTGGATGATTCCATAAATGATGCCTTGATCTTCGAGCGGAATGAAGCCCGAAGGCAGCACGCTGTTGACCAGCACAATGCCGACGCCGAATCCGGTGATCACAAACATAGTCATCGTGCGGAGCGTAATCACCCGGCGAACGATTTCGGCATAGCCACCGGTGACCTTCTCCACACCTCGATCGAACAGATGAAGCAGCATTCCAAGCGGACCACGCTTCTTCCCATGCTGAATTGGCTTCAGAATCATCGCGCACAGTACCGGCGTGAGCGTTAAAGCGACCACGCCTGAGAGAACAATCGACATGGCCATCGTCAGGCCGAACTGGCGATAGAAGACACCAACCGGTCCACTCATGAAGGTCACAGGAATGAATACCGACGTCATGACGAGGGTGATCGCGATGATCGCTCCGCTGATCTCATGCATGACCTCGCCGGTCGCCACATAAGGAGATAGGTGCTTTTCATGCATCTTCGCATGCACTGCTTCGACCACGACGATCGCGTCATCGACGACGACACCGATCGCAAGGACCAACGCGAAGAGCGTGATCAGATTGATCGACATCCCGAATAACAGCATGAAGAAGAAGGTGCCAATCAATGAGACCGGAACCGCAAGGGTGGGAATGAGAGTCGAACGCCAATCGCCGAGGAACAGATAGACAACCAAAGCAACCAGTACGAATGCTTCGAACAAGGTGTGAAGAACCTTTTCGATCGATGCTTCGAGAAAGCTCGATACATC
>JAIEPU010000094.1 GCA_019748235.1 bacterium
TCTTTTCTTTTCTCACGTCAATCCGGTGGATCGCACGGTCCATCCCACGCCGAATTTCCATTGCCCAACCATTAGTCTTGATCGGGAAGTCGCGCGTGCGCTCATCGAGGTTATTCCTTCACTGGAAAGTCCACCCAACTCAGAAGAGTTAATGAAGGGACTCGCCGCCACGAAGCGAAGGGAGGATCCAATTTTCAAGGATCGGGAAAGGACGTTGGGAGGAGGTGTCGTGATCGCCAAGCCTGACGTCGTGCATGATCGGATTGAATTCACCATGCCTGATGCTTGGGTTGGAGCGCAATGAACCATGTCGTAAAGCGACTCATGAGGACTCCATTCTTTAAGCCATTCGGACGGCGGTGACGCATGAAAGTGGCAGGCTTTCTTCGCGAGTTCCGCCGTTCGGGGACCTTCACCTATTTCTTTCTCGCGATTCTCGCCATCGTCGTGGCGGTCCTCTTCAATGCGATTCGCCCCCCCACCGTTCAGGAAGTTGAAAGAGACATCTGGCAAGACTGGACCCGCGCGACCGTCGATAGCCAGGGAGAAAACATTGCCGGACTCCTTCGGCATCATCGGCAAGCGGCCTGTGAACAGCTCCTTCGAAGGTTCGGCCGAACCGTGCAGGAGCACGGCGACAAATTCGTCGTTCGAACCGATATTCGCTCGATCCGCGTGCTGACGCCGCAAGGAATTGTTTTTGCCGAATGGCAGCCTGATCGATCACTCGAATCCGATGGCTATGGTTGGCGCGATCTGATCCTGCCGGTAGGTGACGAAGGAGAGAAACCAGTCGGCAACATCGAAGTTGTCTACCGCTTCAATGAGAGTAATCTCGGTTCCCTTCCGAATATTCGCCGATTAGCAGAACTTCACAATGCGGCCCGCTGGTTGGTGGCCATCATCGCCGTCGTGATGCTTGTGGCCGCGATTGCGAATTTGCAACGGTTACGAGAACGCGCCGCCCGACTTCAGAGTCAGCAGGTGACGCTCGACCTCGCGCGGCAAATGTGCCACGAGCTTCGGAATGGACTCTGGGCATTCTCTCTCGAAGGGAAAAACATCAGGCATCTCTTCGAACTGATCGATGAGTATTTCGAGCGCCAGCCGGAAGCACTCCGCGAAGCAGCCGGGAAACTTGGCATGACGGACCGGGACTACGAACGATTTCAGAGACAAGTCAAAAAGCAACTCGCGGCCCTTCACTTAGATCCAGAGACTGACCTGCTCGCCGCGAATGAGATGGCAAAAGATGCGGAGAGGCAGATCGAAAGTTTTTCGAAGTACATCAATCTAACGGTGGAGCAGCTCGATCGTAACTTACTCGGCTCGGCATGGGCGTGGGAGCCGACATCCATTCGGGCGGTGGATGCTTGGCACGAGGCGCGTGAACTGTTGCATCTTCGTTTTCACTCCGCCGGGGTCAAATGCGTGGAGCAAATCGATACGGACGATGATTGGATTTTTGTCGATCATCGGGCGCTCGTTCATGTGTTTGTGAATCTTGCGAAGAATGCGATCGAAGCGATGCGCGACTCACGCACCGAACGAGTCCTCACATTTCGAATCAGCAAAGTGGGAGCATCGGTCGAGTGTCTTTTGCATAACCTTGGACCACCGATTCCACGACAACTCCTCCCCTATATCTTCAATCGAGGAGTCTCCACGAAAGCTGGGGCGGGGAGAGGGATTGGCCTGGCGCTGGTGGGTGAGTCTGTGGCTCGGATGGATGGACAAATCAGTGTGACGAGTGACGATACGGGAACTTCGTTTCAACTCCGCATTCCCTATCAGACTCCAGCGGAGATCACGCGGAATGCGGAATCGAATGAGACGAAATCTGATTCATCCGTGGCAACTACCTCGCCGTAAGGAAGGTAGTCGCTCCTAATTCCTTCGGACGAAGACTCTCTCAATGTTTGAAATGACGGCATCCGGTGAACAGCATCGAGATGCCAAGTTCATTACAAGCGTCGATCGAATCTTGATCTCTTTTGGAGCCACCCGGTTGGATGATCGCGGCGATGCCGTGCTTTGAAGCGAGATCGACATTGTCACGGAAGGGGAAGAATGCGTCAGAGGCCATGACTGACCCCTTCGATCGTTCCCCGGCTTTCGTCGCGGAGATCTGCACCGAATCGACCCGGCTCATCTGACCCGCCCCGACGCCGATGAGAGACTCATCCTTCGCGAGCACGATCGCGTTGCTTCGAACGTGTTTCACGAGCACCCACGCAAAGGCAAGGTCTTTCAGCTGCGCGGGAGTTGGTTCCGTTTTTGTGACCGTCTTTCGTTCTTCCCAGCCACTGGCGCCAAGGTCGGGGGATTGCTTCAGAAGTCCACCCTCGATCGGCCGCATCAGCATTGTTTTCTGACGGATGTCGTCATGCTGATGAACGTCTCCAACTTCGAGGAGACGAACGCTATTCCTCCATGTCGGTCGCGTGGTGATAATTTTCAGTGCTTCATCAGTGAACGCAGGAGCGATGATCGCTTCAACGAATCGATCCGGTTCTGAAATGGCGAGCGCGGTCTCTTCATCGACGACGGTATTGATCCCGATGACAGAGCCAAACGCACTGAGCGGATCTCCCGCGTATGCTCTGGTGAACGCATCGAGCAATCGGTCCGCCACTGCCGCACCGCACGGATTATTGTGCTTGATGACCGCGACCGCTGGTCTTTTGAACTCCCGCGCGATGGCGAGCGCGGAATCAAGGTCGAGCAAATTGTTGTAGGAGAGCTCTTTTCCATGCCGCTGCTTCGCGCGAGCGAGGCTGGGGGGCGCATAATTCTTGTCGACGTAGAAGGCGGCCTTTTGATGAGGATTTTCGCCATAACGAAGTGTGGTCGACAGTTCATACGAAATCGTCACGCGTGGGGGAAAATCAGAATCTTCATTGGATTCCGCAGGTGCGTATGCTTTGTTCAAGTACTCTTGGATTGCCCGGTCGTAAGCCGCGGTTCGAGTGAAAGCAGCGACGGCCAAGCACCGAAGCAGATCGGTCGGAAGCGATCCTTCCCCTGATTCCAGCTCACGTAGGACGTCTTGATATTGAGCGGCATCCGTCAAGACGGCGACGTGCGAATGATTTTTAGCGGCCGAGCGGATCATGCTCGGCCCGCCGATGTCGATGTTCTCAATCGCGTGGTCCAGCGAGACACCCGGCTTCGCAACCGTCTCCTCGAACGGATAGAGATTGACGACGACCATGTCGATCGGCTTGATGTCGTGCTCAGCGATTGTCTTCACATGTTCGGGTAAATCGCGTCGATAGAGAAGCCCGCCGTGAACTTTCGGATGAAGTGTTTTGACTCGCCCGTCGAGCATTTCGGGGAAACCGGTGTGCGCGGAGATTTCCGTCACAGGGATCCCTGCCTCGTGGAGTGTCCGATAGGTTCCGCCTGTCGAAAGAAGATCGACCCCGTGCCGAGTCAATCCGCGCGCCAACTCCACAAGACCTGTTTTGTCACTCACACTGAGCAAAGCTCGACGAATCTTGACCCGTTCCATTTTCACTTTCTTTCGCTGGAAGCCTGGGACTCGAAGACGCTTTTATATGAACTGTCGACGAAGGATGTTTTCGAGTGCACATGAAGGTGTTTTCAAAGCGTGTTCACGGTGAATGTTCATGGATCAGCAGCATGGAGTGGAAGGATTTGATTCGTCAGCCGTTTGCAAGAAACGAGAGAAGCACGCCTTTGACCAGCGTGCTTCTTAAAGATCGGTAGCCTGTGAAACTTATCCGCGATAGACGACTTCCACCAATCCTTCCGGATGGAAGTTGATGATGACTTTCTGCCGGAACAGGCCGTAATCGTAGACGATGCGTGACCGCTGCGTAACGATGCGTGGCTTTCCCATAGGTAACGTTAGCGGAATCGTGATGGCCTTGTTCGTGTAAGGATGAAGGAACGTCACGATCTGATTCGGCACACCAGCGCCGAAGTTAGGATCGGTTGAACCTCCCGGTACCGCGGCAACCGCCCCGGCGGCGAGATTTGCGGGATCCGCCGCTGCCGGGAGCCCGATGTAACCGGCTGATTGTCCGGTGGCCGAAGCAAGGGCGGCTCGCTCAGTCCCTCGAAACCAAACGCGTGTCGGTTGGGCGTACGCGGTCACTTCGAACAGTAGGAGTGCCGCGATGGACAACAACATGACGTGATTTGTTTTCATGGCAAGTCTCATGGGTGCAGTCACTTCGTTAGGGGCTCAAGCTGCTATTTCTGACTTTCTTCTTCCTCGAGTTCACGAAGGTTCGGAAGCTTTTCCGGTTCGAATTCGTTCGCAGCCTTTTTGGCTTTCTTCTCGAGATCGTTCACCACTTCAGGCACGGGTGTCTGCAGTTTTTGCGGAGGTGCCTGAGTCACTGCGACCCCGTTCGATTGCCCAGGAACAACGGCTCCGGTAGCGCCTGGTTGAACGGGAACGAGCGGCACCTGCTGAGGGGGTACCGAAGTTCCCGGAACTACCAGCTGAACAGGTACAGCTGGCTGCGCGGGGGCTGCACCGGGAACGACCGGTTGGACCGGCACACCTGGTTGAACGGCCACACCAGGAACGACAGGCTGGACGGGCTGCGCCGGCACCGCGAAAGAGGGCTGCACAGGAACGGCTGGAACCGGAGTTGCCACCGCGCCGGTCGGCACTTCGATCGGTGTCGTCGAATTCAACGGCGGCGCCTGAATCGGGCCGTTGGGGCGACGTGAATCGATAATACGAGGAGTTCGCGGGGGATGGCTCTTGCATCCACTGAGGGAAAGAGCAAGCACCATCGAACCGATCATCAACGTCCGAAAGCCAGTCATTGTCAATCACTCCAAGGGCAAGATCATTGGCGAGCCGTAACCTTTCGATGTCGCGGCGAAAAACCGATTTCCGAAGTTTGTCAAATCGCTTTCAGGCGATCATCTAAACCTGGGCCGCGTCGCGGTCCGACTAATCGCTGAACTCCAACAAAGACCTTGCCCTCACAAGCTTAGGAAGCGTGTCAATAGGGGGTCAATCGTGCAATCACCCAGCTTGCCCCACTCCTCAAAATCAGACATGATAGGACCCGCACAACCCGCAAACTCGACATTCAAACCTCTCGTCCTATCTCAACTTGTGGTGGATTTTGTCAGGATCATCAGTTCGGCGATCCGACGATCGCGGGACACTTAGAGAGTATTTTCAGGCTTCAGTAGGCGTCTTTCATGGTGGGTCAAAGGCAATCCACCAATCGAATGCAACCGACTCAAAACGTCGGGACGCGGCGGAATCAGGAGGGATTGAACTTGGTGGCAAAGCGTCTGGATGGGAAGGCAATCGCGAGTCAAGTTCGAAGCGAGATCGCGGAGAAGGCGATCAAATTTCTCGCTCGAGAGGGGATGAAGCCGCACCTGGCAGCCGTCCTTGTGGGGGATGATCCCGCAAGTCAGATCTACGTCAAGAATAAGCGGCTAGCCTGTGAAAAGACCGGGCTCGAAAGCTCGCTCCACCTTTTGCCGGCGACCACGTCGCAATCGAATTTGCTTGAAACGGTCGAGCGATTGAACGCCGATCCCAGCGTCAACGGCATCCTCGTGCAATTCCCACTGCCGAAGTCATGCAGCGAGCGGGAAGTCGTCTTAGCGATCGACCCTCTCAAAGATGTTGATGCATTCCATCCCTATACGGTCGGGTTGATCGTGGATGGCACGCCACGATTTCTTCCCTGTACACCGGCGGGAATTCAGCAGATTCTCATTCGCGAAAAAATTGAAACGGCTGGGAAAGAGGTGGTGATCGTCGGCAGAAGTCATCTTGTCGGTCGACCTCTCTCCATCATGCTCAGCCAGAAAGGCCCCCACGCGGATGCTACCGTCACGGTGTGTCATAGCCGTACGCCGAACTTGGAGCAACATTGTCGGCGGGCGGATATCTTGATTGCTGCCATCGGTAGACCTGAGGCAATTACCGGTTCAATGATCAAGCCTGGAGCAGTCGTCATCGATGTCGGAATTAATCGATTGGCCGACGGGCGAGTCGTGGGGGATGTGGAGTTCGAAAGTGCGGTTCAGGTTGCTTCCGCCATCACTCCCGTTCCTGGCGGAGTCGGACCAATGACGATTGCGATGCTGCTAGAGAATACTCTTAAAGCCGCCGCTCTTCAGCATGGAGAGAAGTTCAACTGATTCGATGGAGAGTCAGTGCTGATCAGCGTCGGATCGGGCGCAGCTTCTTTAGTTCTTCGGTCATTTCCTTGAGCTGCCGTTCCGTTCGCTGTTGCCAATAAACGACCGGCGACAACGAGAGGAGTAGGAACCCAAGGAGCCCCCACACTCCCAGAAGCTGCGCGCAGCCGGTTAATAATCCCCCGACCACGAGCATGCCCGTTGGCACACCGAGCTCGATGATCTGACGCCAACGGCGTTTCTCCGTCTGCACCGCCTGATCGACGATCTTCGTTTCAAACTCATTGACGGGAACGGCAGGTGAATCGAGCTCATCGTGCTCGTTGGCTCCGCGCCGAGGAAGGACGTGACGAAGGGTATCGACGATGACTTGGAACTTGCTGGCCATGGACCGCGGATTACTCCACCCTTGCCGAGATCAAACGGAATGAGTTGTGGTTACTCTAATAGTATTCACCCGAGAAGGATTCAAATACAGGTTCAGGGCGTGATTCTTTCCGTTTTGGGGAGCGAAAATGATAGTAAACCCCGTCCGACCACGCCCCAGAAGACCTGTCCCCGCGCGGTAAACGACGTCGGACGGTCAGGAAGACTGCGCCGCCAGAGTAGTTTCCCCTCAAAATTCGAGACGATGACGGCCATTCCTGACAAATAAATTCGGCCTACCACGTTTGGCGTCAGGGGAAAATAGATTGCTCCCTCTCGAAGCTCTTGAGATTCGGCGATCACCTCACCTGTCGGGGTGACAAGCATGCTTCTTCCGTCCGAACTCGTAACGACGAGATGCTCCGCAACGTGTTGTAATGACCACGGGTCCCACGCGAGAGACTCTTCCCAAATGACTTTGCCGTCCGTCGAATGACCTCGCAGGAGTTGTTCGCCCAGAGACGCGGTGACCCATCCGTTCTCTATTTCCGCCACGATCATCGGTACCGGCTTACGATTGCGATAGCGGCCAATCGGTTTCCCTGCGGCATCAACGATGACGAGTTGATGGTCTTCGAGCACCATGGCGATTCGATCGATGGAATCGACGGCGATCGAAGAGATCCGCATCGGCAATCGATGTTTCCAATGAGTTACGCCGGGCAGGCGCATTCGTCGAATCTGATCGCATGACTCCACCACGATCGCTTCGTTGACTTGACTGGTGGCGAAAAAGTGGCTGATGTCGTATAGGTCGTTGCTCGCGAGGATTGAACTCCGTGACGCCGGGTCGTAGGAGATCAACCGTCGATCGCTTGCCGCGATGAGCGTGATATCGTTGGAATGAAGCGTTCGACCTACCCCATCGATACGAGGGGACTCGTGAACACATTGTCCCGCTGCATCGTAGATGCGGAGAGTTTTTCGCGTGGTGTAGACGGCAATTTGCCCGCTCATTCCGACCGCACAAAGAACGGCCGATGCTCCTTCGTCTGATGTTGGCGCGATCTCCGATTGCCAGGATGCATCCTCCTCGCCGGCAGTTGTGTCGGAACGGAGAACATATGCCGCCAGATCTGTTCCGTCCTGAGTCAAGGCCGTTGCGCCGAGGGACAGGGAATCGCGGGAAAGGAATCGGACTTCACCTGATTCAAAGCCGAGCACCGCGAATCGACCCAATGCATCCATGGCGAGAGCCGACGCTTTGTCGCCGATCTTGCGATCGAATAGGACGGTCCCCTCGTAGTCGAACGCCGTGAGGTATCCGTCGATGGATGCGGCCAGTAAACGTGATCCGTCAATCTCAACGGCGACAAGGTTTGGCGTGTGCTCGATGTGGTAAGTCCCTTCGCGCCGTCCTTTCGCGTCGAATCGAAGGAGACCGTGACCATAAGCGGCAAGAACGATCGTGCCCCCGGTTTCGTCGACCGCCAGCGAACCGACGGTCGAGTACATCGTTTCCTTCCAGATC
>JAIEPU010000125.1 GCA_019748235.1 bacterium
AGTCGTTGAGGAGGCTGGGGGCAAAGCGGTTCGGAGCCGAGTCGGCCACGCCCACGTCAAACAGCAGATGCGCCAGATCGATGCGATCTCGGGGGGCGAGCTGTCGGGGCATTATTACTTCAAGCTCAAGGATCGCGAGACGTTTTACATCGACTCGGCCCTTGTCGCGACGATGCGGCTGCTCAACATTCTGAGCGCGAGCGATAAGCCGGTGTCAGAGCTCTTGAAGCCTCTCCGCAAGTTCTATCACTCGGGCGAGATCAACTTCAACATTGCCGATAAAGACGCCGCTCTCGCGGACATTCAGAAGACGTTCAGCGACGGCAAGCAGGATCATCTCGACGGTATCTCGGTCGATTACCCCGATTGGTGGCTCAATGTTCGTCCCTCGAACACCGAACCGCTCCTTCGCTTGACACTCGAAGGTCAAACTCCCGAACTTCGCGATCAAGGTTTGAAGCGAGTCTTTGCCGTACTCGAAAAGTACGGCACCGTCGCGAAAGGTGGGCATTAGGAAAGCCGCTTAGATCACAGCGACCGCCGTGAATCACATGCGAATGCAGAAGTTCATGTAGGCTGGGCCGAGTCCGCTGATCCCTCGGCGGACGGCCTCGGAATCGCCCCAGCTTTTTCTTTGGGCAGGTCTTCTTACTGATGAAGGGTTAGTTGCTTCAACTCTTCTTCAACGCACGATACAGTCGATGTATGAACAGCGAATTATCGCACTGCAAGTAGTTCATCGCGCCTCCCATGCGTGAGAAGCTCTTGCAAAAGCGGAGATAGTATGCGGGATTCGTTTTGGGGGGCTCACCCTTTCGCCAGTCCCAATTCCCACCGTCTTGTAAGTCAACGACGTAAATCGTGTGATCCTTCACCACTTGTTTTCCGCTCTGCAAGCGCAGGTTGTTGACACAGCTAATACTCTTCTCAAACACCTGTGGTCCCATGATGGCAGAACCGACCGACATGATGACGCCGCCGTCTGCTTGATCGAGCGATCCACCGAACAATTTGAAATCCCACTCCGCGCCGCGCCCGATGGCGGATCCACTGAATACCGGATGATTCGAGATGATGTCGTAACCGATGCCGGGATGAACGGTGAGCGGGACGCCGTGCTTCCATGCCTGCGCCAGGATGGACGCTTGCTTCCATCGATGATGGATATCGATTCGACCCGTCGGCCATTTCAGCCGTTCGATCGTGTGAAGCAGATCCGCACGCGCCGCGGTGAGGGGATCGGAGGGATTGCTGGTGATGCTGGTTTTCAATGCTTCGATGGTTGGGACATCGAGTCCATCCTCGATGATCATTTTGCCTAGCGATCGCCCATAACCCAGTCCGCTAAGTGCGCCGACCATGATGGCCCGGTGAATGTTGGTCGCCGTCTCATCCCATGTCCCAAACGTGCCGGTCGCGACGTTCATCTCCACACTTTCCGTGGATGCGCCGAACCACGCGTATTCCCAGTCGTGGATCGTCCCCGCACCGTTGGTGGCAAGGTGGGTGAGCCAGCCCTCCGCCATCATTCGTTCCAGAATGAGTGCCGCTCCATTCCGCAGAAGGTGTGCTCCATAGATCAGCATGATGCTCGCTCCGCGCTTCTTCGCGGCGATGATCTTCGCGGCACAATCATTGATCAGCGCGTCATTCTCTGCCGAACATTCCTTGGGAGCATGATCGGGGTTGATCAGGATTTCATCCGCTTTGGTGAGACTTTTTCGCTCGACGAGCGGAAGGACTTTGAGTCGGCTGAGATCGAGTGGCTGAACGTTCACCCATCGTTCCTTCAAAAATGTGTCGCGGATGATAAAGGCCGAATTCAATCATCACGGTTCCTGGATTCCGTTGGAATATGAAATTGTGATCGCCGAACCGAGGGGCGACGCCGGCCAGGTGTTCTTGCTCATTCCCACGCGGCAATATGGTTCGCTAGAATGAAAGTCGCTCGCGGAGTCTCCGGTGATCGTCCATTGATGAGGGAATGATGAAACGACGATTCGTATCGACCGCCCTAGTGACGCTGAGCTTATTGTTGGTGAGCCCTTCATGGGCCGGTAAATACAACGATGTTCTTTCGATCGGCGACAAGGCTCCCGAGTGGAAGGACCTTCCGGGTACCGATGACAAGAAGCATTCGCTCGCGGATTTTGCCGACAAGGATATCCTTGTCGTTGTCTTCACGTGCAACAGTTGTCCGTACGCCGTCGATTACGAGGATCGCCTCGTGACGTTCGTGAAGGAGATGAGCGATTCGAAGGCAAGTGTCGGACTGGTCGCGATTAACGTGAACAAGATTGAAGAAGATAAACTTCCGGCCATGAAGAAGCGGGCCGAGTCTAAAAAGTTCAACTTCCCGTATCTTTTCGATGAGACTCAAAAGGTTGCAAAGGATTACGGAGCCGTCCGCACGCCCGAATTCTTTGTGTTCAACAAAGATCGCCAGCTCATCTATACCGGGGCGATGGACGACAGCCCGGACGGTAAGAAGGTCACAAAGGACTATTTGCGCGAGGCGATCACCGCCACCACTTCTGGGAAGAAGATTGAGACGGAGGAGACTCCGCCAGTTGGATGCGGCGTCCGGTTCGATCGCGTCAGACGTCAATCGAAGAAACAATAGCTCACTGAACGGTGACGTTTCGCTCCGGCGGAATGGGAACCGCGATACATGCTATCGCAAGCACCACCGCCACGGCTCCCATTCCCCAGAAGGCGGGATGATAAGAACCAAGATGTTCTTTGCTCGCGGCAACGATCAATGGTCCGACAGCCGAGGCAAGGGTGGCGATCACCTGAGCGATCCCCTGAATTCGGCCAAGATGCGTCCGGCCGAAAAGATCTCCCCAGATCGCAAAGAAGATCACGGTCACAAACCCTCCCGCGATTCCGAGCGCGACCGCATACGTCTGCAGGAGTGCCATGGATTTAATCCAGGGAAAAAGTGCGAGCGCCATTCCGAGTAGTCCCATCGAAAAGCCGAACAAATATCCTAAACGACTCCGCTTGGCGATCGCGCCGCAAACGAAGTTGGCGAACATCCCGCCGAAGGTGAGAATCGCTAGCACTTGGACAGCGAGTCCTTGATCGAATCCCTGTTCCTGGGCGATCGATTCGTTGAAGAGAACAATTCCGGACCAAATGACGTTGAAGAACGCGGACGTCGTCACAAAGACCCAAAAGGCGGGGGTGAGCATTGCTTGCCCTAGCGAGTAATCGTTTGCACAATCCTGGGGTTTCTCACGAAGCGGGGGATCTGGCAATAGGCCGCAGCTTTCGGGGGTATTGCGAACGAAGAGCCAAGCGAGCGGCACAAATCCGATAAGAATCCACCAACCGACCGCATTCCACGCTGTTCTCCATTCCGCCGGATGCTCGTAGCGGGGTGGTTCTCCCACGATCGGACCTGCCGTGGTGCGCACCAATTCTCCGAGTCCGATCGTCGTTGCAATAAAGCCTATCGTGATCAAAACCGAGAAAACGGCCATCGCCATGCTGAGGCGCCGGTCGAACCACTTGCCGACCATGGCCATGCTGACGACCGAGAGCGCGCTCTGACCAAATCCACGAATGAGGGTAAGAGCGACAAGAAACGCGACGATCGTCGTTGTCCATGAGAGAGTGAATACCGAGGCGGCGAGAGCGACTCCCACGAACACGCAGGTCATTCGAACGCCGATCCGATCGACGAGCCAGCCGGCGACGAATGCGAAACTAGCGCCGATTAGTGTCGCGGCAAGATTGATATGGGCGAACGTGACCCGATCAAAATCTAAGTCAGTAAGAAGAGGTTCGGTGACAAGGCTGAGACCGTGGGTGCGGCCGGGCAGTGTCGCGGTCATCGCGATCCCTGCAATTAAGACATTGACCCAACCATAATAGATCGGCGAGCGGCTCACCCAAAACGATCGCGTCTGTCCGGTTGCGGAAATCATTTCCGTCATCGTGTCTCTCTTCTCGCTTCTGCCGATTCGTTCGGTGATGATTGTAGCCATTCGCGAGGTGACGCGGAATCGGCATCAAATCTGCGACGGCGACGTTTCTTAAATGATCGTCATGACGGTAATGGAAAAAGAAAGATGTTTCGTACGCTCGCATTGGTGAGTTTTGTCGGGATCGTCTCCAATGTCTATGGAGTGGATCGTCCCAATATCGTTTGGCTCAGTTGCGAGGACATGAGCCCGAACCTCGGCTGTTACGGCGATCCTGTTGCGAAGACACCCAACATCGACAAACTCGCCTCACGCGGCGTTCGATTCACGAACGCATGCTCTGTTGCCGGAGTTTGCGCTCCGAGTCGCTCCTCAATTATCACCGGAATATATCCCAGTTCCTTGGGGACGCATCTGATGCGGTGCCAAGCCCCACTTCCCGATTTCGTCAAAACATTTCCGACCTACCTTCGCCAAGCGGGTTACTATTGCACCAACAATCAAAAGACGGACTACCAGTTCAAACCTCCCGCCGGCACATGGGATGAATCAAGCAATAAAGCTCATTGGCGAAATCGAAAGAAGAAGGATCAACCCTTCTTCGCCGTCTTCAATTTCACCGGATCTCATGAGTCGGCCATCGTCAGCGCTCTGTTGAACAGTCAGGTGAGTTCGGGATTGCCCAAGACGTCTCGTGAGGAAGCAGCGAAGACGTTGCCCCCATATTACCCGGACACTCCTGCCGTTCGAGAGGAGTGGGGCAGATACTACGATGGAATCGCCGCGACGGACCGCTGGGTCGGAGAGCGTCTTCGTGAACTTGAAGACGCGGGCGAACTCGACAAGACGATCGTCTTCTTCTGGTCCGATCATGGGATGGGAATTCCGCGCGGCAAGCGAACGATTTATGATTCGGGAGTAAGAGTACCGCTCATCGTCACTTTTCCTTCGGCGTCGAATAATGCTCCAACACAATCCGTCGACGATCGATTGATCTCACTCATGGATTTGGGGCCGACGGTGCTTAATCTCGCCGGATTGCCTCAGCCCGAGAAGCTCGACGGTCAGCCTTTTCTCGGACCAAATCTGCTTGAGCCGAGATCCGCGCTGTTTCTCATTCGCGATCGAATGGATGAGCGGTATGACATCCGGCGGGGAGTTCGGACGCAAGACTTCAAATACATTCTGAATCTGAATCCGTGGCAACCGGTTTATCAGCACGTTGCTTACGGAGAGCAGTCGACGATCATGAAAGAGATCAGGCGACTCAAGAGTACCGGCGAATTGAAAGTGCAGGGGATCGCGGCCGACGACATTAAGCCTGTCGAAGAACTTTATGATTTGAAGAATGATCCCCATGAGACGATCAATCTCGCGAAATCTCCCGACCATCAAGAGACCCTGCACGCCTTTCGGGAGAGACAAAAAGATTGGAGTGAACAGAGTCGAGACCTGGGATTGATGCCGGAAGCGGAAATCGCGCGGCGCGAGAAATCGGCAGGTTCTCGTTATGCCATCCTTCACAGTGCCGGAGGGCTCGATCTTGTCAGGCGATTGAGGGAGAAGGTGCTCGAAGCCGCGGACCCAAATGGAAATGAAAAGGCTCTCGCCATAGCGTTAAGTGATCCTGATCCGGCCGTTCGTTATTGGGGAATTGTCGGACTAAGTCATTTGAAAGAGCATCGTGAAGTGTACCGTAGTCAAGTGATCGAAGGATCGAAAGATCAGCCGCCAGCTATTCGGGTGGCAGCAGGATACTACCTCTTCGTTGCGGGATCGGAAAAGGATGGAACGCCGAGATTGAAGGAAGGCCTCCATGATCCGAGCCCGTGGGTTCGGCTGGAGGCGGCGACATTCGCGGAGCAACTGGGAGAACAAGCGTTGCCGCTGATTGAAGATTTGAAGCAGGCCGCGAGGGGTGATGCGAACGAAGTGAATGGAAATCGGTATCCGATTGCGGTGGCGAAGCATGCGCTCGAGCGACTTGGACAGAAGTAACGCTTACCCCCGGTTCTTCGCTCGAATCAACGATTGAATGATCTGATCCAGACTGGATAGAAACCGCGAACGGTCCGCGGGTTTGAACGGAGCCGGCCCTCCTGTGATCTCTCCCATTTGCCGGAGGCCTTGCAGTAGTTCACGGTTGGCGAGTGCGTTGCCAATCGACTTTTCGGTCAGCGGATGACCGTTTGGTTTGAGCACCGCTGCCTTTTTGGAGAGGCATCGATCCGCGAGTGGAATGTCGGTCGTGATGCAGATATCGCCGGCATCGATGTGATCCGCAATCCAGTCGTCGGCGACGTTCATTCCCCCTTTGACGACGACACCCTCAATCGATTCGGTCGGAGGGACGCGGATGGGGATGTTCGCTACGACAAAAACCTTTAGCTTGTAACGCGCGGCAACGCGGTACACCTCTTCCTTCACCGGGCATCCGTCCGCATCGATATAGATGTCGAGCAATTCATCCTCGCACGTTCAAATCTGATGGAGTCAGGCACATTCGGCTCACACGAAGCAGAAACTCTCCCTCAGTTCGCCGGATCATCAGAATCTACTTTTCCTTTGGACGATCCCTTCGGACTCCGCTTCGAAGCGGAACCCTTCCGAGCTTTCTTCGAACTCGATTTCTCGATTTCCTTGTCTGCCGCTTCGGCGGCCTTTTTCGATCCCTCTTTTTCTAGGTCGTCAATCTCCTTGCCGACTTGTTCCAGTTCCCATTTCGCGTCCGTGGCGGCGGAAGTATTCGGGAATTCCTTCAAGATGCGTTCGAAGTACGACTTGGCCAGCCCTGGCTTATTGGAGCTTCGAAGAGCATCCGCCATCGAAAGGAGCACACGAGCCTTGTCATCGTCGGACAATGACTTTCGCGGTGCCCGATCCTTTTCCTTTTGTTGAGGAGCCAATTGGATGTCCGTGAAGCCGACGTGGAGAAGTTGCTCCTTCTCCTGAGAAGGATCCCAATAGGGGGGAGGGAGAGCGAGCTGCTTGTCGATGACCGACTTTCCGTCGCTGGCCTCCTTGGCGAATCGCTGAGCCCTAAACGCGACCTCTTGATATTCTCTATCCTTCTGCGCCAATCTTATTCCAAGCTCTTGAAGGCGAACTTCTTGTAATTCGATTTCGGCCTGAGATGCTTGCAGGATTCGCGTTCTCTCTGCCTGCATGGCGACAGAAAGCCCACCATTCCCTCCGAGTGCCCGCATGTCGATCTCCACGACGCGGGCATTCGCGATCGCCGCGATCTGCTGGATGTTTTGCACTCGGGACTGATACTCCGCGCGAAGGATCGCGACCTTGCTTCCTTTTTGTTGAGCCTCTTGCTCGGCTGCGGCCGCCTGACTTTCTGCAAGTTTGACCGGCTCCATCAACTCTTCGCGGAGCTTCTCAAGATTGCTGATGTATTCGTTCGATTGATTGACACCGAGGTCGAAAAGATTCTTTTGGTCGGGCGAGAGCCCCGCGCGAACGTCATCTTGCAACTTGCGCGAACTATCCGGCATGTACTTGGGAAGTGGTTTCTGAATGAGGAAATTCGTCACCCCCGCAATCGTAAGCAGTACATCTTCATCCTTTGGGGCTGCTTCCCATGCCTTTCGAAGATCCTCAATGGCGAGGGCCGGCTTGCCCAATCGCAAATGAGCATTCGCCACCGCTAACCAAGCGCGCGGGCTCTGTCGATGCTTCGTCGCGACGGCCCGAAAGTTCGTTTCCGCTGCTTCCCATTGTTGATGTTTGGCGAGCGCGACGCCGTAACCATACTCGAGGGAGGGCATGTTCGCGTTCATTCGCCGATATTTACTCAAGACGGCGGTTCCGGCCTTTTTCGCCGATTCGGGGGTGGCGTTCCATACCTTTTCCAGGAGCTCTTGCAGTCCTTGCGTTGTTGCCTGAGCATCGTCCGCTTGTTTTGTTTTGACCTTCTCGGCGGGTGGGTCCGCAGAACTGATCAGACAGAGAAAAATAATCGACCACATGGGGCGTACCCTTACTTATTTGGGAATGTCAACCACCGGGACATACTAGGTTCCATGATGGTCGCATTCTAAAATGCTCAGGGAACATATGGTAGACTAGAGTTCACTATTTTGCATCCATCCGCCTAAAGGCACAGAAAGGACTTTAAGCGCGTGTTCACTGGGTTGGTCGAGACTGTCGGCACGCTGAAGACAACTCGCGACGATGAGTCGGGTCGTCGATTGGCTTTCGAGTTAGTTCC
>JAIEPU010000041.1 GCA_019748235.1 bacterium
CGATCCTGTCAGCGAGAGTTTGGCGGCTAGGGAAGCTCTGTCGGCTCGGAAAAGTTTGTCGTGCCGATGACCGCCCGTCGCAAAGGCAATCCTCTGGATGGTATCGATTGGGCAAGGTGTTTTGAGCTCTGAGTTCGCGGCATGAACCCGATCGCGATCTATCGTGTCGAGAATAGGTCTGCATCGAAAATTGAATATCCGGCCTATGAAGAGTACTATTGGCCAGGGGAACCGTGCGAGCTCCGCGGGGCTAAAGCTGGTTCCCCTGGGGAGGGGGAAAGAGAAATCACCTCTTCGAGATGTTCGCCGCCCGGTTCGTTGATCTCGGACGGCGACGACGGCACCTTACGAAGGAGGCATGACTCAGCGTTGAGCGGTCAATACCGAGAAGACCTAACGGTCCACCGCGAGGGGGCAGTTCTCGCGGGTGTTTCTACTCCAGATGCTCCCATCAATGATTACCCGGAACCCCTTTCGGAACTCCGGGGATTGGCAACGGCGGCTGGTGCACGAGTCCTAGGAAACATTGTTCAGCGGCGAGAGAAGCCAGACGTCGCCACCTACCTGGGTCGCGGAAAACTTCAAGAGCTTTCCCAACTGGTCGATGAGGAGGATGCGAACGTCATCATCTTTGATGATGAGCTTCATCCCGCGCAGGTCCGAAATCTTGAGAAGCAAACCAGCACCAAAGTTGTCGACCGGACCGAGCTGATCCTCGATATCTTCGCGACCCGTGCTCAAACCGAACAAGCGAAGCTGCAAGTCGAGCTGGCGCAGCTCGAGTACTTGCGTCCGAGACTTCGAAGGATGTGGACCCACCTGGAGACGCAGGGTGGTGGAATCGGAACTCGGGGGCCGGGAGAGACCCAGCTCGAAACCGACCGCCGATTGATCGGAAAGCGCATCAAGGATTTGAAGGAACGGCTCAGCGTTATCAAGCGGCGGAAAGAGCGCGAAGTCGACGCGCGGAAGCGGGAGTTTCGCGTTTCGCTTGTCGGTTACACCAATGCCGGCAAAAGCACGCTCATGCGGGAACTAACCGGAGACGAGGATATCCTCGTTGCCGATCAGCTCTTCGCGACGCTGGACACTCGAACTCGTCGTTGGGCGATTCCCGGCTGGGGGAAGGTTCTTCTCTCGGACACGGTCGGATTCATTCGCAAGCTGCCGCACGATTTAGTGGAATCGTTCAAAGCGACGCTTGAAGAAGCGGTTCAAGCGGATTTGCTCCTTCACGTGATCAACGCGGCCGATCCAAATGCGATCCCGCAGTATCATGCCGTGAATACGGTGCTCGAAGAGATCGGGGTGCGCGACAAGCCGACGATCCTCGTTCTGAACCAAGTTGACCGAATGAACGACGTGACGGTGCTGAACGCACTCGAACATCTGCATCCCAATACGGTCGCGGTCAGCGCGCGAACGGGGGAGGGGCTCGATAAACTTCGTCAACTCGTCGTTTCGATGCTCAGCCATCGTTACGTCGAGGCCGAAGTGGAGTTTTATGCGGGCGATGGTAAGCTTCGGGCTTACTTCGGGGCGCATTCGCAGATTTTCGACGAGTCTTACGAAGGAGAGCAAGTCAGGCTCCGCGTTCGGATCGCCAAACATTTGCTCGAGCGAGTGCAGAATGATCTTCGGATCATTTCGCTAGCAGCCGCGGTTCCGAGCGATCTTCCGCCTGCACCAAACGGGGAAGAGTAAAGGGAATCACGACTTAATGAGATGAGTTCGATTCGATTTGCTTCACGGCCGATCGAATCGTTCTTTCTCCCATATCCCTAGGCTGAAGCTGACGCGAAGGCGAGTTCGCGAATCCGGTGAGGAGCACGGCTGCGTGGTCGATCGACGACGATTTGGTTTTCGATGAGATGCTCATCGGAGACGGTCGCAACAAGCGTCTGAGCGACTTGCTTCATGAAGTAGCTCGGCACGGTCCCCTCGAGAACGAGCCGACCGTTCGACAGACCATAGCAGACATTTCGCAGGGACGAATAGCAACTCGCCTGAAGGACTCGATCCACCTCAAGCAGCAGATCGAATTGGCGCACAGCTTCGCCCTGTTCCGCCATGGCTGGAACTCCCGAAAGATATTAGGTGATTCGATGAAAAATGCTCGAACGGGGTGGCCCTGCCCCAGAAAGGTCAGGCGCTTGTTCGGCTCGCTCTAAATGTAGCCGGTGACAGCGTTATGTCAAAGATAGGACCTCCGCGAGAAGTGCGGCATTTGCGAAGAGGCTTCCTTGTGTACCGACTGTAGTGATTGGGCCGATCGTTTCCGCCTGCCTGGTAAGCTTGCTGGTTCAAAAGAGTTCAAGAAACGATCACTCAACACGCGATGCCCCGCTCGATACCCGTTTGCTCGGGGCATTTCTTCTATGGCTTTTCGAGCTCGAAGGAGATCCCTTCGCCGATGCCATACGCTCGCAGTTTGACGAATGCCGGCGTCTTTGTTAGGTCGACCCGAATGAGGAGCGAGTGCTTACCGGCAGGTAATTCGACATCGGCGACCGATTCTTCGGGTCCTGTCTTTTCTGCCTTGAGAGGCTTGCCGTCGAGCCAGTATTCTGCCTTTTCCCCTGGCTGCAGGGTGAGGTGAATTTTCCCTGGTTTCGTGACGTTGATGTCGGTCGTCGCAAAAAAGACAGGAAGATCAGGACTCAACGAAAGCTCCCGCACATAGACCCAGGCGTCATTGGTCGTGAGCGATTCACGCCACTTGATCCCGGCGGAATTTGCCAGGATCTGTTGGGTCAACGGATCACGCTCCTTTGCTGCGACCGGACCGAGAAGCCGCCATTTCTTCGCGGCTAGTTCCGCGTTGACGCCAAATGGACCGGGCTTGCCGAGTTCGGACAAGTACCGAACCAAGTCGAGCAAATCCCCTGAGGGAAGGGCATCGACCACGTCGGTCGGCATGAGCGAGCCACCTTGCTTTGTCTCGTCGATGGATGACTTCGCGATCGAGACGGTCTTGTCATCGGCGAGGCGGAGGGTGATCTCGCTTTCCGATTGCTTCTCAGGAATACCGGTCACCACCTTCCCTTCATCCGTGATGACGGTCAGGGAGTGATAGTTCTCCTTCACCTTGGAAGAGGGAAGTAGGAGAGATTCGACAAGATAATCGACGGGTGCGCTCGCGCCGATCGAGGTCAAGTCAGGACCGACCTTCCCTCCCTTGCCACGAATCACATGACAGGTCGCGCAGGCGAGTTCCTTTCGCTCATACACTAATTTACCCCGATGAGGATCGCCGGACTGTTTGACTTGCTCCGCGACGCGCCTGATTTGTTCTGGTGAAATATTGCGTTCCGTCATCGGCAGATTACCGGCCTTGCGAAGCGCGGCGGAGAGCCGCGTGAAGATCTGCCCGGATGCATTGATGCGGCGCAAGCCTTCCTGAGCCACTTCTGGCTTGATCGATTTCTCCGCCAAAGCAACAGCCAGAATGTCGGGACCCTGCTGATTCGACAGAAACGCCTGAATCGAATCACCCGCAATGGCTGTATCGCTAGATGATTCCAACACGGGAACGACTTGCCCCGCAGCCTTGTTCGGATCGAGTGCGACGATGGCAACGAGTGCGGCCTGCTTGGTCGGAACATCGACGGACGTCTTGTAAAGGTCGGTCAATAGATTCAAGCTCTCCGCGCCACCCAGTTGCCGAAGTGAGTCGACAGCGGCCTGTCGTTCATTCGTATTCGCATCGCTTCGAATAATTTCAGCGAGTTTGCCACGAAGCGGCTCCAGCTTCCAGACACCTACTAACTGAATACTCCCCTGCTTGACAGCCGGCTCCTTGGAGTCGAGCCATTTCGACGCGACATCGGTCAGGTTTCCCTCGGGTCGCGTTTGCCTCAGTCGAAACGCCTCGGCAAGCGATGCAATGATTCGAGCGCGGACGGCGGGTGACGTCGTCCCCTTCTGCGCTCTTTCCATCAGCCAAGATAGCTGGGCGGGATTTCCGTGTCGTCCGATGAATCCGAGTATTGTCTCTTCTTCAGACGGCTTGATCTCGTGTTCTGCAATGAGCTTTTGCAACGAAGCGACGGCGGCGGGCGAGTCAACGGCGAGCAAAAGTGAAATCCACCGATCAGGGGATTGTCCGTGAAGGCGGCCCGCTTCCAATTCCGGTATCCAGCGACGAGCGGTTTCTCTCGCGTTCAGGGCAAGCTCGTACGACAGAACGGGGTCGTTTCCCTTATCAAGCGATGCGAGGGCCCAACTCATCGCTTCGGGATTCTGCTCTCCGACCAGAGCGCGGACGGCCTCCACGCGAACGCGGGGATGAACGTCTTGGATTCGAGCACGAATCAGTGTGACAGCATCATTGATTTCGTCGCGATGCCGTGTGATCGAGCGCACAGCGGCTGCGCGAACATGGTAATCCTTCGCTTCGAGCAGCTTTCGCAGAAGGGGAACATTCAGCTTTCCGACCGTTTCATAAGTCCAGAGCGCGCGGAGCACAATTGCTTCATCGTTCTCCTTCGCCACCCACTGATCGAGTGCCTTAATCGTCTCATCGACGTCTCGCGCCGCTAGCTCACGACGGGAGAAGTGCGCAATTGATCCGTCCTTCGACTTCTGTTGCTCGATAAGTTCGGGCACACCAAGCTTTTCGAAGTGAGGCGTTATCATGGGTGCTCGGTCGGATCGAGAGATCCGCCAAATGCGTCCATGAGTCCGATCGCGACGTGGATCGCGGAAATCGACTTCACCATGGTTAATGATGGGGTTGTACCAGTCACAAACATAAAGCGCTCCGTCCAAGCCGAACTTCACATCGACCGGCCGAAAGGCAACGTTCGAGGTCGAAAGAAGTTCAGGGAGTTCTTCCGCTTTGTAACCAGCGCCGTCATCGGTGATCTTGTAACGGCAAATGCGGTGAGCGCGGAAATCGCACGTCAGAAAGTTTCCTTGCCAATCGTCCGGGAAATGGCTGCTGGCGACGAACTCGGCGCCGCAGTATTTCGGCTTTCCACTCACCAGACTTGGGAAGAGATGCGATTCGTTGGGCGTCCGAATCATGTGCGCGCCGGGAGGGAAATAATTCACCGAGTATTGGTCATTATCAACGCCAAAGGCTTGACCGAACTCGTCGAAGGCGATCCCCCAGGAGTTCGTCATCCCGGTCACGAAGATTTCGAGGCGGTGCGTCTCCGGATTGTATTCCCAGAAGCCACCGCCGTTCAAGCGTCGAATGCCGAACGGTGTTTCGACGTGGCTGTGAATGTAGACCGCTTGTGCGAAGAAGAGATTGCCCCACGGCGACCAGCGGAATGTATGAATAAGGTGGTGCGTATCCTCTGTTCCGAAAGCGGTGAGGACAATGTCTTGTTGATCCGCTTTCCCGTCGCCGTTCAGATCGCGAAGCATGATGAGATCGGTTGCATTGCCGACATAGATTCCCTTGGGCGCGATCTCGATACCGGTCGGAATACGGAGCCCCGACGCGAACATGCGCGACTTATCCGCTTTTCCATCTCGGTCGGCGTCTTCGATGATGAAGACTTTGTCGATTGGTTCGCTTCCCGGTGCGAGTTGCGGGTAGCTTTCCGAAGTCACTAGCCAAAGTCGGCCCTGGGAATCGAAGTTCATCTGGATCGGCTTGGCGATTTCCGGATCGGAGGCGAATAGCTCGATTTTGAATCCGTCCGCTACGCGGAACTCCGATAGCTCTTTCGCAGCCGCATCAGCATCGTCGCTTCGAACATCGGAAGAGAACGTGAACAGCGTCACTATGGAAAGAAATCCCGCGAAGGCGAAGGAGAGTGATTTTTGAGTGGCCATGTTACTTCGCTCCTTCGTTCGTCTTCGCCCAAGAGCATTTCTTCGGGATCGGTGAGCGGAGCTCTTCGATCTTCTTTTCCAAGTCCGCGATCATCGGGTCGAGTTGCTCGATTTCTTTGGCATTTTGCCCCTGTTCGTAACTCCGAAAGCCGAGCAGATACGTGATGTTTTGGGGACGATACCTTTGGAAGTAGAGTTCGTTCTTTCGGCGGACAAGCCGTCTCACTTCTTCCGCTTGAGAAACCCACGGAGTGCCGGGAATCGCGATCGTTCCCTTCCACTCGTTTGCTGTGGCGATTTTCTTTTCCCGATCGTCAATCGTGAATCGATACGTTCCTGGCTTCAGAAAGGCGACGCTTACCTCAACGCCACTCGGAGTCTTGAGAAGTGTCGGGAGAAGGCGTGGGGCGATATTGAGCGTCACCCCGGAATCGGTCAAATCCTTGTCCAGTGGGCTCGCAATAACGAGTTTCGATCCTTCATCTGGAACCTGGAACTGGGACAAGACTTCACTGGCGAACCACCGATACCCGGCTTCGTTGAGATGAATGCCATTCGCGGCGACCAATTCGTTTGCAGGTGACTTCGATGTCAGATCAACAAACTCTCCTTTTCGTTCGTTCGCGATCTTCTCGATGATTCCTGCGTATGCCGCGAGTAGCTTGCCGTGCTCCGCCTTGATTTGTCGGGGGGAAAGATTCACTGGGCTGAGGAAGACAAGTCTTGTCGTCACGTCTTTGATGGAATCGAGGAAATGATTCATGGATGCTTCGAATGCTTGCGGACTGGCGTTTTCGAGCGAGTCGGCCATTCCATAGCCCACGAAGAGAATCGTCGGCTTTGCCGCCTTCACTTGCTCGACGAGTCTCTGGAATCCGACTTCGGGGGAATCGAAGTAGGCGCGCGAGATGCCCGCGGGGGTATCACCACTCCATCCGAGATTACGGAAGGTAAGTTTGAAGTCCGGGCAACGGCGGATGATCTCCGTTTCCAGGTATCCGTACGCGGCATCCCGTTCGATGATCGTATCTCCGACGAAGACAACGCGATCTCCGTCCTTAAAGAGACCTGTTGAATCGCCGGCAGCGACCGCTAACAGGATCGCCCAAATGCTCACCATCATTCAATCTCCGCAGTCATTGATTGCGATACGACCAGACGGAATCACCTCTGAAATGACGTAGTGACTTCTTGCGGTCGTGAATTCGTGTTCCCGAATCGGCGGCGTGGCTCCGCGATTCCCCTGATGGATCGGTTCGAGGATAAGGGAAACGAGCACGAATTGCCAATCAAAGATGGGCGAGGATTTGAACGCGTCACGATCTCAAATTGCTAGGCCCAACCGCTTACTTCGGCGGCGCTCTTTTGTCGCTCGGAATCGATCCGTGCCTGATAGCCCGATTGGCGGTGAGCGGAAAGCGGATCAGCCGGTCGATTCATTTCCTCACGCACACGAACGAGAAGCGGCTCGACGTCGGTTTGAAATGCTTGTTGCAGAAAACCCTCGGCCGTGACGATGTCTCCCGCCGCCTGTGCTTCTTTGAGGTGGGACTCATTCACCAGGAGCGATCGGGCGTACGAGCCCTGCAAGAAGATGACCGTTTGAATCATCGCCTCAATCTTCGGCTTGAGATTATGACTCTGATCAATCATGTACTCGATGCCCTTGGCCTGTGCCAGGGCGATCTCGCGATAGATGAGGAAGACTTCGTACGGATTGATGCTTCCTGTCGTCAGATCGTCGTCCGCATACTTTCGATTGTTGAAGTGAAAGCCGCCGAGAAGATTCTCATCAATCAGCCACGCGACGATCTGCTCGATGTTTTGGCCGTGATAATGATGCCCAAGATCGACGAGGACTTTTGCATTCGCCCCGAGCTTTTGACAGAGAAGAGCGGACATCCCCCAATCCGCGATATCGGTGTGGTAGAACGACGGCTCGAACGGCTTGTACTCGACGAGCATCGTTGCGTTGTCAGGCATTCGTTTGTAAACGTGAGCAAGACATTCCTCGAACGCGCGCTTGCGGCGAACGATACTGTCTTGACCTGGGAAGTTCGTGCCGTCCGCGAACCAAAGACTCAGAACACGGCTCCCTGTCTGGCGCATCACCTCGATGCATTCATCCATGTGTTCGAGAGCCATCTCGCGGCTCTGCTTGAATGGGCTGCCGAAGCTGCCGAGCTTGTACTCCTGCTCTTGGAAGACGTTTGGATTGACCGCCCCGATCGAGACGCCCAGTTCAGCGGCCTGGGCACAAACTCCTTTGTAATCCTGGGATCGATCCCAAGGAATATGGACAGCCACCGTGGGGCAGATTCCTGTCACCCGATGAACCTGCGCCGCGTCGGCGAGCCGTTCGGCGAGGTTGCGTGCCGCGCCGACCTGCTTGAAGACGCCGAACCTTGTCCCGCTGTTGGCATAGCCC
>JAIEPU010000235.1 GCA_019748235.1 bacterium
GCATCGGCTTGGTTCGTGAAAAGGACCAACACGTTCTGCTAACCGACATCATCGGTGATGAAGATCACTTTGGCGACATGGACTTCAAGGTGGCTGGCTCTCAAGTCGGCATCACGGGCATTCAGCTCGATCTCAAGATCAAGGGAATCAGCGAGCAGATCATTCGGGAGACGCTCGAACGTGCTCGCGAGGCACGTATCCGAATCTTGAAGCACATGCTCAGCACACTCAAGCGGCCGAAGAAAGATCTCAGCCCATACGCTCCACGTGTTTTGATGCTGACGATCAACAAGGAAAAGATCGGCGCGGTCATCGGGCCCGGCGGCAAGAATATCCGCGCTCTCCAAGAAGAGACCAAGTCGGACATCAACATCACCGATGACGGCCAGGTCACGATCTGCGGAAAGGATCAGGCACTAGTCGAGGAATGCCGCAACCGTATCGAGGCGATGACCGAAGACATTCAGGTCGGTCGAGTCTACAAGGGTAAGGTTGCTTCGATCACCGATTTCGGTGCATTCATTGAGCTGGTCCCCGGCCGCGACGGACTCTGCCACATCAGCGAGCTAGATCACGGCTATGTCTCTAAGGTTTCCGACGTCTGCAAGGTCGGCGATCCGATGGAAGTTATCGTGATCGGTATCGACGATCATGATCGCGTGAAACTTTCTCGCAAGGCACTCATCGCAAAGGATGAGTCCGACGAATCGGCACCCGCCGAGCCTCGTCCGCCACGTGAACCGCGACAAGAGCGGGCTCCCCGAGATGGTGGTGAGCGCGGCGGCGGTCGCGGTCGTGGTGGTGACGATCGAGGAGGTGATCGCGGGGGCCGTGGCGGCGACCGAGGAGGTCGTGGTCGTGGCGGTGACGATCGGGGCGGACGCGCCGAGTCACAGGAGCGAGGATCACGCGAAGGTTATGACCGTGGTGGTCGTGACGCAGGCGGTCGAGATCGCGAGGACCGTGGCAACGATCGTGGCGACCGGGGTGGTCGCGGCGAGGGTGGCTACGATCGAGGTGGCCGCGGCGGTGAAGATCGCGGCGGTTACGGCGGCGGTGATCGAGGGGGCCGTGGTCGAGGCGGTGAAGACCGTGGTGGCTATGCCGGTGGGGACCGCGGGGGCCGTGGTCGCGGCGGCGAAGATCGGGGTGGCTACGATCGCGGTGGTGATCGAGGCGGTCGCGGTCGAGGTGGCGAAGATCGCGGAAATGACAGAGGTGGAGACCGAGGTAATGACCGTGGCGGCGATCGCGGAAGTGACCGAGGTGGCTACCGCGATACCGACTACGATCGTTACGATGACTAAAGGCTTTCCCTCCCGGACGGGGTAGGGGTCACTGACGAAACGATAAACGGGCCACGGTCAATGAATGACGGTGGCCCGTTTCTTTTTCCCATAGAGGATCAGTAGTCGTTGCTACCGAACGGCTGCTGTTTGTTAGCCCAGAAGGCGAGTTCCTTTTCCCCCCAAATCGCTTTTCGAAGCTTGACCTTGCCGTAGTCGAACTTGCTGAACGGCCATTTTTCGTAAAAAATTCTCGCTTCGATGACCGTCATCCCTTGGTCGAAGAGCAGAATCTCGCGGCTGGAAACGCGACGCACCCAGAAGCCTCGACCCGATCCAATCTTTTCTGTGAATGAATCGCAGATCCAATTGTCCTTGTCGTCCCCCGCTTCATCGTCGAGTTGAACCTTTGAATAGACGTTCATCTGCTCGCCGACATTGCCGTCTTTCCATTTGCCGATGTTAATGAAATATCGCTCGTACATCGTTTTCTCCACGTATTCAGCGATGCATGCTGTGAAATCAAGGTTCGCGCAGCACACTGAGATTTAGGGGATCGGATTGGGAAATAACGGGGCTTCAACAGGGGAGAAGATTTGATCGGAAAATGCGGTCACAGAAAATCGAATGCCAGAAAAATTGTCGAGGCGGAGGATCGCTGAGGGAGAATCTCAAACATTCTTTAGCCCGAAGACTTTCGCATAGACATCAAGCTTTTCTCCCACCGTCAGGCGTTTTCGTTCGCCCCCCCGATGCCTCAGAAGAAGAAAAGTGAAGTCGTCATCCGCCGGCCTTTCACCTCGATACTGATGCAGGGAGTTAATGATCGATTTCGCTAGCTTAGCCGGATCGTGCGGATCGAGAGTCTCGATCAGTCGATGGAGACCCGCTTCTCCTAAGAGGACACCATCTGGATTCGACGCTTCGATCAATGCATCCGTGTAAATCAGAATCAAGTCCCCGTCATCGAGCTTGAGTCGGACTTGTGGATACGCGGCTGAATCATCGATTCCGAGGGGAAGATTCGTCAGTCGGCCATTTTCCGGCGCGTCGGAAGAGACAAAGTGCCATGTCCTTGTCGCCGATCGGTACCAAAGGGGTCTGGGATGACCGGCGTTGCAGAGGGTGAGCTCTTTTCGATTATTGAGATAGGTCGCGACGACGGCAGTAGCGAATCGGCGAAGTTTGGCTAACTCCCCGAAATGTTTGTTCAGATCCTTCGTGAGCCTGGACTGCGTCTTTCGATTGATGTAGCGGCGCATCAAATCTCGAAGGGATCGAGCGATCTCGGCCACCGTCGCTCCATGTCCCGACACGTCGGCCAAGATGAACCGTGTGATGATTCCGCCGCCGCAAAGAGAGACATAGTGCACGTCTCCTCCGCCATCGGCATGTTCGAATGGAACGCTCCAGACCCATGTATCGAGACCCGGTGTCGATACATTCTGATGGGCGGCCGAACTGCTTCCCCAAATCTCCATGCACTGCATCACATGATTCGTTGCCGACTCTGCTTGATGAGATTCGTTCTGCATACCTGACTGCCCCGATCATTCAAAAATCGAGAAGGAGATCCAATTCCGCTTTCCCCGTCTTTTCATTCGACGTAGCTTATCATTCAACGGTTCAGGAGACATCATTTCTGATCGTGGGAACGTTGGAAGTCTTTCACTGGTGATCGATGAATCGATGTCAGAGACTCATGGCCATCGGGCTCGTCATGTGCGCGTCGGTCGCTCGAGCACAAGATGACGAGGCGCGACTTGCGTCGGCTCGAGCGGCTTATCGTTCGGGTGATTTCACGAAAGCGATTGAAGAACTTGGTCCTCTTTTGAAACGAGATCCCAAGGGAGATCGAAACGCGGCGATGGCCCGCGAATACGCCGCCGCTTCCTTTCATCATCGAGGGGAACAGAACTTCCGTGAGGGAAAAGTGAAAGAGTCCGTCGCGGATTTTGACCGTGAACTTGAACTCGTTCCCGAGGCAGCGGCGGGACATTGGCAGCGCGGTATTTCTCTTTACTATGCGAAGGAATATGAAAAGGGGGTTGCTCAATTCGAGCTTCATCAAACGGTCAATTCACAAGACGTGGAAAATGCCGTCTGGCATTTTCTGTGTGAGGTTCGCGCGCCCGATGGTTCCGTCGAAAAGGCGCGAAAGAATCTGATTCCCATTGAACGAGACGGTCGCGTACCGATGAAAGAGGTTCACCGGATGTTCGCGGGAGAATTGTCGCCCGAGGATGTCATCAAGGCGGCGAAGGACGCGGGAGACGACGCCCAGTTCTATGCTGATCTCTATGTCGGCTTGTACGAAGAGTCGATTGGCAAGTCCGCAGAGTCTCTCGCCACGATCAAGCGAGCCGCGAAGAATCCATCCTCCCAGAATCACTACATGGGAGACGTCGCGCGTGTCCATGTCAAGCTTCGATCAAAAGAGGCGGGCAGTGAAGGTGCGGACAAATAATTATTTCACTCCGTTCATCAGCCGCACATTTCAAATGTTACCCAGAAACAGGATCGTGTCAGAAAGGTGTCAGCATTGAGTTCGATTAACGTCGCCGCTACCGTCTTTGCGTTTTCCTTTGGAGGAGCGATCCTAGGAATGTTCCTTCGAGGTCGATTGCCGCAAGGGCACCTCGATAAGGAGTCGCAAGACGTCATCATGTTGGCCACCGGGCTCATCTCCGCGATGGCGGCTCTCGTCCTCGGTCTCTTAGTCGCGGCAGCAAGTAGCGAATATGACACGAAGAAAAATGGGTTCAATCAACTCGCCACGAATGTAATTGTCCTCGACCGCGCGCTCATGCACTTCGGTCCCGAGGCTCAAAAGGCGCGGGAAGCTCTAAAGGAAACGGCTCATTACATGGTGGAGCATCTTTGGCCGAAAACAGGCACGGTGGCTAAGGAACTCGCCTCACCGGAGTTGACGAAGGGCGCGACGCGTTTATTTGAAGAGGTTCGAAAGTTACCCACAGAGACAGAGGGACAAAAGGATATACAGGCCAAGGCGATTGAAATCATGACCGATCTCGGTCAAACCAGGTGGCAGCTGACACAACAGGATTCAGGTTCTATTCCACATCCCTTCATGGCGGTGCTAACGTTTTGGCTGCTTGTTTTGTTCATGAGCTTCGGTCTCTTTTCGCCGAAGAACCTCACCGTCATCATTGCACTCTTCGTTTGCGCCCTCTCTGTGGCCGGTGCGATTTTTCTCATCGTTGATCTCGATCAGCCGTTTGACGGACTGATCCAAATCTCGAACGAACCTCTTCGAATGGCGATAGCCCAACTCGGCGTTTGAGAGCGAATCGACGGTGAGTGTCGATTTATGTGACACACCGTTGACGCGCCGATCGACAGGTCTGCGAAGTCTTTAAGAAATCCGGACCGTCGAGCTGAGAATATAGATGTTCTGCGAGAAGAAATTCCACCTTTAACGCTTTGGCTGGTTCACAACCTCTGCTGGATTCGTTATTCAAGCATCATTCGATTCTTTTCGCTCCGATAACTATTGCGTCAACCTTTGACACTTGAGCCGCATGCCAATCATCATCTGAACGAATTTTGTTCGCATTCATTCAAGAGTTGATGCCCTGGGGGTGATATTATGCGCCGATCGCTTGCCGTCCTTTATTTATTAATCGTCCTTCCGGTCGTTGCTGTGTCACAGGAACAACCATCGACTTTACCAGCCGAGGATTCTCCTCAGGAGCTTCCCGAGGTCAGAGTTGAAGCACCCCGCACCGCGACGGAAACGATCACTGATTCGGGAACAGGATCGGACGCATTCACGTTTGACCCCAGCACCATGCAAGGTGTGACTCGACCTGGGGAAACGATCTTCGGCGTGACGATTCCCGGATCCATCCCATGGAACTCCAACGCCATCCGGCGCGATAGCGATCGAGTGGGACCCTATGGGTCTCCGGTTTGGACGACTCAACGACCTTTTGCTGCTTCGCGAACTTATGTCCTCCCTCCTGGACAGGCGCAGGTCGAGCAATGGGTGCGTCCCACGTGGGAGCATCAAGGGAAACCAGACTTTCGAATGTTGGAAGAGTATGCGATGGGGCTTCCGGGTCGCTTTCAACTCGACCTTTACGAACGATGGAATATTCAGCCCGGTCCTAATGGATTGCAAAAGGCAGATCAGGAAGCCGTCCAAGTCGAACTGCGATGGGCGCTCGCGGACTGGGGAAGAATTATCCTGAATCCCACCTTGTATGGTGAGTGGGTACAGAAAAGTAATGGCGATCCAAACATCTACGAAGCGAAACTTCTTCTCTCAGATGAGATCACTCCCAAATTGTTCTATGCGTCGAACTTTATTCTCGAGCAGGAGACGAGTGGGTCTTATGAAACCGAATTAGGATGGAGCAATGCCCTTGCCGTTCCCGTGATCGAAAGAAAACTGCTATTGGGAATGGAATGTCTCTTGCAGAGAAACACTGTTCAGGGCGAACGAGGTGATCCCATTGATACCTTTCGGATTGGGCCGAGCATGCAGATACGTCCAACGAATCGCACGTTCGTGACGGTGACATCGTTGTTCGGGACGACGAATGTGTCTCCCCTATGCCAGGCATTCTTCATTGCCGGATATCAGTTTGGATTCCGTGCCGGTCCGACCTCGAGCTACTTTGCCCCAAGTTCCACGATCGGAAATTGATCAGACGTCTCCCTTCGACTCACCAGACGTTCAGCGACTTATAAATTCAAGCGTCCTTCATCGAAAGAGAGGATTTTTTGTCGGCAGTGTGGTTACTATGACAAGGGCGTCTATCGAAGGATGTATCGTGGAGTTAAAGCATCTTGTTGAAACAATCCACGATATCGTACATCGTCTCAAGCGCACTCCATGCGGTTGTGTTCATTGGGATTTATTCATTAGGCTCACCAAGTATCAATCGGCACGACGCTTTGCCCATGGCGCTGGTGGAACTCGGGGAATCAAGTCTCGATGTCATACCTTCGATAGCTCTCGTTGCGTCCGCACCAGCTCGCGCATCGTCCGATAGTTCGCCTCCCTTGCTCCCGGAAGAGCACTCGATCGACATTCCTGATGAATCATTCGATCCCCAAAAACTGACTGTGATGAATAGCGATCTCTCCCATTCGCCGCGGGAAGACGCCTTGCCTCCCCAACAGACTCAAGGAGATGCAGACGAGATCTCTTCGCTAGTGGTCGTGCAGGAGTTAGAGCAAACCGCCGACGCAGCTATTTCAGTGGCGTCTATCTCTTGGGAATCGGAGAGTGCGGCAGCGCAATTCGCACTCGAAGCGGCTGCCGCACCTGAGCCGGTCCATCGAAAACCGAATGAAGAAATGCGGGACGGAAATGACGTTGTGAAAGAAAGCGACACGAAATCGAAGGATTATCAAGGACAAAATGACACGCGCGTCGCCGAAGTTCCCGCGACCGATCCCAGTGACGGTAAGAACGCGGTGAATTCATTGCCTCAAGAATCATCGGCGGGGGCGGTGCAGCACAAGATGGGGGTACGAACTCACGCCCGTCTTTTGTCTGGAAGCAGACCGAGCTATCCGGAAGAGGCGGTTCGAAATGGACTTCAAGGACGAGTCATTCTTGAGATAACGATTGATCAATCAGGGTGCGTCACCGACGCTCGAATCGTGAAGTCGAGCCGGCATCGGATACTTGACGACGAAGCGATGAAGTTCGCAAAGACCGTTCAATTCGAGGCGGCCACGCTTGATGGGAATCCCGTCGTAAGTACTGTTCTATTTCCCATCTCATTTTCCTTGCACGACGGTTGAATTCAAACAACGGGAACGAATACGTTCGATCTCGATCGATCCACTCGCAATCGACCATTCACTCACTCTTTCGTTTAATGTTGTCTCTGTACGGAACGTGACATCATGCTGTGGGTCGATGATAGACTCGACGACCCATAATTCCAATTCCGATTGATAAGGTGCATCCGACGAAGAAAAGGGAACTCATCTCCGGCACGGCGACTGATGTCTTGATGCTGCCACTCACCGTGATGTCCAGCGGAATCGATCCACTTCCCGCGGGGACGGTGATTGATGAGTGAACGAAAACGGGAATCGATAAATTCAGATTGGAACCGACGCGCTCGATCGATCCGAGGAGAGTAGTGTCCGTTGTGGCAAATGAAACAGGTCCTGTATTTTCGCCTTCGCCAAAATTAAGTGTGCCACTGGTATTCAGGCCGGCGATCGGAACGGAGATCGCATAATCGGCCGTTCCTCCATCGATACCAAGGACGCTCGAAGCAACCGAGAACTGTCCGTTCACAATGGGCGTCAGGTGCCCTGCAGGCCCAAACCAATCTTTGCTAAACAAGTCAGCAACCAAATTATGAAAGTTGGCCGAACCGGTGAGCACGGCATTTTGAAGATTGACCGATAGATCCGCAAGCGAGAGATTCCCATCGTAAAACGTCAGCGCGGTCGGAGAGCCCGTCGATAGGCCGTCGAGACGCGCATCAATTGTTCCCGATATCGTGGTCGATTGAGTGACGGTCAGAAAACCGGGAATCGACAACGTGACATTCACCTGACTGGTCGGATCGATGGTGAGTTGAGTGATGTTCGTGGGAAGGTACTGGGCATTATTGACGGAAGCCGACGGTCCGTAGATCGCTTGGATTCCCGCCACATCAGTGGGAAGCAACCCCTCGAACGCACTTGAGATGACGTGATTCATTGCTGCGATGACATGCGGAGGATGCAAAAGGCCGATGGAGTGGCCGATTTCATGAAGAGCGGTTTGGTAGATGTAGCTACCGCCGGTTCCCTGAGTCAGACTCCATGCATTTCCCGTATCAAATGTGATCGTGCTCGAACCACTACCTGGATATTGACCTGTACCAGCAGTTCCTCCAGACCCGTCAATGGGTTTGCCGAGTAATTTGATCTGTCCCCCCGATGCGACTTCGACAAACGTGATATTCGCAACGCTGCTCCATGTTTGAAATGCCTGTCTCACTTCGTCGGCATAACCGTTGGGCATAAAGTCGCCGAGAGCCGTTTGCGACGCGGTGGTCGGTTGAAAACTCCACGTCACGGTGGCCGGCGTTCCGAGGGTCGGAGATCCCCACTTCTTCCCAAAGATGAAATCGTCCGGTACTGGTAGCGTTTGAGAAACCATCCCCGCCATT
>JAIEPU010000004.1 GCA_019748235.1 bacterium
TCGATCCTGAAACGGGAAAGCTGACGCCAACCGCCCACAAGATTGCCGTGGGAATGCCTGTCTGCGTGAAGTTCCTGGCTCGTGAATGAAATGCTCTCGGTGGTGGGATGACTCATTTTCGAGCCAGTTGATGGTATGACCTTTGGACACTTACCGATCAAGTTGGTCAAGGTGAAGTCAGTCTTAGGACATCTTCATCTCTTAAAGGTGCTTATTTCTTCGTTTTAAGCCACAAAATGGCGTTGCGGTGGTCTCGGTACGAACTTTGCAAAGTACAACGTGCGGGACCAGGAAATACATCTTTAAGAGGGAAGTAGCATGAAGAATCTCCTACTCACGGGTTTGGCGGTCGGAATCATGACGGTGTTCACCGGCTGCAGCGAAAAGGCAGTCGTTGAGAAGAAGGAAACGGTATCGACGCCTCAGGGTCAAACCACGACGACGGAAACTCACAAGGTTGAATCGTCGGGTGAGAATCCTCCCGCGAATACGCAGGGTGAAAAGGCGAAGTAATCGCTTCGCTCTCCACGCGAGTGAAAGCCTCTGCCCATCGCAGAGGCTTTTCCTTTTTCTTGAGCACATCCGTGCGAATAGGCAAAAAGCAAAAGAGCGTCGGCCGAAGATACGACCGACACTCTCTTATTTGACGAAATCGATGGAGCAAGAGATCTGATTAGAAGACGTAACCAGATTCGCCGTGCTCGTTGACATCCAGCCCTTCGATTTCGGTCTCTTCCTTGACTCTGAGTCCAATCGTGATGCTGATCAGAGAGAGGATGATCACGGAACCGATGATCGCAAAGACCGCGGTTACGCCAACACCAATTAGTTGATTGACAAGGAGATTGGCGGGAAGAGCATCTTTCCCCATGATCGCTTCACTCGCAAAGACGCCGGTGAGAATCGCACCGGTAATACCACCCACCCCGTGCACGCCGAAGGCATCGAGCGAATCGTCATATCCGAGCAGCGGCTTGATTTGAGCCACTGCCAAGTAGCAAACGACGCCGGCAATCAATCCCATGATCAGGCCGCCCGGCACAGTGACGAATCCGCTGGCGGGGGTGATAACAACAAGGCCCGCCACGATACCGGAAGAGGCACCGAGAACGCTTGGCTTGCCGAGGTGAACCCATTCGATCACGCTCCACGACACCAAGGCCGCGGCAGCCGCGATATGCGTGGCAATGAAGGCGGAGATCGCACGGTTATCGGCAGCCAGTGCACTACCAGCATTGAATCCGAACCAACCTACCCACAGCATGGCCGCACCAATCGCGGTGTAGGTCATGTTGTGTGGGATGATCGGTTCTTTGCCGTAACCAATACGTTTGCCGAGGAAGAGCGCACAGACTAGGGCCGAGATACCCGAGCTTGCGTGAACGACGAGACCACCGGCGTAGTCGAGACCGGGATAAGGACCGCTCGAAAGAATAGCAGTCGGACCAGACCAGACCCAGTGAGCAAGCGGACAGTAGATCAGTAAGCCCCATAAGACGGAAAACGCCACCATCGCACTGAATTTCATTCTTTCTGCGAATGCACCACAGATTAGAGCAGGGGTGATGATGAAGAACATCATCTGGAAGACCATGAACAGAACTTCCGGAACGGCGCCGCCCATATCTGGATAAACTGGTTTGTCACCGGGAGCAGCTCCTGAGGCGAGTTCGGGAAGAACCCCCTTGAGCAAAACCTTGTTGAAGCCGCCGAATGCGGAGAACTTCTGAACAGTCCCGTCTTCCTTCTTCCATTCGTACAGCGTCGGGCCGTCTGTTCCGAAGGCGAGACTGTATCCGATGACGACCCAAAGAACCGAGTTCAAGCCGCAAAGGAACAAGCACTGCATGAAGACCGACAGGACATTCTTCTTCCGAACGAGTCCGCCGTAGAAGAGGAACAGGCCGGGAGCGGTCATCATGAGAACGAGCAAAGTGCTCGTAAGCATCCATGCAACGTCGCCAGGGTTGTATGTCTTTGGCGGAGCGGCTGGAGTGGCCGCCTCTGCGGGAGGAGCAGTTCCTTCAGCAGGCGCTCCTTCCGTTGCTGCGGGGGGAGTCGCCGGGGCGGCCTCCTGGGCGTAAGCAGGCCCGGCGAGGCCGAGCACGAGTATGAGACACGATAGAGATCGCCACCACGGGGCCACGAATCGCATCGCGCGCCGCTCCTTTCGTCTTGTTGCTCTGACTAATAGATGCACCTTTGCCGACGGGTCTTCTTGCCGCGGCATGCTGTGCACTGAAGCGTTGTTTTTCGAGACGATCGCCCCTTACGCACGGGCCGGGCCAAACTGAGGTATAATGCGTCCATGTTTTGCCGTTGTTTGCAGAGTCGAAATTTCCACAAATCTTTTATGTGTTGTTAATTATTATTTCGTAATGACTTGTGGCAATCGTGTTGACTTGTTTCCGGGACGTGAGTCCACAGATAATCCTTGGTAAAAGGGGAATGAGCGCCCCGAGCTTGCTCAAAAAATGGGCATTCAAGTGATAAATGTCAGCCGGGGTTCCTCTTTTGTGAGCAGCGATTCATCGGAGTATTCTGCTCCCCCATCGGAACGACAAAAAAGATGGGAAGCCATCGGCTCATGTGCCGAAGGCTCCCCATCAAAAAATCATAAAAGCAAGTGGGTTACTTTCCCGGTGGAGCAGGTATCGGCTCGACAATCGTGATCTGCTTGAGTTCATCGGGGGCGGTGACTGGATTGGGACGGGCAACCTGCTTTCCTGGAAGGAAAAAGGCTTTCGTCTCTTCGATCTCGCCCAGCGGATAGTCCGTGCTGAGGATGTGGGCTCCTCCCTCGAGCGCCAATTGGCGACCCTTGCTGTCGCTTCTTCCCTGACTGTCGGCCCTGGTCCGAATGATGTAACCCTCTTTTGCGACCGACGGAATGTTTCGATCTCGTGGATTGTCGAGAACAGTCGTCGCGGCGACTGGCTCACCCGGCTCCGCATTCACGAACATTATCCGTCCTTCGAGGGCGGGGTGCCCATCGACATAGAGTTCCTGATTCTTGCCTCGCTCGTGAAGGATGAAGAAAACCTTGCCAGCGGCGTCGGAAAGTGTCGGCCATCCATCTGCCTTGATCGCCTCAGGTAACGTGTTGTGCGTACCACGAACGTCGTCCGGAGTGATGACTCGCTCCCTTGGAAAAGTTTGCAGGATGATGGCATCGAGCTGTTCGACATCCTTCTTCTCTGGAACGCGGATGCCACGTCGAAGCATGGTCCCTTCCGCCTTCAGTTCCATCAAGAATGAGACGGGTACATGCCGCGGGTGCTTGTCCGACCACGCTTTGACGACCGTGAGCGCGGCGGCGAAATCGCGCACCGTTGATTGCGGATCGAGGACCGGTACGTGCATGACGTGCCAGACGTCGCCGACCAAGTGCATATCCAGCTCGAAGTTGCGAACACCATGATCGAGCTGCTGGTCAAGTGTCTCCCTCGAATAGTCCCATTCCTTGGCGTCGGGCTGAACAGCGACCGCGAGATTGAACACCGACTGATTCGGACGGAGATGATAGCTGTTATGCGTCCCGACGACCTGTATTTGGTTCAGTCGCAATTGGCCCGCATGGATGGAAGGATCGGCTAAAAGGAGCGAGAGCAGCAAACAAGTCACTGGATACATGAACCATTCCTCTCGGGGGCATCTGCAATCAGTTCAGATAAAACGACATTCCGTCGCGACAGCGGGCAAGGGCATGAATAAAAGAATACTCGTCTTTGTGGCAGTCTGGTTGCAGGAATCGAAAATCTCGGATCGATGCGATCCGGCTTCGGTTTCCATAAATGGTCCGTGACCAAAATCGATCATGTTGAATTGAGGGTCCCCATGATTTCGGGATGGAAGGACAAGGTTCTCTTTACCCCCGGTCCCTTGACGACCAGTCAGACGGTCAAACAGGCGATGCTCCGCGATTGGGGTTCGCGCGATCGGGCATTCATCGAACTCGTGGCGGATGTTCGGCAGCGGCTCGTCGGCTTAGCCAACGGATCGGCGAAGGAGTACACGACGGTCCTCATGCAAGGAAGCGGCACCTTCGGAGTCGAAGCAGTTCTTTCGTCGACAATTCCGCCGCAGGGGAAAGTTCTACTCGTCACCAACGGTGCATACGGCCAACGCCTCGTACAGATGGCTAGGGTCCTGAAGCTCGATCATGCGGTCCTGTCGCATCCCGAGGACCAGATGATCCAGCCAAGCGACGTCGAGAAAAGTCTCTCGACCGATGCATCGATTGTGGCCGTCGCGATGGTGCATTGCGAAACGACGACCGGCATGATCAATCCGGTCGAGGACGTCGGCGCGATCGTTCATAAGCATGGCAAACGATTTATCGTTGACGCGATGAGCAGCTTCGGCGCGGTCCCGCTTGATGTCCCCCAGGCGCGCATCGACTACATCGTCTCTTCCGCGAACAAATGCATCGAAGGGGTTCCCGGTTTCTCGTTCGTGGTATGCCGCCTCGATGCTTTAAAAGAGACCGAAGGATGGGCGCGAAGTCTGAGCCTGGATCTCTATTCGCAGTGGAGGGGGCTTGAGGCAAGCGGTCAATTCCGTTTCACGCCGCCGACGCACGCACTCCTGGCCTTCCATCAAGCACTCAAGGAGCTAGAAGAGGAAGGGAGCGTTTCACGTCGCGGCGAGAGGTACCGCCGAAACTATGAGGTGCTCGTGGAGGGAATGCGAAACATCGGCTTTGTTGAATATTTGCCCTCCGACCAACAGGGCTACATCATCACTTCATTCCGAAGCCCGACACATCCCAACTATGACTTCGAAAAGTTCTACAGCCTGCTGAATGATCGTGGTTATGTGATCTATCCGGGGAAGGTGAGCAATGCTGACTGTTTCCGCATCGGTAATATCGGCCGGATCTTTGAAAGTGACGTTCGAGGGCTGCTCGCCGCGATTCGCGAAGTGCTCGATGAGATGAAAGTCTTCCTGAAATAAATCTGACGTTGATTCTTCGAACGACCCGATGAATTCAAGATCAAAGGACGGTGCCTCATGACATTTACCTTTAAACGACAGTATCGAGGACCGCTCAAGGGAGTGATCCTCGACTGGGCGGGGACGACGATCGATTTTGGATGCCGTGCGCCGGCTGCTGTATTTATCGAGGTCTTTCAGGATCGCGGAATCACCGTGACTCAGGCCGAAGCACGCGAGCCAATGGGAATGGCGAAACGAGAGCACATTCGCCAGATCACGCTCATGCCCTCGGTCGCGGAGCAGTGGGAAAAGAAATTCGGAAAGCCCGCGAGCGATGCCGACGTTGATGCGATCTATGATGAATTCATTCCTCGACAGATTGCTTGTCTCAAGAGCTACTCGGACGTGATTGGCGGCGTCCCCGCATTCATTGATGAGTGCCGCAATCGGGGAATGCGGATTGGAGCGACGACGGGATACAACCGCGAGATGATGGACATTTGCGCCGAGCATGCCGAGACGCAAGGTTACGCTCCTGACGTGAGTATCTGTGCGGATGACGTACCCGCCGGTCGGCCCACTCCCTGGATGGCATTAATGGCGGCGATGAAGCTCGGCATCTACCCAATGGAATCGATCGTTAAGATCGGCGATACCTATGCCGACATTGATGAAGGGCTGAATGCTGGCATGTGGACGATCGGGATTTCGCGCACGGGTAACGAGCTTGGATTGTCGGAGCAGGAAGTTCTCGAACTCACCTATGCCGAGCTTGCGCCACGGCTACACAGTATCGAGGCAAAAATGCGGCAGCGAGGTGCTCACTACGTCGCTCGATCGGTCGGAGAGTGCAGACCGATCCTCGAGGACATTAACGCGAGACTTGCTCGGGGCGAATGTCCTTAGTCAGGAGTCAATCGATGAGCGTCGCGCCCGATGTCATCGTGATCGGCGGAGGAATTTGGGGACTCTCCACGGCGTTTCACCTGGCGAAGCGCGGGATTTGCCGTGTCCGTTTGCTCGAACGAAATTTCGATGTTGCCCAAGAAACGACGATCAATGCGGCGGGGCAAGTCGGTCAAATTCGCTCCAGCCCCGTCGTCACTCGCGCCATCGCGTACGCTCTTGATCTGTTCGAATCATTCCCGAGTCAGTTCGGTCATGATCCTGGACTTTATCGATGCGGCAGTCTCTTCATCGGGCTGAACGGGGAACGGCTCTCCTACTTCCAAAAACAGATAGCCCGAGGTTTAGCGAACGGACTACAGATCGACCAGGTTTCGCGCACGGCAATGGCAAGCCTTGTTCCCGGTTTGGCGGTGGATCGGATCGACGGAGGATACTTTGTTCATGGTGATGGTTATCTTGACTCAGTGAAAGCCGCTCGCGCACTCGCTGGCGCGGCGAGTGATCTGAACGCGGATATCAGACTCGGTATTCGTGTGACCGGAATCCGCATGCAAGCGGGACGCGCGGCCGGGGTGGAAACGACGGTCGGTTTCATGCCCGCGGGCGCGGTGGTCGTGGCCGCGGGTCCCTGGACGTCGGCCGTGGCGAAGCAACTTGGAATTGAACTCCCCGCGCAGCCGATCAGACATCAACGAGTCAAAACGTTGCCCTATGCGGGACTTGTACCACATCACCCGGTTCTTCGTGTGCCCGACCTCTCTTGTTATGTTCGCCCGGACGGGGGATCGCTGATCTATGGTCACTTCGAACGCGAGCCGGATGCATTTGAAGTTGAAGCCGTGTCGCCGACCTTTCACACGTCAGACCTCGATCCTCCCGTCGATGTGATGAGTCGAGCAAAACTCGAATTGTCGGCGATCTATCCTGCCATTGGAGAACTGGAAGTGGCGGAGTATCGGCGCGGCCTCATCACGTTCGCTCCCGATGGAGGATACGTGTTAGGACCGATTCCACAGGCGACGAATCTTTATTTCGCAACAGGATGTGCGGCCCTTGGCATTGCAGGCTCAGCGGCCGTCGGTAAGTGGATCGCGGAATGGATTCTCGACGGCGCGCCGGTGGAAGATGTCAGCGAGTTCTCACCAAATAGGTTTGGCACCATGTCACCTTTGGAACTCAAGCAAAAGGCGCGCGAGGCGTATTCGAGTTATTACGCGATTCAGCGCTAGACCTCAGCCATCATCCAGATCGGATGGCTCGCTTCCCCATGAAAGAGGATCGAGCAGGGAAAGATAGACTTGCCGAACATCCCACGGGGTGAAGCCTTCATCTTCATACATGCCGAGAGCGGGGGAGTTACGCGAATCGACCGCGAGTACGACTGACTGGTAGTGGTGCTTGGCAGCGTATCGGATTGCCTCGCGAGTCAATATTCGACCGAATCCTTTGCCGCGCGCCGACGGGACAAGAGCCACGTACGAGATCTCGATGAGGCGATCCTTCTCGACCGCGGAAAGAAGAATGCAGCCAATCCACTCACCATTCGAGCGCACAAGCTTCCACCGTTCGGGATCGAACGGGTTCTCGCCACGATGACTCTCGAAGATATCGTCCATGCTTCGAATGCCGTTCAGTTCGGGGCAGTCGAGACTCCCCTCATACGATTTCGCCAGAAGTTCGAGCAATTCCTCTCGCAAGTCATCCGTATACGAAACAAGTTCGATCCCTTGGGGAAGCGGTTCGATGTGCTCGCCGCTCATCACCGGCCGCCGGGCGTAAACGAGCTGTGTGAGCAGGAAAAATCCGGCTTCGTCAAGCACGACATCGAACGGGGGCTGTGGCTCATCCCCCAAAAGCTGAACGAAGCGAGCTTCTCGATCCCGTCCATAGTTCTTCGCGGCCTCGACGAGCGAGGCGAGAACTTTCTTTTTATCTCGCTCCTTCACGCCAAGGGCAATGCGCGGCGTCCACATCATCATGACGCGACCGGGAGACGACATACAAAAGACGACGCCTAGTAACTCGCTCTTGTTCTTGCACGCAATCAGTCCGTCGAGCCGAACTCCGTCCGGAGCGAGAAGTTTTTCGACTTGCGCCTGCCGATCGTCGGGTGGCAAATGCTGATAAAGAATCGCGAGCGCTTGCGGGCGCTCCTCGATAAGGCAGAGCTGACTAACGATGCCGCTCACGTCGTTCCCCTTGTCTTTTAGCCGGGTGAAAACTTGGGGAGGGACCGTCCCGCCAGCTTGACATACGCCTCGTGATACCTGTTGCGGATCTTTTGGACGAGTTCATCGGGAAGCGGAGGAGGGGGGCTTGCTTTGTCAAAGCCGATCTCTTCGAGCCAGTCTCGAAGAAACTGTTTGTCGAATGCGTGCTGCGAACGTCCCGGCTCATAATCGTCCGCCGGCCAGAATCGTGAGCTGTCCGGTGTCAGTGCTTCGTCAATGAGGATGAGAGACCCGTTTGCCAACTGACCGAACTCGAACTTCGTGTCGGCAATGATGATGCCGCAGCCGCGCGCATACCGACGCGCATCTTCGTAAAGAGCCAATGTCCGGTGTTTCAACTCGTCAGCCACGCGTGGCCCGACGACTTCGACCATTCGCTCAAAGGAAATGTTTTCATCGTGCTCTCCCTGTTCCGCCTTGGTGGCGGGTGTGAAGAGTGGTTCGGGGAATGGATCACTTTCTTTCAGGCCATGGGGAATTGGCGTGC
>JAIEPU010000143.1 GCA_019748235.1 bacterium
GAACAGACGCGCGATCCCGCGCGCCATCAGCCCAAAACGCAGCGTACGCCGATGCCCGATGAATAAGACGGGTTAGCGTTGCTGACGACGCCGCATGAAGTCGGTGAATGATCCGGAAGAACCGTTGTTCGGGGCAACGCGGGGAGTTGACGAACTTTCCTGAGCCTGTGAGGCGGCATCCTGTCGAGACAGATAGGACTTGCGCTTCTCGGCGAAGTCTTGTTCAGCCTGTTCGTACTTCGGCAACAACGTGCTGTAGTTGCTGCGGTAATCACCCTTGGGAGCGTTCTCGCCGTATTCGTCGAGAACTCCGGTTTGACGCTGGATCTGTCGTCCCAGGTGATCGCGAGCCTTGCCGGTGATCGCGTCGAGGGCGGTGAGAGTCCCGCGATTGTCATAGTTGCTGAGGCCGGGAGCGAGTTCCTTCAACGTGTTCGCGTAATCGCGATCCGTCTGTGTACCCTTGTTCAGGCGTAGGAGATCGTTGGCGAGACCATTCCGCCACTGGAGGAACGATTGCGTATTCCGGCCGACTTCGTCAGATGCGTCGACATATGAATTCAGGAAGTCCTTGGATCTTGCCGCAAGGCTGAGATCGATTTTCCCATCAGCGATCATCTGCTGATATTTCTGAGAATTAGCGATGATGCTGGAGTTGATGCCAATGTTATCGTCAAACTCGTTGAACATTTTCCGCTGCGTGTCGTCCATCGTCTTGTACGGCTTCGCGAACTGGCGCTCTTCAACCTGTCCGGTGTCACCGTTCACGTACAGACCCTTCCCCGTCTCCGGATTAAAGTTTTTGATCGCCCACGGTGACGACGTTTCCTTCTTCCGACCTTTAGTCAGAAGCTGTGCGAGCGCGGCGGCGCCCTGGTGATTGCCGGACATCGCCATCAGCGCCATTCCGGAACCAATCAGCGCGTCAGAACCACTCCAATCGTCACGTCCCTGGCCCACGAGTGCACCGGGTCCGCCCTTCAGGAACTCATTCTTGTAGGACTCATCCGCCGGGGCGGAAGCCGGAGGGGAGACGATACCCGGAGAATTTGAAGATCCCTGACCGGGGATGTTGAAGCCGGCGGCGCCGTTGAAGCTCGCCGTAGAAGCGCCTTCGGCCGGGAGATCGGCGGCATTGGCACCACCCTGACCGAGGAAGGCAAGCACCTTCGCCCGGTGCGCCTTCATCTGGTTGTTGACCTTGTCGGCGACGGTGCCGGGTGCACCACCGTTGGCGGCATCGCTGGCGTTGTATCTGCCAACGCTCCCGGCGTTGATGGCGCTGTAGATGTCCAGCAAACCCATCCCCGGCTTGACGCCACGGTCGGTGAGGTAGCGCCCAACAGCATCCATCTGATCAGGGACGGAGGTATCGGCGGTGATGCCGTACTTCGCCCGCTGGGGCTCACCCCACTGGATAAGACCGCGATGCTGTCCCCACTGAGTTGTCGGGCCACGCTGCCAAGCATCTGCGGTTCCGCCTGTCTCGTACGAGATCGCTGTTCCAAGGTCGACAGGATCGATCCCACGCTTCTGTGCTTCAGTGAGCAAAGCGTTCTTGAATACGTCGTCCCAAGCCATTAGACGCGCCCTCCCTCAATGGCGGAGACGAGGGTCGGGATGTGGATGTGCTTTATGCCGTCGATTTCAACGATCGCATCCGGCTTGGTGATCTCTATGTCTTGTGCCATCGGACCCATGTGAATGGTTCCGGCCGTATCGTCTTTGTAGGTGAACACGTAGATCGGTTCGCCCGTCGTCAGAACACCCACCTTTGCGCCGATGTTCTTCGTACGGACATCGCATTTCATGAACGATCCGAGGATGCCGAGACCACCACCGAGGATGCCCAGGGCACCGGGATTGGTCTTCTGCGTGGACGTTCCCGTCGAAGTACCACCGAGCGAACCACCACCGGACGATACGGCAAAGTAGTTGTTCAGGTTCGTCCAGGGCTGCGTGTTCGCATAGTCCTGTTTCGCCAAAGCATTATCGAGCGGCGCTTGGTTATTTGCACCGGCAAGGGCATTGCCGATGTTAAAGATGCTGGCGTTGTTCATCGCGGAATTGCTTCCGGCGTTCGTGGCGCCGATGCCGCTGTTGGTCATGGCAGAACCAAGCTGGCCGGCATTGGCGTAGGCCTGTGCCTGAGCCTGGGCATCGGTCGACGCCTGAGAGATCCCCTGCTGGTAGGCCTGCCCGCGAAGCTGTGCTGAGGTATCTGCGATCGTATCCTGTAGTCCGCGCTGGGCAATGCCGGCGGCGACGCCTGTACGAGTGCTGTTGAGATTGCCCGTCGCCGCTGCATTCGCGTTGATGCCGGGCGTGATGACCTCGTTGAAATTCCTCGTAGCATCGCGCGTGGCCGCACCGACCATCGAGTCCATGTACGGGTTGTTGGCGTACTGCGATGCAGCGGCGATGTTCTGACCGGTGGCGTCGCGGTTGGCGAAGGCGTTGAGACCGGAAATCGCGGATGATGTAGCGGCACCACCGAGGCCAGTAAGGGCGGTCCCACTATTCAAAGCAGCGTTCGCCGAAGCTGCGCCGGACCCGCCGGCAAAGGACATCAACGAGTTCGCACCTGCCGTCTGCTGTGCTGTCGGCTGCGCGATGAAGTCACCCTGGTATCCGGGGGTGTTCGCGGCCTTCTGCTGTTCGTAGACGCTCTGAGCTTCACCAAGGCCCTGGAGGATATACGGTTGAGCCGGCGCCCACGGATCGTTCGTCTGCTTCGTTTCTGTCTTAGTCGTTGATCCCAAAATTTCCTTTCAACACGTCGTCGACGCTTTTACTTTCACGTATTTATCAGGTTGTTCACGTAGAGTGTTCGCACGGTGCCATCAGCACACGGGATGTCGTTCAGCGGTACAAACCCGAATGCGGTCTTGAACCGTCGCGAAGCCGTGGTTTCCCGATGTGTGAGCGCGAAGATCTGTTCGGGGAGGGTCTTACGGACGATCGGGTAAGTTTGACAAAGTTCTCGTAGCATGGTCGCGGTGAACGCGGTAAAATCGAAATGGGCGAAACAGAGTTCGTCGCCAGTTTCGAGTTTCATGAAGTTGTACCACACCCTGTAACCACTGCCCTCGCAGATAGTGAAGTCCTGAGAGTACGAGTATCCCCACTGTGGGTAAAACGTGTAGGCGAGATCGTTCATCAACCCTTTGATTCAAGCTCGACAACGCGCGCTTCTAGGTCTTTGATGTACGAGAGGATGGAATTTAACGTCGCTTCAAGCTTTTTGTACTCGTTGTCGCTCCAAACGCGTTCTGATCCTGTAATGACAGGAAGATTCGCCCGAATGTAGGGCTTGAGGGTGGTCGTCATTCCCGTATTTACTTGCCTGATAGGATGTTGACGTCGAGGTCGTATCCACTCAGCTTAAAAACCTTCGTGTCATCGTAACGAAGTTCTATTCCAAGGAATCGACCCTGCTCATTGCAATCGATCCGGGAATTTTCGAGATCGAATGTTTGGGGATCACCCCAGGTGGTTGCCTGCGAAGGGTGATATGATGAGCCGACGCGGACGAAGATCGGGATCGCGCTGACGTCGAGGGTGCATTCGAGATCGATACCGCTGATCTGCTTGTTTCCCCTCAGCGATGCGTATGGATTTGCCCCCTTGAGTTCGTCGAGATCCATACTTTCTTTGCGGATCAGTACGGGACCATTCGCTGCGGCATCGATTGCCCCAGAGGCAGAAGCATCATCCGCCGGGGCGAACGATCTCATTCGGTACGGCATCGATCCGAATGCCGCTGAGGCGATGAGCATCGTGTTTTTCGTGTCTTCCGACGACCAAGATCCGCCGGCAGACGCCCAAGACGCCGTTTCGTCATCCCATCTGGTTTGAGCCGCCGAAGGGCCAAGGGTTGCCGATGTTGCATACGGAAGATCGTAGAAATACCAGCAATCACCCGTAATATTGTACACAGCAGCACGGTTGCAGCCTTCGACTCCTCCGACGACGTATGGAAAGAAGCAATTGCTGTCGTTGCTAACATAGCAGAACATGATTTCGTTCAGATTCCGGTTGCGGATGGCGAATGCCTTCCGCGATTCCGCCTGAACCATGGTTTTGTTGATGTATTTACGGACTCGACCGTTTGCGATCGAAACCTTTTGGCCGGTTCCGTCGTGCTTGTAGATATCATCATTTCCAAAAACGTAGTGAACACCGTCGAACTCGATGACGCAATTGGTGTTGAGGACGCCTGAGTCGAACAGGCGGCGAAAGTCGAAGATCTCGACTCCGCCGACGTAAGACATGAGCCAAGACTCCTTCGATCCGTAGAGTACGAGATTGTTGGCGAGTGCCAGACCGTCCACCAAGCTGCCGGTCATCTCACTGAGGGTGTTCTGTCCACCCTGGGAGGCCTTGCCACTGGGTAGGACGCCACCGACGTCCCAATCCGCTGAAGGAAGGCCGAAATCCGTGGCGATCGTGCTCCAGCGGACGGCGGTCGGTATGTTGATGCCGTCTGCGGTGAGGTTGATCGCAATGAGCATGCCCGCCGTGGATCGTAGCGCCCGACAACGAAGGCCAGAAGGGAATGAAGCTCCGGTATTACCGCTGTCGTAGGTGTTGAGCGTGGAGAAACCACCGATCGCGGATTTCCCGCGATACATCGGCACATGATCTTCCCGATTGATGTAGACCACGCCCTGAAGCACCGTCGACGTGACGACAGCGGCTGAGGCACTGGGGACGTAATCACTTGGGGTGAGATCCACCTGAGTCTTTGTCGTCCAGCCGGAGATGGTTCCATCGACGGCAACGACCACAACCGATGTCGCACCTGAAAGATCCTCGTAGGACATCGCATGGCGAGGGGCATTCGGAAGAGGACCGGCGATGCGCGCAACCGGGGCGCGCTCGATATGCAGGTCTTCGCATCGAATGTTTATTCCGGTGGTAATCGACTCCAAACCAAGATCTCTGGCGTCGGCATCCGAGATCACACCGTTTCTGGCGATGTTGCGAACAGGGATGATCATCAGATCTTGATCACGTAGCACAGAGCATAATATGGGGGGCGGGCATCACCGATTACGACGACGTGCGTGTGATCGCCCACGCCGTTGACGCTGATATTGTGAGCGTGGAGTCCGTCGCCGTATATCCCGTGGTTGTGGGCTTCACCGCTACCGGTGCTCTCGGTGTACTTGTGATCCTGGGTGACGACGGCTTCGGATTGGAAATATAAGCCTCCTGCCCGACCGGAATACACGTTCGCGGAGGTGAAGCCGTGATCGTGCGGCGGAAGCTGGGAGACGCTGAGGACAGTGCCGGCGGTGGCTCCGCCGTGGCCGTGGTAGCCTTGTGCGTCAGAAGAGGCGGAATGACTGTGTCCACCGTTCGCCGACGTCGTCGCCGATGGGGAGATGCTTCCGCCAGTCGTATTCACAGGGACGATCCCGGCACCGATGACGAAACGATCACGCAGATCCGGACAGGCAATGGTCCCAGTATCGGATCGGTTGACGACGGTGCCGTCACAAAGGTGCCACCCGACCGGAATGGTGTTGGCCGCGCCCGACCACAGCATGATCATGCCGATGGGCACGGAGATATTGAGTTCGGCCGATGTGGCGGTGACGGGAGCCGTGATGTTGGGAAAAGTGTTGCGGAATACCCGCTTGATCAACCGGATATGGTCGTCACCCTCTGACTCGGGGTCCGTGGATGACGGTAGGTTGACGTCTAGCTGGTTGATGGTTGTTGCGTTCTCGACTGCCAAGAAATAGGGCTCACAGAGGTTGTGAGCTTATTTATCATGCAGTGACAGAATCATTCTAAAGGGAACCGTTTCCCAATCTCGATAAGCCTCAGACCATTTTCAGAAACCCTCAACCTTCCCGACTCGGCACGCAGAAAGCCGTGGCGCCCGAGCCATCTGACAATGTCATCAATCTGCTTTCCTAGAGATTCGATATTATGATTGGACATATCGCTAAAGCGGTCACTTCGCTGCACCATAACCACTGTAACTTTAAGCCTTAATTCTTCGGAAAATGGACGAACAGCAATATTGTGGGATTGACGAATTTCTTCAAATATTTCTAACAAACGGTCTGCTCTTATTTTAGCTATGGCATGCGCTGGCGGGTCGACTACAAACGGACTAAACGCGAATACAAAATCATTTGGGCCCTTCCCAACGCCAGGAAGGGTAAAGGCGGTTTCGAGGCGATCGCTCAACGAAGCTGGGTTAAGGATATCCACCGGTATACGGTTCGGAATGCTAAACGACCCCAGTGCTTCACTTGGCTCATCAGCGCGGGTGGTGCGTTTTTCGCTGAGCCTATCCACTCCTGAGAGCATGAATTTTTCGACCAAATGACTGCCGAGCGAACGAACGTAAGCTGCGGAGTCGTGGTCTGCTTCGCTGCGATGAAGGGCAATTGACGCCCTATTATCATTTTCCAGGGTTGCGACCAAACTAAGCAAGCTCTTTGAGTTCGCACGCTCCGCATCGAGCGCTGTACGGAGTTCACTAATCAATGCTGTTTTATCGGCAATTTCCGCATTCAGGCGCTCGTCTGCGGGAAGGGCTGTACTTCTAACCCAGCCAGGACGGTTAAATATAGACTTGCCCTTGGTGATACTCGCGGCAACTTCGACCATTAGTTCAGAAGGATTTGTGTAGTAAGCCACAAGTCTCGACGCCTGAACCTCCTTTCGAAAATCGTCAAGCTTTTTAACCCTCATCGGATCGGTCTCAGAAAATTCGCGTCGAAGCACGTTCGGCGTACGATGAATTACGCCGATGATGGGAATCTTGTTATCTCTAGCGTATCTAAATTCTTTGTGCGTGTAGCTCAGAAGTTCGGGGTCGGTCTTATCAATTGATCCATAGCTGCCGGCAACAATAAGGATAAAATAGTCGGACGTATCAATTAAGCGCGTAATGTAGTCCCATTGCGTCGTGTCAATTGCACCAAATTGCTCCATCCCAATCGGGATTTCATCAATCTTTAAAACGTAGTTGGCGACCGATTTGCGTTCCTCAATAAGATCTCTGAATGTCGATGAGATGAAATACGTATACTTCTTTTCCACGACCGGCCCCGGAACGATGAGTGGGTGTCGTCGAAATGAGGATGACACCCTGTTGAGTTGTTTGTCGACGTTGTAGAGAATTTCGACGGGGAATGGGACCAGTAAGTTTTGTCTGCAAGCGCCTGTTCCGGCACAGCGCCTTACCGAGGGTCAGAGGCGTCCGTAGTCTTCCCTGATATGATTAAAGTTCGTTGAGGCAATTCCAAGTGCTTGTGCTGCCAGATGCAATCCAAGATCGGCAGTTAGTAGCTCGTATCGCTTGTTGCAACACAGCAGAATCGCAGCGTCCGCAATTCCGAGATCAGAAAAGTTGAATTGAGAAACAGCAGCCACGCTCCGGACATAGCGTTCCCGGTTCCGTTGGATGATTTTAGCAAAAACCTCGCCGATCATATCCCTCTCCGGTCGTCCATGTTTTCGCAGGAAATTCGATGCCTCCGAGATGATGTTCGGAATGAGGATGAGCCGTGGGTTTGTACCGAGGAGGTCGGAAAGCAACTCGAAATCACCCTTCGTGTATGCTCTGACTGCTCGATGCTTCGCAATGAGATCGATATCGGTGATCCCGATCGTCAGCAGCACGAGTAGTTGAGTATCTAGGAGGATAGGAGGCGTCATTCCGTGGCAACATATCGAATTTCAATCGAAAGTCGTCCAATGCCGTTGTCAGGCACCAAAACAGTTTTATAGGATTGCTGCATCGTTCGACCCAAAACAGCCGCTGAGGATGCCGCAAATGAATCCGCGAGTACCGATGACGTTGTAGGTGCAACCGGTCGCATCATACTGAATGTTACGCGCCAAACGTCCTTGGTATCATCAAATACTATTTCTTCGAGGCGGATATTGGAAAGTTTTTCGTCCTCGAAAACATCGATGAGGAAATTTCGCGCCTTCGCAACTGCCTCTTTCACCTGCATCGCCGTTGTCCTCACCCTGCGAAACGAATTTCCAGGATATTACCCCGGCTGACGATGCGGCGCGATGGATTTCGAACCACGGGAGGGTTCCTGAATGATCGGGACCACGCCCTCCGGGTGGTGCCGCGATCACGGGAAAGGTTCCTGAACATTCAGGACCACGCCCTGTGGAAGATCATTCAGAACGGTCCCATCGAAATTCGAGAAGGAATTCCGTCGACGATGTCGACCACGAATTTCATTCCGAATGGTCCGTGGGTGATGGGGAGAGAAGATTTTGGAAGCGAGGATTGAATGAACAACATTTCACCCTTTACCGCTGCTTTTCGAAGCCCATTCCAGAGACGCCCGTAGGCCTGAGCCAGCGCCGGGAGGAACCTAAGCTCGACGGCTCGTCGTCATCGTCAGCGCGATCGTCGACGTCATCACCCTCGCGATCACATGCGTCATCGTCACCGTGTGCGTGGGACTTTCACCAGGGCTCTTGGCCGGCATTAGGCTGGGAAGGTACTGCCATCATCTTGCCGCCAGTCCTGAGCCAACGTCGTGCATCCTAGCCCGTCTTATTCACGAGGGCGGTGGATCTGAAGTGGCGAGCGTAGCGTAAAGCATTGATTTGGCTTAGGG
>JAIEPU010000202.1 GCA_019748235.1 bacterium
CCGATGATGGAGTAGGGAGTGCCGGGATTGATCTCCACCCAGTTCCCTTGGGAATACAACAAATAGAGCTTATGCGTCGTGTCGCGCAGCAGTTGACCACCGATGAGTGCCGAAAAATGGAAGGGTAGCCCACTTTCCGCGAGTGCTTCCTTATCTTCCTTTTCCACGCGGCGAAGCTGCTCGGCCAATGAGTTGACGACCTTGAACAGCCGATCGATGGATTCATCGAAATGTTGTTCGGCTTCCTCGAAGTAAGTCAGCGTCTTGTCGCGCACGCTTCGCAGTCCCGAGGTCATGACGAAGAAAGAAGCACCTTGCCGCTCGTAGGTGATGAGCTTCTTTGCGGTGATACATTCATTGCCGGTCGTGACTCGAGTATCCGCCAGGCCAATCAACCCATCCCGTACCGTCATTCCCAAGCAAAACGTCAATGAACTACCTCCCCATTAGGTTCACCACAGGCTGTTGATTGTACAGAATTCAGACCTTCAACCGGCACTTCGGTGAATGGCAATACTCATTCCAAACGGATCACTCATTGGAAATGAAGGCGTAATGCGGGTCATTGCGACTGGAACTGTCGCTGGCCGAAGCCGGCCGTGTTATAAGGCCGCATCGCGAAGAACGTATCGTGTACACTCTCGCCGATGTGATTAAGCTTCGTTTGCAGCCCGTCGATGAATTCATGCAACCCGGACGAAATGATGTCCTCAATCGGCGTATAGGCAAGTTCTGCTCGGAGTTGTCCCATCTTCTGCTCGGCGCTACTGCGGAAAGTTCCTCGCTCACTGCCGGAGATGGTGTAAAGCGATTCCTCCGCGCGACTGACACAGTATTGAATCGCTCGCGGGAAATGCCGATCGAGCACAAGGAACTTGACGACGTCGTGGGGAGAAATGAGCCCATACTGCTTGCGATACATTTCGAATCCACCGATCGACTTCAGCACCGCCGACCACTGAATGTCATCGTAAGGAGTTCCGATGTGCGAGACGGAGGGGAGCAGAATGAAGTACTTCACGTCGAGAATGCGAGATGTCTTGTCGGCCCGTTCAAGCATCGTCCCGAAGCGGTAAAAATGCCAACCCTCCCCGCGTGACATGGTGGAGTCAGTCACGCCGGCAAAGAGTTGTGAGGCTTTTCGAATCTCCGCGTAAAAATCGCGAGGAGAATCGAATGCCTGTGCCATATTGCGGGCGGCATCTGTCACCATCAAGTAGAACGAATTGATTTGCTCCCACATCTCTGACGAGATGACTTCCCGTACGCTTCGTGCGTTCTCGCGAGCCCGTTTCACACAAGAGAGGATCGAATTTGAATAGGTGCTGTCAAAGGTCAGAAATCGAATGACGCTTTCCTTCGTTCCTTCCCCATAGCGCTCGATAAATTCCTTCGTATCGCCCGTCGTGCTGACGAGCGGCATCCACTGCGTTTCCGGACCGACAACCATGTCGAGAATCATGTGCAGATTCACGTCGATGAACCGCGCGACGTTATCAGCCCGCTCGATGTAGCGGCTCATCCAGTAAATCGACTCGGCCACTCGGCTCAGCATGAAATTTCCTCGATAGTCCCACCGGCAAAAGAAGACGTTCGGCGATTCCGGGAGTGCAAAGCCCCTCGGATAAACGCGTCAAACCGAAGAGGTCTTCGCCGATCCGATCGGCGGAGCGAGTACCCACGTATCCTTGCTGCCGCCTCCCTGAGACGAATTCACCACCAGCGATCCCTTTTTCAGAGCGACTCGGGTAAGGCCTCCGGGAAGAACCCAAATATCCTCACCGTAGAGCACATACGGACGAAGATCGACGTGGCGACCTTCGAAATGCCCATCGACAAGCGTAGGCACACGAGACAGCGAAAGCGTCGGCTGAGCAATGTAATTTCGGGGATTCGCTTTAATCAGCTCGGCGAACTTGTCCCGCTGCTCTTGGCTCGAATGGGGGCCGATCAGCATGCCATATCCGCCCGATTCATTCGCGGCCTTAACCACCAACTTGTCGAGATTGTTCAAGACATGCGAGCGCTCGTCATCGTTCCAGCACATGAACGTCGGCACATTGGGAATGATCGGGTCTTCGCCGAGGTAGTACTTGATGATTTGGGGAACGTATCCGTACACCACCTTGTCGTCGGCAATGCCGTTTCCGGGCGCATTGGCGAGCGCGACACGGCCTGCTCGGTAGACATCGAAGATACCAGGAACACCGAGCAGCGAGTCCTCTCGAAATGCTTTCGGATCAAGGAAGTCGTCATCGAGCCGGCGATAGATCACGTCAACTCGTTCGAAACCCTTCGTCGTTCGCATGAAGAGGAAGCCGTCCGCGACGACAAGGTCACGACCTTCGACGAGTTCCACGCCCATTTGCTGCGCGAGAAACGAATGCTCGAAATACGCCGAGTTGTAGATCCCCGGCGTCAGCACGACGACCTTTGGCTCGTTGACGGCATTGGGGGATAGATTCTTCAGCGTTTCGAGAAGCATGCTCGGATACTTGTCGACGGGTAAGATCGGCGTCGCGTCGAATACATGAGGGAAAGTGCGCTTCATCACCTCTCGATTTTCGAGCACATACGAAACGCCGGACGGCACTCGCATGTTGTCTTCGAGAACATAAATCTGGCCGTCGTCACTTCGAACCAGATCGATGCCGGTGATGTTGCACCAGATCCCCTTCGGGGGATTCAGCCCGATACATTGCTTCCGAAAGGTCTGCCCGCTGTAAATGACATGCTCAGGGATCACGCCATCCTTAAGGATTTTCTGATCGTGGTAGATGTCGTCAAGGAACATGTTCAGCGCGAAAATGCGCTGCTTGAGCCCTTTTTCAACCTGACTCCATTCGTTGTAGTCGATGATTCGTGGAATCACGTCAAACGGGAAGATCTTCTCGGTCCCTTGGTCATCGCCGTAAACGGTAAAGGTGATTCCCATTTGCAGCAGCGCTCGCTCGGCCGCAGCCTGACGGCGAAGGAGCTCCCCTTGCATGAGGGCTTCGATCCGCTCCACGAGCACTCGGGCGGAGGGCCGGGCTTGGACTTTTGGAACCTCCGCGTTAGGCGGCAGGAACATTTCGTCCCAGAATCCGTCCGTCTGATAACCATTGAACTTCATGGAGCGCGCCTTTGAACTGAGTCGGTTGGGAATGGCGACACTCCTAAAGCAAGGGGCGCGCCGGATCGCCAAGCTGAGACCGATAAAAGTCTCTCATCAAGATAACTTTGTAAGTCGTACCAAGCGAATTGGTTATATTCCTTTGATATTTGTTGAAGAGTTTTCGTAGATGACTTCGCGGGCCGGAACTGCCTCAATTCGTTGCAGTACACCCCTCCTGCTGCCCAGTACCTCTACACCGACGAAATCGCACCTTCGAGGCTTCATGAGGAAGGGACGGAAGTCCGATTTTGCGGAATGAGAGACGCAGGCAGGATGACCCGTTCTATCAAAGCAGTGAAGCAGTTCCGATTTCGTTGACCATATGGGGAAGACCCTTTAAACTGGAGGGGTCACCCTCTTGGCAGGATGCCCGAAATCCGATGGACTCCGCCCGTCGAGCGGCGTGCGGGAGCCTGTGTAACCTCGTTGCATTGGCGACTGCATCACCTTCCAACATTTGACATTGCCTTCTGGAGTAATGATCTCATGGCGGCTTCGGCCTCTTCTGAAAGCCAAGGTAAGACCATCGCCCTTGTCATCTTCGTCCTCTTGACGATTGTGGCGGCGGTGACTGCGTACTACTTCTACGACCAGGTCGATCAGCTCACGCAGGCGAAAAACGCCGCGGATCAGGCCGTTCAAACCGCCAAGCGGGACGAGACGACCGCGAAGAATAACTACAAGGAACTTCGGGGACTCGTTTACGGCGAACAAGCCGAGGAAGATCACGCCAAGGTGATCGAACTCGTCAAGAATGATCTCAAGACGCCGAAGCTCGGCGATACTCACAAAGAACGAAAGCCGGAATACAAGTCGTTCAAGGATTCGATCGACTTTCTACATGACGAACTCGGCGCGAGTGATACCCGCATTGCCGAACAGAACGCGCAGATCGCGAAGCTGCAAAAGGAGGTCGAGGCACTCCAAGAGCAGTACCAACAGCAGGTTGACGAAATCACCAAGGATCGAGATGCCAAAGCCGCGGAGCTTCAGGCTGAGACGACGAAGTTCAAGGATACGATCGCCCAGCGAGATCAAGAGATCCGCGATATCTCGGACGAACGCTTGAGAGCGCTCAACGCCAAGCAGGATGCCGAGCAAGAACTCGAACGGAAGATGCAGCAAGCCGGCCTCGAGATTCAAGAGCTGAAGGCCATTGCCGATGCGAAGGGAGAGCAGGAACGGCTTCGTGACCAAATCGAGTTCGAACACGAAGATGGCAAGATTGTCGAACTCACGCGAGCGGAGGGAAACCTCGTCGCTTATATCAACCTTGGCGCAGATGACGGGCTGAGCAAAAACACGACGTTTAGTATTTATGGACGGGATCCGGGGGGCAATCCTTACAAGATGCCGAAGGCGAACATGGTCGTGACGAAGATACTCGGGCCCCATCGAGCCATGACTCGGGTCGACAACACGAAAATCACCGATCCGGTCATTCCAGGCGATCTCCTCTACAACCCACTCTGGTCGCCCGGCAATAAGATCAGCATCGGCTTGGTCGGTTTGATCTACATGGACGACAAAGAATCAGAGGATAGCCTTTTCAATCTCAAGGGACACAATCGCGACTTCATCAGAGAAATCGAACGTTTGGGAGCCAAAGTCGACGCCCTCTACGATCTCGATCAACAAAAGATCAAGGGAGACATCAGCGTGAATACCCGCTGGCTGTTGATCGGCGAGATTCCTGAGGCCAAAGACAGCGACACGCAAGATCGCAAAGACTTTCTGAACAACCTGAAAAAGGCGGAACAAGAGCTTCGGCGCGAAGCATCGGTGAATGGCGTGCCTGTCATCAACGTCCGCAACTTCCTGACGTTCATGGGGAAACAGCAGCCACAAACGACGGTGCATGCGGGTCAGGAACGGCTCTTCATGTACGGCAAGGATCGTCCGAAATTGGTGGATAAAGGCCCTGTCCCAGCCACTCAGTCCGCCGAGGACAAGGATAAGAACGGCAAGTAATTCGCCGACGTAAAGAGAAACGTTTGAGCTACGAATCAAGGCTTCCACTGACCCTCATTAAGGTCGGCGGAAGCCTTTTCGATTTACCAGATCTGCCTCATCGGTTGCATGAGCTTTTCGCGTCCGCCGGGCGAAAGGTGCTCCTTTTCGGAGGAGGCGACGACGTCGATGCCCTGCGACGTCGCACGTCGACGAATGCGATTTCAGAAGAAGACGCGCACTGGGAGGCGATTCGGTTGATGTCAAGTTCAGCCGTGATGCAATCACGCCGCTGGCCACTTGCCCACATCATCCATTCGTTCGATGAGCTCATGACATCGCACGCACCACTCGTCATCTTTGATACGGCATACGAGCTTAAAAGGGATGCGGGCCATTCTCTCCCGATCGGCTGGCACGTCACCAGCGATTCGATTGCAGCATGGATTGCCCTCAAATCAGACGCAACAGAACTCGTCTTGCTCAAATCGGTTGGCCGTGAGGAGCCGTTTTCCATTGTTCAAGCGGTCGAGTATGGCTGGCTTGATGCCTACTTTCCGACGATCGCCAAAGAGTTAGAGATCGCCGGAATCGAAATCTCTTGGATCAATGCTCGAGGTTCTTCGTTGAATCGCTTGCCCCTCCGTGTCTCGAAACAGGTAGGCGATAGAGACGCGTAAGCCACACACCCTGGCGGCTGATCTCGGCCACGAGTTCACCCTCTTTCATGACTCGTCGCGGAAGAGGATCGCCCAGATAGCCGCTTCGATTGAATACGATGGCCCATTGATCCCGATCGACCGCCCCCTCGGACAATGAATCGATGACGATATCCTTTTCCATTAGCTTTCGATTGGTCATGTAAGCGGCATGGCCCCGATAGAGACTGGGGATGAGCACCGCTTCGTCACCACGATTTGCCTTCTCTGCCAACTGATCGAGGATCTCGTCGTTGACCGTGTCTCCCCAATACGTCGCCTCGAGCCCAAGCCGTTCCGCTCCGGGCAATCCACCGATCGCCCCGTTGTAATAGCTGAGCTGATAGGGATGCATGCCTATGACACCGACGAACTGGACCGCGATAAAAAGGGTCGCCGTGACGACGGCAAAAGTTAGCGGAACGTAACGAGACATCACATCGACGACCCACGCGATGCCGCATCCGGCAACGATTGTCCACATCGGAAAGATCATCAGGAAGAGCCGCTCGCCGTCATACTTTCCGACGGGGAGCATGAAGAAGCCGAGGATGATCGCGATCTGAAGTAACAGAAGCCGGGCGGAGGGAATATCGCGACCCATTCGCCAGAGAGGCCAGATACCACAGATCGCAGCCGCATGAACTCCGACGGGAACCGTGACGAAGAAGAAAACCCAAACATAGTGCCACGGCACGCCCGAAGATTCGTTCGGAAATTGCTTGCCGAAATAGCCGACATAGATGGTGGCTCGTTCCACACCGGTTTTGAAGAAGTCAATAAGCCGGAGGACCGTTCCCGTCCAACCATCACCGAGAGCTGCGTTATTGTCGAAGTGCATCGAGATCGGCCAGAGCCAGGGCCAACCAGCGATGAAGACCGCCAAACTCACCAGTCCTATGACAATGAGTGTGACGAGACCACGAAACCGATAGCGAACGAGGAATGCAATCGTGAGGGCGATCGGAACGAGAACAGCCGTCAATTTGGTCAGCAGTGCAATTCCGACCCATAAGCCTGCCCACAGGAAAGAGACGATTTTCCCGAGCGACCCCGAGGTCGATATTCGATCGAGAGCCCTACCTCCTGCCATCAATGCCGCCAAGATCGCAGCCGCACTGATGACTTCTGGGCTCGCGAAATGGGCGTGTCCAAAAAGCCGCGGTAAAGCCAACGTCAACAAGCCGGCCGAAACTCCAGCGACCGGACCATTGAGTGGCCCAGCCATTCGTTCGCCAAGCGACCATGCCCAGATGGTGACAAGGAACAAGATGATTCCGTAAGCAACCGCGGAAGCGGGACGGCCGAGCATTGGTACGAACGAGTTTGGATCATCCGGATCGCTGTCGAGAAAATGATGCGCCACGCCAATCGAAAATCGCGTCAGCGGCGGGTGTTCGTGTGCATGACCCCAGACTCCCTCGATTCGATCCGCGACGGACGCAATCGGAGTCGTCAGGTTCGTGTGAGACAGCATCCAGACCATGCGCTTACCGTGGCCGACATTGATCGGCTCATCAATGGTCAATCCAGGATCGTTTATGGTCGCCAGGACGGCCATCATGCCGATCATCGCGATCCCGAATCCCACCATCCAACGCAAGACGCTGATTGCTTTCTCTCCCGAGTTGAAGAAATCCGGGACTCTCGCAAGGTTCCGTTTGCGACGGATTTTCTACGGATGCCGACTAGCGAAAGTCTGAGGCTTAGGAGTTAGTTAATCGATTTAGGAGTACGTGGGATAGGGGAATTCAGGTCCTATTGCCCCCAGTTCAGGCGCGGGGACTCTCTATGTGGTAAAGATTCCTGATCGAAGAGATGCGAGCTGCAAGATCGGGAGAGACAGGCCATGGCACGTCGAATTCTAAATGGAAAGCGTTTGATCATTACTGGGGCATCGAGTGGAATCGGCGAAGGGCTGACGATTGAAGCCGCTCGCCGGGGATGCGAAATTCTCGCGACGGGCCGAAATGAAGAGCGCCTCCGCCGTGTTGCGGACGAAGCTCGCCGACAAGGGGGTCGGGTCGAAATCGTCGTCGGTGATTTGAACATCGATGCGGATCGTCATCGGATCATCCGTTCGGTCGAGCAATATTTCGGCGGTCTGGACCTACTCATCAACAATGCGGGCATCGGCTCGACCGGTCACTTCCAGTACGCTGGTCCCGAACGTCTCCGACAGATTATGGAAACGAACTTCTTCGCGGTCTGCGAATTGACCCGCTTGGCCATTCCACTCCTGAAGAATGGCAACGATCCGGCCATCCTGATGATCAATTCGGTGGCGGGACGTCGTGCGATCGCCTCTCGCTCGGAGTACTCCGCCAGCAAGTACGCTCTCATGGGCTTCACCGAGGCGATTCGCGCTGAGCTTTCGAAGGATAACATCCAGGTCCATACCGTTCTCCCCGGTTTGACCCAGTCGAACTTCGAGCAGAACATGATTGAGAACACCGCTCGTCATTCCCTTCACGCTCAGCGTTCGATGAGTGCCATCGATTGCGCGAAGCTCATCCTCAACTCGATCGAAGCTCGTCAGAACGAAACTGTTCTTACGCTCAAGGGAAAGATGCTGGTTCTCTTCAGCCGGCTCTTCCCACGCTTCGTCGATCGAAAGATGGCCGGATTCGTGAAGAAGCTTTACGCGAAGAAAGAACAAGAGCAGCAAGAGGCTCCCGCTCGCGAGACCGTTGCTCACTAAACTCTGATTGATCCAATAAAAGAACAAACCCCTCTCTCTTCATTCATCGAAGGGAGAGGGGTTTTGCGTTTTATTCACGTTCGATCCTAGAAACGATCGAGGCGAACTTATTGACGGCTAAACGTCAAGTCGGTGTTACCAGCCGCGTCTCC
>JAIEPU010000131.1 GCA_019748235.1 bacterium
GAAATGAAAGATGAAGAAAAAAGTAAGGCTAGAATCGTCCGCTATACGCTCGTCATAGTCGCAGTTTTCACGACCATGTATTTACCGCTTTTTTGGATTTCATCCTCCGCGACTCTTTCTCACCTAGTCCTCATGGCGGTCGTAATGTTCCCACTATATCCTGGGTTGCGGAATGACAAACGCGCTGACTAAGGAGATCGCTCCTCGGATCCGACTGGCTATCAATGTTTGGGCGGGCATCGCCGTCATCATTGCAAGCATCTTCCACGACCAATTTCATCCGCCCCTTCCACGAAAGTTGATTTAACCCTTCGACCATGCCGCCTTTTCCTCGCCCCCTTCTCCAAGACTTTTCATTTTCTCTTCAGTCAGGTCGTAGCGAGCGAGAAGGGGAACGCTCACCGCGAATAGGGTGGCGGGAACAGCCGTGAACGCAAGTTTTACACCAAAGACTGCCGTCTCTGTTTGGTCCGCGACACCGGTCGTCGATTCAACGAATCCACAGATCGCGAGGACCGCACCGGCGAGGAATGTTCCGAAGGCAACACCGGCATTCTCCCCCGCAAGCCAGACTCCCGTGTAGGCACCTTCCCGTCTTAGGCCGGTAAGATGTTCGTCATACTGGATGACGTCAGGAAGCATCGCGAAAGGAAAGGCTTGCGTGCCAGCATAAGCAATCCCGGCGAATGCCATTTGAATGTAGAACAGTTCCAGTCTTTCGGCGCTCGCCCAAAAGAGTGAAAAGAGCGCGATCGCGAACAATGAAACAGAGGCAAGATAGGCAGCCAGCTTTCCATAGCGATTGGAGAATAAGACCCAAAGCGGCATCGCCACGATAGAAGGAACAATCAGACAGAGAAATGCGCCGACAAAGATCTGGCGATCTCCGAGAATGTATTGAACGAAGAACGGCATGGATGCGACCGTGCAATTGATCGCAAGCAATTGAATGAAGTAAGGAATCAGCAGTCGACAAAATGGGCGATTCTTAAGCGCCACGAGAAGTTGTTCTCGAATGGTTGCCATCGACAGAATGGCATCACGCTGCGGCGCATTTCGGAGCGCGAAGAATGTCCAGAGCATCGAAATCGTTGCGACGATACCAAGCGTCGCTCCCATGGCCGTGTACCCTCGGCGGAAATCATCGGCACCAGGCGTATCGGTACTCGCGCGTGCAACTTCCTCAATGATGAGAGGAGCAAGCGCCCCCGCAAACAGAATCCCCACCAGTAGAAACACGACGCGAAATGAAACGAGCCTGGTCCGCTCGTGATAGTCAAACGTCATTTCAGCCGGAAGCGCGAGATACGGAATTCCGAAGACGGTGTACCCCGTGGAAGCAGCGATGAACATCACCATGACATAGATCGCTCGCGACGCCGGGCTTTCGAACGGAGGCACAGAGAATAGAAGAAAGAAAGTAAGACCGAGAAGAATTGCCCCCGCCAGTAGGTAAGGCCGTCTTCTCCCCCACGACGTTTGCGTCCGATCCGAAAGATGCCCAACGATCGGATCGATGATGATGTCCCACACTTTGGGTATGAATACCGTGAAGGCGGCCCAAAGCGGCGGCACGGCCAGAAATCCGGTCAAAAAATCGAGAAGCAAAAGACCGGCCACCGTCGCAAAGATGGACATGCCCAGCGAGCCGACCGCGTACCCGAAACAAATTCGAAACGAAAGGCGGTCAGTCGAAGGAGTAGTTGAATCGGACGACATGAATTGTGCGACCCTTCCGTTTTTGATGGTCAGGCATTCGTCGATCATGAAGTGCTAATATTCGTTCCACGACGAAATCGCACGCCCATTCCAACGGATCGATAGCGTTACGAGAGGATTTCTTTCACCACTCGGCCTTTCACATCCGTGAGCCGGACATCTCGCCCACCGAAGCGATACGTCAGCCGTTTGTGGTCCACGCCGAGCTGATGCAAGATGGTGGCATGAACGTCGTGAATATCCAAGGGATTTTCGATGGCACTCATCCCCATTTCATCGGTCGCGCCGAAAGTCATTCCACCCCGAATGCCGCCCCCTGCCATCCAAATCGTGTAACCGCTGACATGATGATCACGTCCGTCATCCCCGGCACTATGCGGCGTTCGTCCCATCTCTCCCGCCCAGACGACGAGCGTTTCATCAAGCATTCCTCGCGATTTTAAGTCCGCGATGAGAGCAGCGACTGGTTGATCGGTGATGCGAGCATTCTCGGCATGCCGCTTTTTCAAATCCCCGTGCTGATCCCATGGTGAATTGTTGGCATGCGTGTTCGGGCAGGTCACTTCCACAAAACGCACACCTGATTCGACCAAACGCCGTGCTCGAAGGCACTGGAGAGAATAGAAGTGCTCGAAATTGTTTGAGCGATCGACTCCATACAGCGATTGAATGGACTTGCTTTCAGAGGCCACGTCACACAGTTCCGGCACGAGCGTCTGCATTCGCGCGGCCGTCTCATAGTTCTGAATCGCCGCTTCAATAGCAGGATCATCAGTCGATTTTGCCAGCGATTGATCCTGGCTTTTCAGAAACTCCAGTTTCGCCCGCTGCACATCGGCGGGATCAGATGGAACAATATTATCGACAGGGGTTCCTTTGGCCCGCACCATCGTGGCCTGATGGGTCGCGGGGAGATACGAGCTGGCGAAGTTTTGAAAACCTCCATTGGGAATCCAGTCATTGTTCAGAAGGACGTATCCCGGAAGCTGTTCGTTTTCCGTGCCGAGCCCGTAGGAAATCCAGGAGCCGATGCTGGGAGCGGCCCCAATCGATCGTCCCGTATGAAGCAGAAGCGACTGCGCGCCATGTAAAGGAGTTTCACCCACCATCGACCGAATCACACAAAGATCGTCCATATGCTCTGCAATCTTCGGAAACAGATCGCTCACCCAAAGCCCCGACTCGCCATATTGCTTGAATGCCCATGGACTCTTTAGCCATTTTCGATTTCCGCTCACTGCCTGCGATTTGGCATCACTCCTCCACTTCGCTGGTTGTCCATGCCGCTTGTCAAGTTCCACCTTGGGATCGAAGGAATCAACGTGCGAAACCCCTCCATCCATGAAAAGGAAGATGACGTGCTTGGCTCGCGGGGCGAAGTGCAGGGAGCTGGCCGCCGATGCGACAGTTGCGGTCTGTGACAAGTGATTGAATGCAAGCCAACCGAGCCCTAATCCCGATTGCAGAATAAACCGGCGCCGGGAATGGGATCGAAGTTGTTCCTTTGCACATGCCCCCGATGAGCAGTCATGGAACATAGACAAATTCTTTCATGTTGAAGATCGCGTGAGCCGCATCTTGCCAAGCGACGGAACACTCCATCAATGGTTCTGAAGACTTTCCTCGCAGTTCCGCACTCTGCTTGACCAGTTGGACGAGTCGGACAACCTCTTCCTCAACGGCAGGTCTTCCCATCGCGCGTTCAAACATCTTTGCCGCTCGATTCTCCGGAGTTTTGGCATCATCCTTCAATAATTCTTCACTCCATCGGCGTGACACTTCCACCACGAAAGGGTCGTTCAAAAGAGCAAGCGCTTGATCGGGAACATTGGTGACATCTCGTTTACCCGTCGTAAGCTTCGGAATCGGTTGATTGAAAAGCGCCAAAAACCGAGGAGGTTCCATCAACGTCATTTTCGTGTAGAGACTGCGTCGGCCGTCACCGTCGATCGGTCCGGAAAAGAGCCGCTTCGCGGAATCCTCTGCCGTCCGGTAAGGATTGATCGGCGGACCAAAGAGCGTCGGATCCAGGCGACCCGAAACGAAAAGCATCGAATCACGAATGGACTCTGCTTCTAATCGCCGGACGGGATAATGATGCCAAAGCCGATTGTCAGGATCGATCTCCATTCCTTTCGAATCAGCGCGATGATCCTGTCGCCATGTTGACGAACAAACGAGAAGCGTGATCAGCTTCTTTTGCGACCAACCCTCTTTGACGAAGCGATGCGCCAAGTAGTCGAGGAGTTCCGGGTGGGATGGCTTCTCCCCCAAGTGACCGAAATCATCAGGCGTTCTCACCAAACCTTCACCAAATAAATGCTGCCAGACTCTGTTCACGAAGACGCGCGCGGTAAGCGGATTCGAGGAATCAACGACACTGTTTGCAAACTCGAGTCGTCCGCTAGAGGCAGAAACGGCTCGCGGGCGCGACCCTCCGAGAAATCTAATATTGCCACGAGGAACGATCTCGCCTAGTTCGGTGTATGATCCCCGAATTCCAATTCGTTCGTCGCGACCCTCGATCCAATCCGACATCACCCCGATTGTTTGATCTTCCCTGAGCGACTTCTCGCAACGTCGATAGCGGCTGACGAGTTCCTCTAGATTCGAATCATTCTCGATCGATGAGTCGAGCCATTTCGCTTGAAGCGATTCATCAATCAGCCGCGCATCGTCCGCACTGCATTCACCCCGATTCCATCGCTCAATCGCCTCGGAAATGAGCGTCACCACACGTTCCGTCCAATCCCCCTCTCTCGTAAACAGGGGAGCAAGATGCGATAGTTCATCGAGCGGCGGCTTGCCAGCGGGATGTTCGTAAACCTTTGTCACACCGAACCATGATCGCGGATTCGAAAGATCTTCCTCTTTGACACCACCGTAGCCGGTACGTGGAGGGTAATAGTTGTTGAGCGATTTGGTGGCGACCTCGAAATAAACCCGTCTTGAAACTTTGTCGATGCCCCCCTCAAGAGTGTCGAAGTTGCCAGCAGTGATCGTCGTCCAACGTAAAGGTTGCTGAATGAACTGCAAACGCTCAGAGTGGAAAGCATGATCAACCGTGAATGTCCATGCCGCCTGCTTTCCTCCCGCAAGGCCGATAGAGAGCGTGTATGGATTTGAAACGTCCATTAAGGGACTGCGAAGAGCGGCAGCAAACCGATCCGACCAAACGTGCGACCAACGACCGGCTGGTAGAACTTGCTCGATGGCTTCATTTCCATCATGAGCCACGACGAACTCACCATCCTGGACGAGGCCGTGCTCCATCCCAAATCCGTCCCATTTCCAGCCGAGTGCACCCTCATCTCGTGTGAAATCGGCGATGAGTTTCAAATGGGATTTGTTCTCCGCGACTCGGCGACTTTGTTCCTCTGCGAATTGATCGGCGGTCAGCGGCATTACTTTCATTCGACGAATGAGTTCGCTTACCGTCTGTGGGAATCCTTCGACCTTTGATACTTTTTGTTGATCTTCCATGATTCGAGATCGAATCGAATCCTGGGATCTCAACCATCGCTCCGTCAACGAGCTACGAATCTCTTTCTTAATTTTCTTCATCTCATCGATGGTGGCTTGATTGGGATCACTAGCGTCAACGTTCGAAGCATGCCAGCGGGTACTCATGAACATCCCCGCCATCGCATAAAAATCGCTTTGAGCCACAGCATCGAGCTTATGATCATGACACTGCGCACAAGCAACTGTCGTCCCCAGAAAGCCTTTGCTCACCGTGTCGATGACATTCGCAATCGCCTCTTGAGTCACTCCCTCTGCCGCCGCACTATCGCCGTGTCGTCTCTCTCCTAATCGAAGAGCCATCGTTGCAACGCGAGACTCGTTTCGGCTAGTGGAGGGATCAACTCTCGGCTCGATGAGATCTCCTGCCAATTGTTCAAGGAAGAAGCGGTCGATCGGCAGATCCTGATTGAATGCTCGGACGACATAGTCTCGATACATCCAACCGTTCTTCGTCGGCACATCCCATTCGTAGCCGTGAGTATCGGAGTAATGCACGACATCAAGCCAGTGCCGCGCCCAGTGCTCACCGAAGTGAGGACTCGCCAGAACGGATACCACGTACTTCTCGTAAGCATTTGCCGATTCGTCATTGATGAACCGATTGATCACCTCTGGCGAGGGAGGTAAGCCCGTCAATGCAAAATGGAGACGACGGGCGAGGACATGTTTGCTTGCCTCTTTCGCAGGACGCAATCCATGGGAATGAAGCGATTGCTCGATGAAGTGATCGACTTCGTTGCGTGACCATGTGGATAACTCGGCTTTCGGCGGAGTGACCGATGGGATCGGCTGAAGCGACCACCACTTCAATCGCTCCTGATAAAGCGATTCCCACTCCTTGGTGGACGTTGTGTTTTCGAGTTTTCCGTCGCGTGGGTCAGGAGCGCCGATTCGAATCCACTGGGTAATATCGGCGATCTCTTCGGCGGAAAGCTTTGGACCAGTCGGAGGCATGGCCGATGCCGCGCCATCTTGCCGAACGGAGTGGAGCAGGAGACTTTTTTCGGGGCTTTCAGGGACAACCACCGGCTCACCGGATTCGCCTCCGACTTTCCAACCCTCCCGTAGGTCGAGTCGCAGCCCTCCTTTTAATTTAACGGCGTCCGCGCTGTGGCACTCATAACAGTGCTGCACCAGAAGCGGTCGAATCTTTCGCTCAAAGAATTCGATCTTATCTGGGGAAAGAGAGTCGTCGGCAATAGTTGAGGTCGCGCGAGTGACAAGAAAGAGAGTCAGCATCGTAAGGCGAATCGCTGCCGTCACGGTGTTGACCCTCGGACCAGGACGATGATGTGTTCATCGGCGATTGTTCAAACATACCCAAGGTTCCTCATCGACGCCAGCAAATGAACGAGAGTGCGCTCTCTGCCTATTCCGTCGAGAGAGAGGAAAAGGGGTACGGCCTACTTACGGTCCTCTCGCTCTTGGACAGTTTCGCAGACGGCTTTCGAATTCAACTCACTCGGAAAAGACAAGTTTTTCAAGGGACTCACGTGCCTCTTGATGTGTTTTGAAGTGATAATCCTTGTGAATCACTGAGTGAAGACGCTTTTGAGATTCACTCGATAAATGGTGTTCCAGCAAACTGGCGAAGTGAGCGGGCGCGACGACCACAAGCCGATCGAAGTGATGGGCACCTGCTCCGGCATTGAGAACGTCTGCCATTTGCTGAGCAAAGTGTTGCTTCTCCGCTTCCTTTGGAGAGGTCTGCGGCTCCATGGCAGTGTGCCTGACGCCACCTTTCGACTGGGCCGCATGACCGGGCTCGGTGGAACTCAGCTCCGAATTCTTGAGACGGCTCCCTGGGTGAACAAATGAGTCAATCTCCTGCCACTCGATTCCTTGCTTCGTCGCCGAGTAGACGACCGCATGACTTGCATCCCCGACAAGAATCCAGGCTGACATAATTCATACCTCCGGTAGAGATTCTGGCTCACTGGATGCCCGGAGAAAACTCCGGGTCCCGACTTCAGATCTTGTTTTAAGCTTTCGCTCGACGGTTAAAACCACGAGATTGGAATATGCGATGAACTCATTGAAAGATTCGGCACTTCTCGTTCCCTCATGTGTTTATGTCTGAAGAAATTCAACGGGTGGGATGTTTCGATGGCTCAAATCAGACTCGCTTTACTACTCTTTCTGATCGGCATCCCGTCCGCTATGGGAGATCCGAGAATTCAAAAGGGGATCGTGTATTCCGATACCCAAGATGGCGGCGTGGAAACAAGCCTTGATGTTTACTCTCCTCCGTCGGGTAAAGATCTACCGATCGTCTGCTGGATTCATGGGGGTGGCTGGCAGGTTGGAAACAAGGAACGTGTCGATCTCAAAAAGGAAGCGCTGAACGCAAAGGGAATTGTTCTCGTCAGCATCAACTATCGATTGCATCCCAAAACGGACTACAAGGGACAAGCGGGAGATGTCGCTCAAGCGATTCGATGGATCAGTACACACGCGAAAGAGTTCGGCGGTTCGCCGGAGTTGATTTTCGTCATGGGGCACTCCGCCGGGGCACATCTCGCCGCTCTTGTGTCGACTGATGAGCGGTACTTAAAAAAGCAAGGACTTACTTTGAGGAACATTCACGGCGTGATCTTACTCGATGGCGCTGCGTACGATATTCCACGACAAATTGAATTAGCAGCGATCCCACGAATGAAACAAATGTACGAAACGGTCTTCACGAAGGATCAATCGACTCAACGAGACGCTTCTCCGATCGCGCATGTCGAAAAGGGGAAATCTATTCCCCCGTTCTTGATCTTGCACATCGCCAGTCGGAGAGACGGAAGAATTCAATCCGAATCGCTTGCGCAAGCGATCAATGATGCCGGAGGACATGCTGAAGTGATCTCTGAGCCAAACAAGTCACACGCGACAATCAATCGAGAACTGGGACAACCGGGTGATCTTCCTACAAAACACGTTTTCCAATTCTTGGATGAGCATATCCCCTCTAAAGATGTTCCCTCGAAGAGATAACCGGGAGACGAAATGGGTCACTCCGTTTGGGCTCTGATGACTCTTTTCTTTCTCCACGAACCGACCGCTCCTTGGGAGCAGATTACATCGCTTCCGGACAAAGAAGGTTTTGCCGGCCCATTCGTGGGTGTGTCTGGCGGATCTCTCATCATCGCCGGAGGAGCGAATTTCCCTGATCGCAAACCTTGGGCGGGTGGCGAAAAGAAATGGCACGACTCCATCTGGCAACTCACTTCGCCTGACGGTGAGTGGGCAACGATCGGAAAGCTCCCGCGCCCCCTCGGATATGGAGTATCCGTCACACATAAAGACTCGCTCCTATGCATTGGTGGAAGTAACTCGAATGGCCACTTCGCCGACGCCTTTCGAATCTCGACCCTCTCCGGCAAGCTTGAAATAACTCCCCTTCCCTCTCTTCCGATAACGCTCGCCAACTCCTGTAGCGCTTTGCTGGAAGACGACATTTACGTGGCCGGAGGACAGCAATCTCCTTCTTCGCGAACAACAGTCGGCCGTGCGTTTCGACTTCGATTGAATGATCAGACGCCGAAGTGGGAAGAACTTCCATCGTGGCCCGGTCCTCCCCGAATGCTTGCCATCGCGGCAGCTTTCGAAACGAGGGTTTGGATCATCGGAGGGGTGGCCTTGATCG
>JAIEPU010000252.1 GCA_019748235.1 bacterium
CGAGAAGTGGTGAGATCGTACTGCTAAGTCAACCGAAGGCGTGGTTTGCATACCCCTATTGGCTCGACGATCGGGCCGCACCGGACTTCGCGCGGACGGTCGACATCCATCGCAAACCTGGATACGACCCTTGCGAAATGTTTTTCGACCCCTCTCTATCATTCCCAAAGTTACGTGTGGCGCGCAAGCTGGCTGCAAAAATGCTAGGTTTTCGGATGAAGCTGGATGTGATACCTCTTGATCCCACCATCGTTCGCGGAAGTCACGGACTTTGGGCGGCGGATCCCATCGACCGCCCCATCCTGATGACCGATCTTCAGAACGACGATAGAAAAGACCTGTGCGTGACCGACGTTTATCAACTGTTGCTCAATGAGCTTCAATGAACGACCGACGTCAGAACCGAGCACCGACCCGAAGGATGAATGAATCCTGAATGGTGAGCTGAGGCAGATAATCGAAACGGAACCGGCGATCGAACGTGAAACCGCACTCCGCGAAGAGATTGGCCGCCGTCCACTGACCGATATCGATACCGAGCATCAATCGATAATCGCGGTACTCGAAGTCTGAGTTCGCACCGTTCAATCGAATACTGTAGGTGGTGCCGCCTCGTTCGATAGCGAGGTAGGGAGCCCAGGCATCGTTGATTCGATAAACGATTCGGCTCCGCGGATAGAGCAATTCGAGATGCCATTTCTCGTTCGGATCCCAAATCACGCCAATTCCTGGGATGATGTTCCGACGAATGTTGTCCGTGTAAATCGGACCACCCGCGAAGAAAAGAGTGTCGCTAAATTTGAACGTGAACAACGCTCGGGCGGGTAAGCGGAAGGAGTCGTTCGTGATGACGACCAAGTCCGACCAGATACCGGGGGTGATGCCCAGTGAAACGCCGATGCGCTCATTCACGGGGATGTCGAGCTGGAAATCAAACGCGAACATGTAGAGCTGCTCGGGGAGATCGATTCCCCCTGGACCCGACATGAAGAGGATGCTGGTTGCCGGTCGAAACGTAAACGCGGCGGGTGTTTTGAAGAATGGCCTGACCAGACGATAGTCGAAGCCAATCTGGTTCATCAGAACGCCGCTCGTCGCGGGCTCTTCGACACTCGACTTCCCCATGTAGATGTAATCGAGCGTCGCGGGCTTGTTCTGTGCCTGATACGTTTTTTCGAACCGCGAAGGAACCGGAAGCGGCGCAGTCGAGTTTGGCGCGGGAAGATCGTTCATCTGGCGAACGACATGCGTCAATGGGCGATCGAGTTGTTCGGTTTCGAATGGATTTTCCTTCTCGATCCCAAGCTTTGACGAGCTCGGGCGGTCCCAACCATTTTGAACGGATGTGGTGCCGGATGAACCGTTCGTTTGGCCAAGCAACGTGACAAACAGGGTCGAGACGAGGAGCATGTGCATCGTTTTGACTTGCTCCTTTCGCTCAGCGGCGCTGATTCTAGCCGCCTAAAACCGCTTACTTTGCCTATTTTTCCTGTATTACGAGACCGTGCCGGGAACATCTCCGGGACGAGGGATTTGGTCAATCCCAACACGTTTTTCACGAGTCGCTCCCTTGGTGATTGCAGGGAGACCTTGTCCGTGGAAGAATCTTCAAGTCTGGGCAATTTCTCTCCCGGTTCGAGGTGTGCAGGATCTTCGTCGACATGTCAGGTTCCCATCGGAAGACCACGTCCGTTCTCATGACTTGGTTACTCGTGGCTCCGGTCCTCCTTGCTCAGCCGGCGGTGCCGCGCGCTCCCGGCAGCAGAAACACTCCGCAAAAACCTGCAGCAAAAGCAGCTCTGCAGAATGAGCCGACGACACTTCCCACCGATCCAAACGGCCGGCGCAAGCTGGAGGAGGCGGCCGCTCTTCTGAACGAGAAAGAAATCGATCGAGGTCTCGAACTGTTGCAATCGATCCTCAATAGTGAGGAGACCTGGTATGTTCGAGATGGGGAACAAAACTGGAAGCAGTCGAACGAAGCCGCGGAGGAGTTAATCCTTGGGTCGGTCCCGGCGGTGTTGCAACGTTATCGAGAGATCAACGATGACGAAGCGAATCATCTGCTTGACGAGGCCCTCCGATCGAACAATATCGAAAGCTTGGCCCAGATCGCGCGGCGATTCTTTCTGACCGGGGCAGGCCTACGTGCTCTTGATCGCGTGGCCAGTTGGAATCTGGATACTGGCCGGGCGTCGCTCGCTCTTTTCTACTTCGATCGAATTCTGAGCTCGACGGCCCACCGAGAGAAGCCGCTCGAAGCGGTTCGACTGAAGCGAGAAATCTCCCTCGCCATTCTTCATCGGGACGAACAATCGCCACCTCTTACCGGACGCGTATTGGTGAAGGGCCGGCCACAAGATGCCGCGAAGCTGTTGACGCAGTTTCAGGATGAATGGAAACAGCTCAGCGAGGAGCTAAAGCCCCAACCTCCCTCCACATCTGATGAAGTTTCCAAACGCGCGGGTTGGCCGTTGTTAGCTTCATCATGGCAATGGCCTCTCACTCATGATCCGATGATTGGATCGATCATCGACGAGATGACGAGCGCAAGTTTGCCGCGTCAGGCACCGCTCCTGTTTGGACATCGCCCAGTGGTATTGGATGGGCGACTTTACTTTCGCGATTTTGACAGTACGGTCGCCATCGACGCGCAAAACGGTCAGAAGATCGAGGAATTTGTCAATCAAACCGCGATCACTTCTGAGTTCCTCAAGCCCGAGAACCGCACTTATGCCATGTCGCCGAATCCGAGCGGCTTCGAATGCACGTTCGTCGCGAATCAGGTTTACGGCGAGCTGACGACGGACGAAAGCCGAATCTATCTCATCGATGATTTGCCCCTCAATCCGAATCCATATCTGCCACCTTTTGCGAACAAGCCGGGGGGGAATGCCGGCAGCGAGAGAGGACGGAACACGTTGGTCGCGCTCGATGCCGATACATTGGCCGTCCATTGGCAGTTGGGGAAACAAAAGAGGGAGGCGATTGATGAGCCGATCTACTTCTTCGGCCCACCGACTCCGATCCACGATCGACTTTATGTGATCGGTGAATGCCGATCTGAAATTGGGCTGTACTGTGTGGCACCGGAAACGGGAGAGATCCTATGGCGACAACTTCTTGCCGTCGCGAGCAGAAGCGTTGATTCCGATATTTTTCGTCGTTCCCAAGCATGTCGTGTTGTCGATGCGGACGGCATTTTGCTTTGCCCGACGAATCTCTTTTTGCTCGTGGCCATTGACCCAATCACACGGAGTCGGCTTTGGGAGTATTCACTCGTTGCCGAAGGTCAGATTCCCGTTCAATACACGCTCGGAACACAAACCATCCCTCCCCCCACGATGATTCTGGGGACCGATGCTCCGATCGTGTCGAACAATGCGGTCATTGTTTCCGAGCCACTCGGCCATCAAATCCATTGCATCGATCTCAACACGGGAAAGCCTCGCTGGCGAGCCCCGCGCGAATCCGATTGGTACCTGGGTTCAGTGAACGGCTCCATGTTGGTGACCATTGGCTCTCAGCAGGCGCGTGGCATTCGAATGGGTAATGGTAAGGTCGCTTGGAAAGTCCCCATCCCTCTTCCCTCCGGACGTGGGTTGGCAATTGACGGTAACTATCTGCTTCCGACAACGGACGGACGCGTACTCGTGATGGATATGGGAACCGGTCGAACGAAGAGAGAATTGATCTCGCGCGATCGCCAGCCCATTGGATCAATTCTCGCGTCGAAGGATGCTGTTCTTGCCGTGGGTGCTACCGGACTGCAATCCTTTCCGCTCATGGAACGGGTAGAGGCTCAAGTCAATCAACTACTTACGGCGAACCCCAAAGACGTTCGCGCCTTGTTTCAGCGGGGTCTTGTCCATCTAACGCTCGGGGCGACGCTCGACGCGATCGCGGATCTCCAAGGTGGTGCTGCGGGAGACGCAGCGCTCGACGAAGTGAAACAGTCTCGAACATTGCTCTTCGATCTGGCGGCGCATGAAGGTCTGATTCAGGCGTCGATTCCAGAGTCGTTCGTGAACGAGCTGGGGGCAATGGCCTCCACGGATGTGGAACGAGGCATCTATCTTCGCCTCAAGGCCGAATTCTTGATTCGCGCGGGGAAGACGGAAGAAATCGTCTCTCTTCTCGATCAACACGAGGCACTCCATTTGAACGAAGCCATCCCATCTGATTGGAACTTTTTACGCCGAACTCCCCGGTCCTGGTCACGAGCCTTTCTTCGGAAGTCTCTTTCCCGATTGAATGAACAAAAGAAAGAATTGCTGATCGCGAAATATCGCGGACGACTGGCCACCGCGACCCGAGAAAAGAATGCCGATGAATTAAAAGTCCTCGCTTTCCTCTTTGAGGGTCAGGAGATTGGTTGCGAGAGCCGACTCGCCCTCGGCGAGATCAGTCTTGCTGATGAGCAACCGGCCGAGGCAGAGATGAATTTCATTCGCGCTGCGGAGGGAGATTCGGCAAAAGTGACGACGGAGGCCCTCCGCCAATTGGTGGATCTGGCACTCCTCACCGATCGACCGAGGGATGCTCAATACTACTTGGATGAATTGGACTCGCCGGAAATCACCAAAGGTCTTTCGAAAGACGATCGCGAACAGATCTCTTCTTCGATCGAAAAGTTCAAAGAGAGACTCACTCCCATCGAACGTCCCGTCGTGTCTCCTCCGTGGAACTCCGTTAAGATCCAGGCTTCCTCGGAACGTTCCTTTCGCCCCGAACCGAATCGGCGTGTCGCATTTCCCGCGCGATCGGGGCTACCTTCATTCGCTGACAAAATCGTCGTTCTCGATCATCAACGCTGGGATCTGGAATTCGTCGGGCGATCGAGTGGCAAGATCGATTGGAAAATCGAAGGGATGCCAAAATCGCTCGCCTATCAACAGCCCCTTCTCTTTCAGCAACTCGGCTCCCTCATGCTGTTCGAGCAATCGAATTCGATCTATGCGATCAGCGGCCTGGAAAAACGCCTTCATTGGCATCGCGGCTTTGAAGACCCTTCCGCGGAACTGACGCAAGTCGTCTCGACAAGCGGTCGGGTCCGCACGGTTCGAGCGTCTTCGGCAACCTATCTCTCGGGACAAATGCTTTGGCCCAAGATCATCGGATGCGGCCCCAATCATCTTGTCGTCCGGGCGGGGAAAATGCTGCACGTGATCGATCCATGGACGAACGAGGTTCTCTGGACTCGATCCGACTTGAACCAGGACCAATTCATTACGTCTGATCGCGAATACGTCATCATCGTGTCACCAAGGGGAGAATGGTCAGCTCATCGCACACTCGATGGAGAGCTTCTTCTCACTGGCGAAATCGGGCCCGATATTCGGTTCATGAATGGAACACACGGCCGACGAATCGCCCTCTTTCAATCGGACGGTTTGAACAGCCAAAGAAAACTTCTTCGCATGTATGATCCCATCATCAAGACGCATGCCTGGAAGCAGGTTCTTCCCGCTGGAACGGAATGGAAGATGATCGATGACAAATGGATCATCCTCTTCGATGACAAGCGAAATCTAAGCGTCGTCCGAATCGACTCCGGAGAGTTGATCATTCACGAGCAGCTCACTGCCGAGGAATCAAAGGAGTCGATCGGCCCGACGATGCTTCACGCCTACTCCGACGGCAAGCGACTTTACGTCGGTTCGAATCAGAATTTCGCGAATGAGAACATCTACCCTGTCTCGCCATCGACCAATGTGCGAATGATGACCGTTCACGGTTGGCTTCGCGCGTATGATCTGAAAACGAGTAAGAAGATCTGGCACCGCGAAATCTACAATCGAAATCTTCTGTATAGCCCGGGCGAAGATCTCCCATATCTGGTGATGATTGGCAATCGACTGGTCGATATCGGCGACGATCAACGTCGCCCCGCCACCACGGTTGATCTGATCGACAAGGAAACAGGTAGAAGCGTCGCCTCTCAAAACCACGATCAGTATGGAACGATGGTCGAGCTCGCCTATTCCGATCATGATCAATGGATTGAAGTCCGCGGCAATAATCTGCGGATTCGTTTCGAGTTTTTGCGGGATGGACAGACTCCCCAGCTTGTTCCGACGGTCGAGAACAGTGCCACCAGCCCGATGATGAGACGATTCTTCGACCGGGCGAGAAAAGCGCGTGAGAAGCGAGAGCAGGATGCGAAAGCCTCTCCACGATAGACTCAGGTTCATACGCACTGAAAGCGAGATGATTATTCCTCGATGCCTGCTGATGACCGTGATGGTTTATCTGCTCGCTGACAATGTAGCGGACGGGGCCGATGCCGCGCGCGATCCGAAAGTGAAATCCGCCGTCGATCGGGGCTTGAGGTATCTTGCTCAAACTCAAACGCGCAACGGGCAGTGGCTTGCGGACGGAGGAATGTATCCGGTCGCGATGACGGCCCTCGCGGGGATGGCATTCCTTCTCGACGGCAATACCACCATTCAAGGGCCATATGCCGCAAAAGTTCAGGGGGCGGTCGGATTTCTCCTCGATCAATCGCAACCCTCGGGCCTCATCGGCGATCCACAACGAGACAGCCGTTACCTTTACGGACATGGATTCTCCATGCTTTTCCTCTCCGAAGTCCTTGGTGAGGAAGAGGACAACGCTCGACGAACTCGCATCATTGATGTCCTCACGCGCGCAGTCGATTTCGCCGGCAAGGCGCAGACCGACGACGGCGGCTGGGGCTATGTTTCCGCTCGGGATGGAAACGGATTCGATGAAGGGTCGGTCACCGTCACTCAAATGCAGGGGCTTCGCGCGTGCCGCGACGCAGGGATCGCCGTTCCTAAAGAAATCATCGATCGAGGCATTCGATACATCGAACGATGCACCGACAACGAGGGGGGCGTTCGATATAGCTTGAAGACGCCGGGAGGCGCGAGGCCCCCTATCACCGCGGCCGCCATCGTCTGCCTTTTCAATGCTGGAGAGTATGACAATCCGTTGGCAAAGAAACTCATCGCCTACGCGGACCGGACGCTGACGCTTACCGGTCCGGCTCAATCCCTCGGGCATTGGCACTATGCACAGTACTATTACTCGCAGGTCATCTATCGTAAAGGGGATGAGGCATGGCAGCCCTATTCCCAAAAGATTGAAAAGATCCTTCTCGAACAACAGACTCCCGACGGAAGCTGGAACGAGGGGTTCATCGGACCGGTTTATACGACCGCTCTCAATCTGACGATCCTGCAACTCGATAACGGATTTCTCCCGATTTATGAGCGATGAGACCCTTTGTTCTGCTCACCCAGAGTCCGCGATAAGATAATCGAGGGCTCAGGAAATGCGGTCCAGGACGACGCGACAAAACGAGGAGCATTGATCGATGGTGGAGGTGACTTCGTTTGCCGATGATGATCTGAGAACGGTGGAGCGTCTGCGCGACGTGTTCACGAAGCTCAAATCTGAGATCGGCCGAGTCATCGTCGGACAGGATGACGTCATTGAAGAACTCTTCATTGCCATTATCTGCAAGGGGCATTGCATTCTGGAAGGGGTCCCCGGATTAGCGAAGACCCTCATGGTCAGCACTCTCGCCCGATGTTTATCTCTTTCCTTCAGTCGAATACAGTTCACCCCCGACTTGATGCCTGCCGACATCACTGGCACGGAAGTGATCGAAGAGAATCGAACGACCGGCGAACGGGAACGCCGCTTCTTGGAGGGGCCGATTTTCGCGCATGCGATACTCGCCGACGAGATCAATCGAACGCCCCCTAAGACGCAGGCCGCTTTGCTAGAGGCGATGCAAGAGCGCCAAGTCACCGTCGGCCGAGTCCGACACTTGTTGGCAGACCCTTTCTTTGTGTTGGCGACACAAAATCCCATCGAACAGGAAGGAACCTATCCGCTCCCCGAGGCACAGCAAGATCGTTTCATGTTCAAAGTATTCGTCCGCTATCCGAGTTACCAGCAAGAGTTCGACATCGCGCGTCGAACGACCAGTGCCGATGTTCCCACCGTCGAAACGATCATCTCCCGAGATGAAATCCTCGATTTACAGTCGATCGTTCGAAAGGTGCCGATTACCGATCATGTCCTTCGGTATACGCTCGCGATCGTGCGGCAAACACGCGTGGGAGAAGAGGGAGTTCCAGCACACGTTGAGGAGCATCTTTCGTGGGGCGCGGGTCCACGCGCGGTGCAGTTTCTTGTCCTTGGAGCGAAAGCCCGAGCCATTCTTCATGGGCGTACGAGCGCCTCTTGCTCGGACATTGCTGCTCTTGCGGCTCCAGTTCTAAGGCACCGCATTATTCCAAGCTTCACGGCAGATTCGGCAGGCATCACGCCGGACAAGATCATTGCTCGAATCATTGCGGAAACACCTGAACGAGAGGACGACCTGACGCGTGACCAACGTTTCGCCGCGATCCTTCGATCCTGATGTCATTGCGCGTGTCTCCGCTCTGGAATTCCGCACGCGAGCCATCGTCGAGGGATTGATCTCTGGAAAGCACCGAAGCCCGTTTCGAGGCGGGACCGCCGACTTCGCGCAACATCGCCCGTACGCCGCGGGAGACGACCTGCGATTGCTCGATTGGAAAGCCTGGGCTAAGTCCGACAAGCTCTATGTCAAGGAATTCGAAGACGAAACGAATCTTCGCGCGACCCTTCTTCTTGATGCCAGCGCCTCAATGAATTACGGGGAAGGAGAGTCGAACAAATACTCTTATGCATCTCTCCTCGCCGGCTCACTCTCCTATCTGTTATTGCGTCAGTCAGACGCCGTCGGGTTGCTCGTCTTTGACGATGCCCTTCGGGCGGAGGTACCGCATAGAAATCAATCGAATCACCTTCGCGCGATTTTGCAGGCGACTCATATCGTGCAACCGGCCCATAAACTGGACTTCACGAAGACACTCTCCCAGTTGATCGATCGTGAACCCAAAAGAGGTCTTATCGTTATCGTCTCAGACTTATTGGCGGAACGAACATCAGTGATCAACTCACTGCGTCAACTTCGTCGACGACGCCACGACGTGATTGTCTTTCACGTATTGCATGATGATGAACTCGACTTCCCCTTCAATGGCCCGACCCGATTCGAGGGGATGGAATCAGAAGCATCCTTGACGTGTGACCCTCGGGCACTACGTGAGGACTTTGTGCGAGCGATGCAAGATTACATTGATGAGCTCGGCCGTGAATGCTCCCGTGTGTCGATCGATTATCGATTATGCCGAACCAGCAAACCGGTTGATTCCCTTCTCGCAGAGTTGCTCCACGAAAGGATGCGTGGTTGATGGGGATTCTCTCCTTCATGCATCCTTGGCTTCTCGCCGG
>JAIEPU010000206.1 GCA_019748235.1 bacterium
CGATCAACTGAGCATGTGGGCCGAACGGGTCGGGGCCGATATTGTCAAAGCGAATCCCGGCGCGGATCCCGCCTCCGTCGCGTTCGATGCATGCACGGCCGGCAAGTCCCGCAACGTGGACGTCGTTATCGTCGACACGGCCGGTCGATTGCACACTCAGGGAAACTTGATGAAAGAATTGGAGAAGATTCACCGCGTGATCGGCAAGGCCATCCCCGGCGCCCCGCATGAGGTTCTTCTCGTCCTGGACGCTACCAACGGGCAAAATGCGATTATGCAAGCGGGGCACTTCGGCAAAAGTGTCGGGTGCACGGGAATTATCCTGGCGAAACTCGACGGCACCGCAAAGGGGGGAGCCGTCGTCAGTATTCGCCATCAACTCGGCTTGCCCGTCAAATTCGTCGGCGTCGGCGAAAAAGCAGATGACCTCGAGCTCTTTAACGCTGACGCGTTCGTGGATGCACTGTTCTCACGGATGTGAGAACTGCATCTCGCTGAGCGAGGAAATCGATCACTTCGCCTGTCTGACAGCATACAGTTTGTCAACGCCGCGCAAGAGCACCATATCCCCGGCAATCGCGGGAGATGCCCAGAAGACGTCATCCAGTTTATTGACACCGAGCAATTCGAAAGCAGGTCCTGCTTTCACGACGTAGGTGTGCCCCTCTTCATCGAGGAAGAAGATCTTATCCCCAGCGACCCAGGGACAAGCCACGATATGGCGCGCCTCAGGAAGCCGTTCGCGATAGAGACGCTCTCCTGACTTCGTGTCATAACAGTTGAGGAACGAATCGGTCGCAATGTAAAGTAAATCTCCCACAAGAATCGGCGATGACAATCCGGGACCTGACTTCAATCGTGACCACGGAGTCCACTCACTCGACTTCGCCCCTTTCGGCAGCGTGATATCACCATTCGCTCCCGCCTTTACCGCGAGAAGAGGCGATGTACTCAGAGGAGGACTATTGCCGACGAATAGCATCTCGGAATTTCCGACCGGGCTGGCTGAGAATCCTGACTTGATGCTCGTGCTATTCCATAAAAGCTTTCCACTCGCTGGATCGTACGACTCGACTTTGCTCGCCCCGCAAACAATCAATTCTTGCCGATCTTTATTTCGCCACACATAAGGCGAGCTCCATGACGTCCCTTTTCCCCGCTCGACTCTCCAGTCCTCTTTCCCCGTGTTACCATCAAGCGCAAGGAGAAAAGATTTTTCCTCATTGTCTGACTGCAGGATCAACTTCCCATCGAGTGTGATCGGAGAACTGCCCGTTCCCATTCCGTTCGCGATGGGCCTGACACCGACGTCTACTTCCCAGATGAGATTGCCATCGAGATCAAAGCTGACCACTTTTCCAATCGGCGCGAAGTAGGCGAACACATGCTTCCCATCGGTCGCAGGTGTCTCGGTCGCATAGGTATTTGACGGATGAATGGGGATACCGGGCTTCTGCTCCGCCGCCGCCTTCTCCCAAAGAATCTGTCCCGTCTTTGCATCCAGGCAAATCACTTCCCAGCGATACACCGTTTCGGGGGGCTTGGTATTGCCGAACATCGAGCGGGTGTCACTCGTCCCTTGCGACATATTTTTCGGCTTCTCCGACTTTTCGGAAACAGCCGTCGTCAGGAAGATTTTGTCGCCAGTGACGACGGGCTGTGACCACCCTGCTCCTGGGATCGGCACCTTCCAGGCAATATTGGTCGATTCGTCCCATTTGGTGGGGAAACGGACCTCCTTCAATTGACCGTCACCGTCCGGCCCACGGAACTGAGGCCAAGAGTTATCGGGCGCGGCTCCCCAAGACACCATGGACAGCGCGCAAAGGGTGCTTATCAGAAGACTCATGGAAGGCCCTTATCTTGCTAGATACGCTGCTTCGACCGACGAAATGTCAACTGAAGTACGGCGGAACACGCCAGTACAGCCCTATCCACCTTAATGGTAGCCGCTCAGCCTTTCGGTGCAACGATGGACTGCTTCAAGTCATGTAAGGGAGGGCACGCCGTAAATAATTCAGGCCACTCACAAGCGTCGCCACGACGGCGGCATAATTGAAGGTATCACGCAAAACGTAAGGCCAACGAACTTCAGCGTGGTTCCACCCTTGGTCGAAGAAAATAAAGAGCCAAATCAAGGCGACGCACTGCAGCACCATCTTGATCTTGCCGAGTTGATCCGCGCCAAAGGAAATTCCCAATTCTTCGATGTAACCTCTGATGCCGGTCACGAGAAATTCACGCGCCACAACGATCGTCACCATCCAACCGACGATGCCGGACCCCGGAATCTCCATAAGGAAGATAAACGCCCCGGAGACGAGTACCTTATCGATGAGCGGATCGTACATGCGACCGAAGGATGAGACGAGTCCCTGCTTGCGAGCAAAGTAGCCGTCAAGCCAGTCGGTGATAGCCGCTCCGATGAATAGTACAAGCGACGCGCGCCAGTACTGGTACGAGATGGTCACGAATAAAACGAAGGAGAGCAATAAACGTAAAGTGGTGAGTTGATTCGGCAAACTCCAGAGGCTGACTCGCGCTCCTTTGGATGTGGACGGCGTCTCGCCACTCATGGCACTGCCACCTCTTCATGCCGATAAGGTTGAACGAAACGAATGAATCCTTCGGTTCACGCCCTGCTGATTTGATTCATTGCAATGGGCTCGTTCGTTATCGAGGAGATTCGATCGCCTCTGAAACCAGATCGTAGTCAAGCGTATCGATCACGCGGACCCGAACGATCTGACCAGGCTCCAAGTCCTCGCCCATCACGAAGGTAACGGTATCAATTTCCGGGGCATCTGACTTCGTACGACCGATCCAGGAGTTCTCCTCGTCGGGATCAACCGCATCAATGATGACGTCCAGTTCCTGCCCCACCTTCGCCTGTGCATGAGCAAAGGCAATCTCTTGCTGAGCTTGCATGAGTCGCTGCTGGCGCTCTGCTTTCACTTCCTCAGGGAGATGGCCGTCGAGCTTGACGGCAGGAGTTCCTTCCTCAATCGAATAAGTGAAAACGCCAGCCCGCTCGAACTCTTGCTCCTTCACGAATTCGAGAAGTTCCTCGAATTGCTCGTCCGTTTCACCGGGGAATCCGACGATAAATGTCGTGCGCATCGCCAAACCAGGCCAGCGGTCCCTTAAAAGGTCGAGAATCTTTTCCGTTTGCGCTTTATTGTGTCGGCGCTGCATGCGCTTGAGGACTCGATCGTTGATGTGCTGAAGCGGCATGTCGAGATAAGGAACGACCTTCTTGGACGAGGCCCAGGTATCGACGAGCGCTTCATCAATGTGCTCGGGATAGGCATAGAGGAATCTGATCCAGTCGAGCCCTTCGACTTGGTCGAGTTCACGAATCAATTCCTTGAGCCGGACCTCGCCGTACATGTCGAGGCCGTAATAAGTCGTGTCTTGCGAAACGACAACGAGCTCGCGAACGCCGTCACGAACCAATTCCTGTGCCTCGGCTATGATCGAGTCGATCGACTTCGTGACGTGCTTACCCCGCATCTTTGGAATCGCGCAGAACGTACACGTTCGATTGCAGCCTTCCGAAATCTTCAAGTACGCAAAGTGACGCGGCGTGACGCGGAGCCGGGCCGTGTCCTCGAGCGCCTTGACCGGCACCGGCCGAAAGACCGTCCGCTGCTCGACGCTTCCATTCATGAATCGGTCGGCCACCTTCACGATCTCATCACGCCCAAAGACGCCAACGGCATGATCGACGAGTGGGATCTCGGTGATGATCTGCGGTCCCATTCGCTCCGCGAGACAACCGGTGACGATGACTCCGCCGACCTCGCCGCGCTCCTTCATGTCGGTCATTTCTCGAATGACCGCTTTCGATTCCTGGCGGCTTGATTCGATGAAGGCACAGGTGTTGACGATCACCATGTCGGCCCCCTTGGGGTCCGAGACGGGGACGTAGCCCTCTCCTGCCAGGAGCCCGAGCATTCGCTCAGAATCGACAAGGTTCTTCGGGCAACCCAGGCTCACAAAGGCAAAGGTGCCGTTCGGCTTTTCAGGTGATGGCGGAGTCTGACGATTCATGAATTTCTCGGGTTCAATGATGACCCCGTTATCTTACAAGGTCGATCCTAAAGCCTGTGAACTTCAACGGAAAGAGTTGCCGAAAAGTGAGCATTTTAACGGGAAATCGTCATTTGAAGAGATCTGGAAGAACCCCTTCCCGAACATGGTGAAAAGCGAGAAATGAAGAATCAGGATATCGAACTCCTCAAAACGGGAAGTGGGGACCCCAGGACGGAGTCGGAAAGTATTCGCCGTCGGCTTGTTCACTCGGCGGCGGGTGGGTTCGGGCTTGAGGCGTTGTTTACTTCCCTTTCGACCGCAGGTGCCTTCTTGTTAGCCTCGTCAGGGGAGGGGGGATCGAATTTCCCCTTCTGGCTAGCCTTGCGATACGGAGCGCTCGTCTTCTCCCACTCCCTCTGGTATTGCCACTTCCGGAGCAGGCGATCATTGTTGAGTTGCTTCTCAACCAAATTCGACTCGTAGTAGAGCTGCCGTTTCTGTCGACGCAGCATCCCAATGGTCATTCCGTTCCGAAGGATCGTGGCGCGATTCTCCTGCATGGAGATTCGATCGGCTTGATTCACTTGCGCCGTCGGAATCTGCGTGTAGGGGTAGTAGTACAGGCCCGATGGATGAGATGCCGAATAGGAGTAAGTCGTGTTCCAGGTATTCGGCGTCAGCGGATAGCCAAAAGTTTTGTTGGCCGAGACCTGAGGCAAGTCAACAGCGGGAACTTGAATCACCGGACGAATGCCGAATGGAGAATAGACAGGAGGACCGAACACCGGAAAAGTAGGCTGCGCTTGAGCGACGGTGACAAGAAGGATCATTCCAATGAATAGGGTTGCTATCGCTCCGGTCTTTTCCAATCTCGCGGCTGCTTGACCACAGCGATCGACGGTCCGGTCCATGCTCATGGGGGCGATCCTCACCACTTGAGGAAGAATGCGTCGTTGGAATCGGAGCCAACCTATTACAAATTACGAAGGTCTTGGTCGAATTACTAGAGCAAAGGATTACTTCGAGGAAATGGAGAAGAGAAAAGTTGATGAGCCTCCTCATTTGTCCTGAGTGGCGAGTCCATTTCGCTTGGCCGATTTTGCGAACGTAATCCATAAATCTCTTCGTGAACACGCGGAGATGTGCCGTCCAATCAGAAATCATTCTTGGGAGGAATGCTTGGATCAAGTGCACTCCGAGGTTCGTCCATTGCAGCCTCTGAGGTTGGAGAGGTTGAATCGGCAGCATGAACAGGTGGGCAAACAATCTCTCTACGATGATCAAAAAGGAATGGTTCTCGATCGCAGAGGGAAAAGATAAGTCGACCTCAAGCAGTTGAAGCAGTTCCCGCGAGAGGGAACGTAACAGCTCACGGATTTGAATGCGAAACGAAATTACGCCCGGCAGGATTCGAACCCTCCTCAGAATTTGATTAACCGTCCATTAAAGCAGGACTTGCGATTTCTCGTATCCACTAAATCAGCGCATGCGCAGCATTCCGGTGTCATCACCGGTCACTTAAGCAAGTCGCCGCATCTTGATCATCCAACCGACGGTGAGCAGCTCCTGCATCAGATCTCCCTCGATCCAGGCTTATGGTTGATCGTCAAATCGTGGGCATCGGTGCCTGCCGATCTTCGGCGTGCAATGGCAACGATTGTCGACACTTGGTGTCGATCGCAGCAGGGGCATTCGGTCGATAGTCCGGCTTCGACGAACCAGGCTGACGAATCCTGAGGCAAATACGGAACTATTTGGAACTAGGTAGTTTGACACTTTCAAGGATACCTACCGTGAATGACGACGAACCGCAAACTCAAGTGATCGATACCGCATACGAGCCAATGCCAGACAATGACGACTGCGTGAATCCGAACTTGCTGGCTCCAGCGGAGGCCACCGCCGAGATCAAATTCACGATCGAGACGTTCCTTGAATTCGTCCGCTCGGAACTTCACAAATCGAGACTCGGACCTGGCGACGAAGCTGAAGTCCAACTGAATCGGGACTCGACGAAGCCTTGGATCAATGTCAAATCGAAGCGGTTCAAAGACTTCTTAACTCGACTCGCCTTCAAGAAGTTCGCGACCCCGCTTTCAGCAGGAACACTTACACTTATAACGGGCATCATTTCAGACGAGATTATCGAGACGAATCCAGCTGGCGGGCCGTCCATTCAGGATGTCGACGAAATTCTTCGACGCCCGCTCATTAAGTGTCTTCTCGATTACCTCGAACGAAATGAAACGCCATTGACGATTCGAGCGACGCAGCTCGTCACTGCCATCAATGGAGCAGCTCACAGCCTCGGTCATAAGGACAATGAACCCTGGCTGACCCAGAGTGCGAACGTCCTCGGAAAGCGAATTCGAGCGCACACGTCGCTTCTGGAGCGGCTCGGAGTCCTAGCGACCTACACTCACAAGAGAGATGGTCGCTACTGGACGTTTCGCAGGTCCGAAGCACTTGGTGGTGACACCAGTGCCATCACCGAGTCAGGTGTTGTTCCACCCGAAACTCATGATCATTCCACGACTTATGAACCGAATGTCGAGTTGACATCGGAGACAATGAAGAATTTGGGGATCGATGGAATCCTTGGACCGTTGAATCTTAACTCGAAGGAGAACTTAGATGCAGTTTGACGCAGAATCTTGGGACGACATCATCGGCAACGAGGATTGCAAGGATTATTTAAAGCGAATCGTTCGACTCATTCATCAAGGAGGCAAGGACGCGGAGCCGGGAAGCTTACCGATGAACACTTACAGTGCAATTATCAGCGGGAGTTCGAGGTCTGGAAAATCGATGATGGCGAATTTCTTTATCAAATGCATGCTGTGCAAGGATTTCGATCTCGAAGCACTAGCTCCATGTGGCACTTGCTTTTTTTGCTTGAAGAAAGCGGAACGTCGATTCTGGAACAATTACCTTTTCACGATCGACAGTGTTGTGTCGACGTACTCTATCGACGGAGCGAACTTTAAAGAACCTCAGATGCAAGAAACCCTTAGGCACATATACCAGGAGGATAAACACAAAGTCGTATTCATTGATGAATTCCAAAAGCTGGTCGCCGCGAATTTCGCGGACCAACTGTTGATCCCGATGCAGGAAAATCCGACAACGATGTGGCTTCTCACTACAACTTCCCGAGCCGGCATGGGCCAAGCGCTGCTCAATCGTCTTCATAAACTGCAGACCAAGCCGCCTTCGAATGTCAACTCTTGACACGTCCGGTATACTTCGGACGACTCATTGAGAGACTCAGCCAAACCGGCCAGTCGGTGCTGAGTGCCAACCGAGCGATCTTGGATCGCCACGGTGGTTTACACTGGGGCGGCAACAAGCCGGGCGATGAGGTGTATCATGCAGCTAAAGCATCCATTCTTCGATCCATTCGTGACACGCACTTCGTTTCATTCTTGTCGGTATTGTCCTGGGATCTTTCGAGTTCCTCACGCTCAGGAGACTTCCTAGCCGCCAAAAATGTTCGCAGCGTTGCGATCGTGAAGCTCTACACCGCACGTATCCAGAAAAACAACACAGAGGCTTTGATGTCCATCACCTTGCTCACTGCATCACTTACCCGCCGAGAGTTCATTCAATCATCGGTCGCGACAGCCGCTGCGCTAACTCGATCAATCGGGTATCGACAACACAGCGAACACTGGGTGATAAATTCTTTTGACGGCCTCTCTTCGCCTGTGGAGGACCACGTTACCTGGGCCCTAACAAATCTAGACGAGCCTGTTCTCCGTCGGGCCCGAGAAAGGCTCAATCGATTGTCCCCATCGGAAGCAGACCGTGTTCGACGACTCATCACGCGACGCTGTCACCTGAACTTAATCACTGTTCGAAGGAGTTCCGTTGAAGTTCAGTACTGGAATCAACAAGGACTCGCGGACCTACGACCGTTCTTTAAATCGCATCAGCTCAACAATGAGAATGTTGAGGTCGTTCTCATCGACCGCAAGCGAGAATCCTTCGAGTTAAAGAGGGGCGATGACTTCAAATATGGCGAACGTCTCCAGAGAGACTTCCCGCTTGACCTGTACTGGACTAAATGGCGACGTCGTGCGGATCAGGACAGCGATGACTGGTTCTCTGCTCCATTTAGTGATACGAGTTTCGGCTGGCAGCAGACCGGACCGGGTTCGATTCCCTGGATTGTGCTGAAATCAATCTGGCTACGATCGCCGACGACGGAATGCTTGAACTGTGAGTGCCCGACACTCATCACAAGAATAGATTCCCAGGGTTTTGGAATGTGCTGCAACATGCGTCGGTATTTCCATCATGCGTGCAACAAGTGCCGTCGCACGTTCGAAGTTCCCATTGATCGTCGTTGGATCGTCGAAAACATCGATAGCTCACTTTGTCCAGACTTTGAAAGACGGCAAGCTAATCATGCGTGCCCGTTTATGTAAGCCAACAGTGGAGATTTCTGCGAACCATTCAGGGAGCCCTCAGCGATCGCGAAAGCTCGGGTGACAGCGGATATGAATGCCGGAATGAGCAACTGCCTCGGAGATCAAGAACTGGGTGATGCACCTCTATCGAGGACATAAGCTTGATGCTAGTCAGTTATGTGGATCAATTTGTACGCTGGCCCCTCACCGAGAACTACTCGGCATACTCTTCGAACTCATCCAACACGCTGTCGGTGGTGTCGGCTAAGTTATCGAGTTCTCCCAGCCCTTCAATGCTGCCAAAGTGCCAAATCGGTGCATCGGTCGATTTCACCGAGGCAGAATCGACCTGACAAACATCGCGTCGGCGTGTCGGACCGGAGCAGGTTGAGTGTAAACACTGTCCTGGACAGGACACGCTTTCATTGTGCACGAAGTTGACGATCATCCAAGGAGCAAAATCATAATCTAGTCCCTTCGTGGATGCTTCTATTTCGCCCCCCCAACAGAGCAAAACTGGACATTGACCTTCGCGTTTGCAAAGCCACACGAAGGAGTAAGCCAGGCCGACATGTATCAGGTCTATGCCTATGGAAAGGAGTACGCCTGCCCCGTGAACATCTTGCTTTACCCAATGACACCGAATGTCAAAGCTAATGTTGCCACCTATCGGCACCACCCGCTTGATGCCTCCGAAGCGAGCATTCACATTTGTTCGATTGATTTGACCGATACGGGTAAGTCGCATCGCACCGTTGCGGAACAACTTCGCGGGCTGTTAACAAATCTGCTTGTTCTGCAGACAGAAGAACCGTCGACGCCGATGGAGATCGGCGCTTAAACGGGGACCGGATCGGCAGATAATTGGGTCCCACTGGGTGTAAAGTGCTCGAAGAGCC
>JAIEPU010000135.1 GCA_019748235.1 bacterium
GGTTTGATTAGACTTTTACTCCTCCCCACAGGTCATCCCCTAATTTTTCAACATTAGTGAGTTCGGTCCTCCACGCGCTTTTACGCACGCTTCAACCTGCCCATGGGTAGTTCACACGGGCTTCGTGTTTACGGCACATGACTAGACGCCCTATTCAGACTCGCTTTCGCTTCGGCTCCATGGCTGAACCACTTAGCCTTGCCATATACCGTAACTCGCCGGATCATTATGCAAAAGGCACGCCGTCACCCTTTAACGGGCTCCGACAGCTTGTAAGCGTACAGTTTCAGGTTCAGTATCCTCCCCTCAACGGGGTTCTTCCCACCTTTCAGTCGCCCTACTAGTTTACTATCGGTCACCAGAGAGTACTTAGCCTTGGAGGATGGACCCCCCAGATTCAGACCCGGTTCCACGTGTCAGGTCTTACTCGGGTACCAACGAACGATTTTCACGCTTTCGCCTACGAGACTATCACTCGCTATGGTCAGACTTTCCAGACTGTTCGGCTAGCATCCAATCACTCTAATGTTGGCCCCACAACCCCACTGGACATGTCCAATGGTTTGGGCTTTTCCGCTTTCGATCGCCTCTACTAACGGAGTCGCGTTTGCTTTCTTTTCCTCGTGGTACTGAGATGTTTCACTTCCCACGGTTTTTTAGGGTATCTCGGCTTCAATGCTTGTTCGGCAGCTCGACCGAGCTTATCGCAGCCTTCCGCGCCCCTTCTTCTGGTGCCTAGGCATCCCCTGTACGCCCTTAATCGCTTGACCACATCGATTCGTCTCTCCGATTCATTTAGATTTCCAACAACTTTCGTTGAAAGATCTCTATTTGTCACAGAAAGATTCATCTCATTGTCTTGCGGATTGAATGACTAGCATCCATTCGAATGCCAGACATCAACCATCAAACGACGGGTGATAATTACCTAAGAGCATCGAGAACACCCTCGAATTAGCAGGAGAAGCCCGCTATTCGATGATGACTCAAAAGAAACTTGATTCGGCTACTCAATTGGAAAATATCAACTACTCACGAGATCCCATGGGGACTCGCGGCACCTCAGCCAAGGGCTGAGTGAAACAACTCCGCGCCGCGGGGCCGTTTCACAAAGTCCTTTCGACTGGTCACGGTGTGTATCTTTAGGGAGGACCCCGCGGATCGTCAACGATCCTGCCCCGATTTTTGAGAATCCCGCTGCCAAGGCCCGCTAGCCCAGTTCACAACAAGAGTTGACCAAGATTCGCAAAGGCTTCACACGCCGACGCTTACAGATCGATTTCCGGCCTCATCACCGGGCGAGATTTCCACCTCCCTCGGCTGGACAAGAAGACTGAATTCGCCTTGCGATTTTTCTCCCGTCCAACCGGACAGGACTTTTTTCCAGCCAGAAATTGGAGCAGTTCCCACCCGCGAATTGCCGTCCGTCAGCAACGAATCTCTGCCAACACTACGACCAAACATGCTTTTCCGCGATTATCTTGGCAACAACGGTCGAATCGTGCAGGACCCGCCGCTGGCGGGTTCGGGCGGACGGCAGGCAGTCTGATCGGCCTGCCCCTGACGATTCAACCTCCTTTTTCTCGGGAAATCAAGGCTCGATCGCTGGAGTTGGCTCCTTTTCTGGACTCGATTCGCCCGCAGGAAGTGCCGTGCTGCCAGGAGGTGTCGGGCCCCCAGCGGTTGAGCCGTCGGTGCCGCCACGATCCGCGACGAAATTCCACGAAGAACAACCAAACAGGGGCGAACCACGCCAGGAAGCGTCAACCGGCCAAAACATGACCAAGCAATCAACAGCGATGTTTGCCGACACGGTAACGCCGACAAGTTCTTTCAACTTGCGCGGTTCTGGCGTAAGGTTGGATTTCCAATTGAAATGAGAAAGCGGAGCGGAGAGAGGAAAGTGGAGACGATCGGGATCGAACCGACAACCCCCGCCTTGCAAAGGCGGTGCTCTCCCAATTGAGCTACGTCCCCAAGTGAGTTACCTGTGCCGACACTCGGCCAGGATGTTCTCTATCAAAATGGGCGTACTTGGATTCGAACCAAGGACCTCATCGTTATCAGCGATGCGCTCTAACCAACTGAGCTATACGCCCGATTTTAGAAACCGGAAAACACGACACGAAAAACGTTTATGTCGAGTCATCACCTTCCGCTCACAACAAAAATCGGTGAGGGAAGTCTACAACGCCCTCTGCCCAAGTCAACGCATCGCCTCAGGGAGGGTTCCACCTGTTCTCCTTTTCCAGGACTTCTGATATTTCTCAAGATCGAAGGCTTTTGTCGGCCTTTTCCGATCGTCCAGCCCATCTTTGAGGGGCCTACTTTCCAACAAGCGTGACCTTTTGGCATCGCAGGAATGCGGCTCTTCGCCGATTCGCCTCGGCAAAGGCGCGATTCATTCGGTCGGTCAGCGAGATCAAGATGTCTTCGTCCCTGTTCGAACGAGACTCGTCGAGGGACCAAGCTTCGAAATGGATCCAGACGACACCTCGGCGCGGAATGGGAAAGCGCCGAGGCCAAGCTTCGTAAGCGCCTGCAATTCCCGCCAAGATGACTTTCGATCCAGAACGTCGAATGAGCAGCCCGGTCCCTCGTTGTAACGATCCGATTTGGCCGTCCAGTGTTCGCGTCCCCTCGGGAAAATAAATCAGAGCCTGATTGTCACCGAGCGCTCGCAGCGATTCGCGCAGGCCCTTTCCGGAGGAGCCTTCCCGGTCGAGCGCGATCGCCCCTAGGTGAGTGATCAGCGTCGAAAAGCTCCCCTGAAAAAGGCTCGATCGGGCGGCATAACGGGCTTGTCGAGGAATCGAAACCCCGATGAACGGCGGATCGAGAAAGCTCTGATGATTCGAGAGAAGTAGTACCGACCCACGCGCGGGAAAACAACTCACACCGCTGACCCGCAATCGAACAAAAAATAGACCGACGAGCATGCTGGTCTGCCAAATCGCTTGGTAAACGAGCCAAGGAATCGCCCGTTCCAGAAAAGCAGAGAACGCGGGCCACCAGGATCGCATCAAGCGTCTTGTCCCTCGAAAGTCCCCAAGCGTCATGATGAATTGCGAACTAAGCCTGCTCACCGCCTAATTATTTAGCAGTCAGCGACTCGATGACGCCGACCGACGGGGCGATTTCCTCAGTCTTCACGGAACGCATCGCAAGCCGACCAGCACGCTGGGAGTTCCCAAAGAAAATTACCGAACATGGAACAGCATACGATCTTTCGCAGGCTAACGAGACGTTCACCGGCTCGACATTCCATCAAAAAGGGAATCCGTTCTGAGCAAAAGGGGGTCGGTAGATTCGACTTTCGGCACTCGCCTTGCTACCGTCGTCTAGGTCGAAATGATCTGCTGACGATCGACATGGTCGGCCGGCCTCTCTTTCGGCATTTGGCGCGATGGGCCCGCTGAGTCCTCCGCCCGCGAGATTGATCGGGTGTTATTTCAGTTCGGTAAAGGATATGCTCGGTGACCCCTAAAGAAGTTTTGGCTCTGATCCGAGAGAAAGAAGTTAAAACCGTCGACCTCCGGTTCATGGATTTTCCCGGCGTTTGGCAACATTTTGCCGTCCCGGCAGAGACCGTGGACGAAGAGATGTTTGAAGACGGCCTTGGCTTTGACGGTTCAAGCATTCGCGGTTGGCAAGCCATTAATGAGAGCGACATGCTTGTCATCCCGCAGCCAGACACCGCGCTCATCGATCCATTCATGAGGCACACCACGCTGGCGATGATCTGTAATATTCAAGATCCACTCACCAAAGAAGACTACACGCGCGACCCTCGAAACGTGGCTCGCAAAGCCGTCAACTACATGCGGTCAACAGGGATTGCTGATATTTGTTATGTCGGTCCGGAATCCGAGTTCTTTGTCTTTGATGATGTTCGTTTCGATCAGAACGAACACTGTGGTTACTACTACATCGACAGTGCCGAGGGCCAATGGAACCGTGGCCGAAACGAGATGCCGAACTTAGGGCACAAAATTCGGTTCAAGGAGGGCTATTTTCCAGTTCCGCCGGCCGACTCGATGGCAGACATGCGGACCGAGATGATCCTGAAAATGGGAGAGTGTGGCATTCCCATCGAGTGTCATCATCACGAAGTCGCGACGGCCGGCCAAATGGAAATCGACATGCGATTCGGCGAGCTCGTCAAGATGGCCGATCAGCTTCTCTGGTACAAATATGTCGTCAAGAATGTCGCCCGGCAGCATGGTAAGACGGCAACGTTCATGCCCAAACCCCTCTTCATGGATAATGGTTCGGGGATGCATACCCATTTATCTCTCTGGAAGAATGGAGAAAATCTCTTTGCCGGCAGTGGCTACGCGGGACTCTCCGACATGGCCATGCATGCCATCGGCGGGATTCTGAAACACTCTCGTTCGATCCTGGGGATCACGAACCCTACCACCAACAGTTACAAGCGACTGGTTCCTGGTTATGAAGCCCCCGTGAATTTGGCGTACAGTCGGCGAAATAGGTCGGCCGCCGTCCGTATCCCTGTTTATTCACCGAGTCCCAAGGCCAAACGATTTGAATTCCGCTGTCCAGACAGTTCATGCAATCCCTATCTCGCATTTGCGGCAATCTTGATGGCGGCAATTGACGGCATTCAAAACAAAACGCATCCCGGCGAGCCGCTCGATAAGGACATTTATGATCTGACGCCGGAAGAACTCAAGAATGTCCCGCAAGCGCCGGGAAGTTTGGAAGAGGCCTTAGACGGTCTCGAACGAGATCACGAGTTTCTTATGCGCGGCGACGTCTTCACCGAAGACGTGATCAGTACGTGGATCTGGTACAAGCGAGAGAAAGAGATTGAAGCCGTCAGACTTAGGCCACACCCCTACGAATTCTGCCTGTACTACGACATCTAATCTGAATCAGTCCGCATCGAAGTGACCGTTTCAATGCTCATCCGATCATCGGAGTCTGGCCGAACGATTGGCTCAGCCGAGGGATTCAAATCCCTCTCCACGAGCCGATCGATCTCGTGACAACTCCCTCGACGGGCCGAGGAGAAAATCAAAAAGAGAGTCCCTTTGGAGGGCGAAAACTCTTGACTGCTGGGAGTCTCGCTCCGTAGTTTGATGTTGGTTCCGATATCAGTCGCAGCGGATGATCATCTCTGATCGGCACGTTTCTTGAAGAACCATGTTCTTCTTCCCCTGAAACGTCCGGTGTTCGTTGCCAGCCATCGCGGGCAGGTTGCCCGTCGTTTGCTGAAATCTGTCTTGGCGTTGTCAGCCTTTGTAAGTCTGTTGCTGTAGAGATTGCCCGGCGTTTGGCTCTTTCGTCTGGCCTATGGATGGAGATAGTTTTCGATGAGACTCCCCCTCACCATTTTTCCGAAGGTTCGTTCGCGCGCTCGACACGTCGAATTTGAGCAGCTTGAAGAGCGGGCGATGATGGCGGTCGATCTTCGGCCAATCGAATTCTCTGCCCCGAACTCCGCTCTGCTCGGGAGTGGCCAACAGGTACAACTTGATTGGACCGTTGCGGTCGACGCGGATACGCCCGTCACCCAAGACTTTTGGTTCGACAGTGTCTATCTGTCTAGCGACGAGACGCTTGATCCGGGCGATCGTTTGTTGACCTTTTTAACCGCGGGCCCACCGAGTTCACCGGAGACTACGTACTCGCTCACCACGACTCTTTCGCTTCCGCTGGATGTCTCGACCGGCAACCAATTTTTGATTCTCGCTGTCGATGATGGAGATCTCCTTCCGGGCGAGACGAACGAGACCAATAATCTTCTCCTTCGGCCTATCGATATCATCGCTCCCGATGTTGATTTAACCGTGGGAGCATCGTTGCTCGGGGGCAACAATATCGTCGCGGGCCAGCCTGTTGTCCTCGACGGAATCGTAACCAATCTCGGAACGGATACCGCCTTGGCCCCGCGAACGCAGCGGGTTTACTTCTCCACGGACGATTTTCTCGATCCGGCCGATCTCATGATTGCCGATCAAACGATCACGGATTCGTTACTTGCGGGTGATTCGCAGCTTTTCTCACTCTCGATCACGCTTCCATTGTCGACGGCCCCCGGAACCTACACGCTGTTTGTGACGACCGATGACGACAATCAACAGTACGAAACCAATGACTTCAACAATGGGACGGCGATCACGATCAACGTCGTCACGGATGCGCCGGATTTGATTGTCACCGATTTGAACGCGCCCAATTTCTGGGCCGTAGGCCAGTTCGTTCCGTTCGACTTTACGGTGACGAATTCAGGCTCCGTCGACGCGAACGTTGTTGAGGATCGACTCTATCTTTCGACGGACGACGTCTGGGATCCATCCGACACACTACTCTACTCGGCCATTCCGGGAGTGGGGCCAGTCGCACCGGCTGGGTTCTATTCGGTGTTCGATTCCTTCACTGTCCCGAATGTAGCGGTGGGGAGTTACTTTTTACTCGCCGTTGCCGACCCCGCGGGAAATGTCAATGAACTGGACAAGTCGAACAATGTTCGCTCGCTCGCCGTGACGGTTGACGCCGCCAACTTGACGGTCGTTTCTGCAACAGGGCCTTCGATTCTTTTGACGGGCGACAGCGGTACGATCGACGCCGTCATCACCAATAATGGCACCGTGCCCACGGCGGCGCCGGCGTGGAACGACGCTCTCTATCTTTCGACCGATGATATCTTCGATGCCAGCGATATTCTCCTCGCGACCACCCAGCAGGTTCGCGAAGGAGGAGAGGTCTCTTTTGGGCCAGTCAATCCTTCGGAGAGCTATAACACGTCGTTCTTCGTGACCCTGCCGTCGGTGCCGCCGGGAAATTACCACTTGATCGTGGTGGCCAACGACGGAGGAATTCAGGGAGAAACCACGTCGACCGATAACACTTTTTCGCTCCCTTTGATCGTGGGTGGGCGGGATGTTTCGGTATCCAACGTGATTGCCCCGCCGTCAGCCATCCTGGGATCGAGCATCAGCATCACGTACACGGTGACGAATGCCTCGGCAGACCCGCTCAATGAGTTTTGGACCGATCGTTATTATTTATCCGACGACGCAACGCTTGACGCGTCCGACGTGCTGCTCGATTCTGCTGATTACTTTGCTGACCTCGCCGCCGGTGGCAGCGACACCCTTTCGCGAACCGTGCAACTGGCTGTCGGCTCAGCGGGCAACAAGTTTCTTCTGGTGGTTGTTCGAGCAAACAACCCACCTGATTCGGATCCCAGCAACAACGTCGCTGCCGTCCCGCTCGAGACTTTCGCCCCCGATCTGGCCGTCACCAGTTTTACCGCCCCCTCGAGTGTGACCGTGAGCAGCCCTTTCACCCTGAGTTGGTCGGTCACGAATCAAGGAAGTGTCGAGGCACCAGCGGATTGGCTGGATTTTGTTTATCTCTCGACCGACACCACTCTCGATGCCAGTGATCTCGTCGTCACGAGCGCCTTCTTTAGTGGTTCGACCCCACTAGCCCCCAGCGAACTTTACTCGCGAACGCTCACCAACACGACGCTGTTCGGCAACATCCAGAATGGGACTTATTACTTCATCCTTTCGGTCGCGCCGACTGGTCAGCCCGACCTCAATCCCGCGAACAATATCTCGGTCTCGGGGCCGGTAAGCGTGACGCGTGGCGACCTGCGCGCGGTGTCGTTCGTGGCTCCCCCGACCGGGATTCTCGGATCAAGCATCAGCGTCACTTACACTGTCGATAATCCGACGACTTTTGCCACGGGGATCAACTGGAGCGATCTCATCTTTCTTTCGGACGATGCGACGCTTACCAACAATGACACCTTCGTTGGAAGTTGGTTCGAACCGGGCCCGCTGGCGGAAGGTCAAAGCTACGCTCGAACACGAACACTCAACCTTAATCAAGGATCGCCCGGCAACAAGTTCCTCATCTTCCGCACGGATAACAATCAAGCAATTTCGGAAAGCGACGAAACCAACAACGTCATCGCGGTCCCGATTACACTCTTCGCTCCTGATCTGACGGTCAGCTCGCTCGACGTGCCGGCGGCAGGCGGTATCGGCCAACCAATCAGCGTGAGTTACACCGTCACCAATCAAGGGTCGGTTCCGGCAAACACCCCTTGGTTCGACAATGTGCAATTGCTCGATGAGACCTCGGTGGTCGCTCTATTAGCGCAGCGGTCCAGTAGTACATTCGTGCCATTAGCCGCCGGCGCGAATTACACCCAGACTTTCAATGTCAATCTGCCCAACAACATCGCTCCGGGTAACTATCGGATTCGCATCGTCGTCAACGGCAACAATTTCGTTCCTGAGTCAGACCTCAGTAACAATATCGCGACGGCCTCGATACCGGTCACTCTTTTCAACACGGATCTGGTCCCGACGGATCTCTCCGCACCGAGCACCTTGACGATCGGTGAGCAGTTCGATCTCTCTTGGACGGTTCAAAATGCTGGTACCACGCCAACGGCGGTCGGCTGGCAAGACAAGGTCTATCTTTCCGACGACCCAACGCTTGGCAGCGACGACATTCTACTGGCCAGCGAGCTGCGATCGGCCACGCCCCCGCTCAACGGGGGGAGTTCCTACACCGTTGCGCGGTCGGTATCGATCCCATCCACTACCACCGGCGCGAAGTTTCTCATTCTCGTCACCGATTCCGTTGGCCAAGTTCCCGAGACCAACGAATCCAACAATCGACGGGTTCTTCCTGTCAACGTGATCGGGGCGGACCTAGTCGCGGACCTGATCGATCTTCCGGTGTCCGCAACATTCGGCGTACCGCTGTCGCTGACATACACCGTTCGCAACACAGGCAATGCCGCCACGACCAGCGACTGGACCGATCGATTCTTTTTGAGCGACGAGTCCGGGACTTTTGCAGTCCAGGTCGGCCAATCAGAAACGGTCGGTGTGACGCTGTTGCCCAACGGGTCGTACACCCGAACAGTTGCTCTCACCGTGCCATTAAGCTTCACCAGTGGGAACTATCGACTATCGGTTCGAACCGATGCTCTGGGAACGCAGTCTGAATCGAACGAGAACAACAATGTCAATACGTCGGGACTGATTCCGTTCACGCTCCCGCCACTTCCCGATCTGTTGACGACATCGTCGATCGTGCCGCTCGAAGGAGTCGGAGGAACGCAATTCCTCTTTACTTGGACCACGACCAACATCGGTGCGGCCCCGGCGGTCGGCCCCTGGAGCGATAACCTCTCTTTCGTGAGCGCGTCGCAAACGTTTTTGCTACCTCCTGCGATATACACGCAGACCCTCGCGCCAGGCGAATCAGTCACGCGTGAATTGGTCCTGACGCTCCCCTCGACGCCTGAGACGTATCGACTTTCCGTCCTGACCGACGCTGGCAACCAAGTGATCGAAGGGCTCAACGAAGGGAATAACTCCTATTTGACATCCTCTTTCTTCGTTTCGCCACCGCTGCTGCCGGACCTTGTCATCAC
>JAIEPU010000176.1 GCA_019748235.1 bacterium
AGGCGGCACGAGTTGTTCGAACGACCCGATGTACGAGGCATCATCGAGAGGAACCTCGGCGAACGAACCGTCGGGCTGAGACTCGAGCAAACCGAGTTGGAAGAGAAGTGTGATGCGCGAGGCTTCGTGGTTCAGCCATACGCTCATGAAGTTGTCTTGGATATTGCGAAGATCAGAAAGCGCGCGAAGAAGGTTCTGGGCCAATGTGGGACCCAGTTGCGTCGGAGCCTGTCCCGGCTGCACCGGGGGCGAGGGCTGATTCAAGTCCTCGAGCGTCTTGTCGACACGCCTGATCGCGATCGCGAGAGCGCGTCGCTGGATTTCGAGGTTCTGCTCCAGTCGTTCTAGCTGGCGAATGTTTGAGCGGATGTTGAATACCGTGCGGTCGACATACAGCGAATATGATCGCTTCGCCCGCTGGTAGTCGATGAGAGACTCCCGATAGAGGTTTCGCTCCGCCTTTCGATTGAGTGGCGCCTGAAAGTTGATGCTTCCCTGCATGTTAGTCGTCGAACCCCGGAAACGGACGGGGTTATTCCCCACCGTACCAGTGTTGCCGTCGATCTGAATATTGAGCACGGCGAGCAGCCGGTTTGCGTTGTACGCCACAAGTCGCCACTGATCAACCAGCGACATGCGCTGATTCATCCAATCCATTCGATTAGCGCGGGCGATCTCGACGGCGACGTCATACGAGAGGCGAACTGGTTTGATCATCACCTTTTGGACGCGAGTGGCCGCTTGCACCAGGCCAATCTCTTGCACCGTCCCCGACAATTCCGTGATGAGCTCGATCAAGTCAGAAGCAGCTTCCGCTTCACGACCGGGCTGAAGGTTTTGGTGAAGGCTGTTGATATCCTGAGCTACCTTCTCGAATCGGGTGCCCAAGATTTTCAGGTTGTCTCCCACCGTCTGAATGGCTTCCGTAAACTCCGCTCGCTGTTCGTCCGATTCCTTCAGAGCGAGAAACCGATCACGCTCCGCGAGCAGACCTTCATAGTCTTGAAGGACGGTCGCGAAGTCGTCTCGCGAGTTTTCGACGAGTTCCACCATGCCACGTGCGACGGCCGTCACTTGCTCAAACGTTGGCTTTTCGGGCAGGGCGCCGATCTCGGCCATGATCTCGGTCGCTTCCTTTTGCAGAGCGTTGATCTCAGGCGAAATAAGCTGGAACTGCTTGATCGGAGCGTCATCGAGTTCGATCGGCAAGGTGGGAGGAAGGCTGAGTGCGCTGATCAGGTAGTTTTCGATGGAATCTTGCATGGCCGCTCGGGCCCGAAGCAGATTCGCACGCTCGGTCTCGATGTTCTGGCGGAACTCGTCGACTTGAACGAGGTCGATGAGACCCGCCTCGAAGTTCGATTCCAAAAGGCCGAGAGTTAGCTCCTCAGAGGAAAGAAGGACTTCCGTGTTTCGAATGGTTTGAAGTCGCTGTATCAACCCATAATAGCCCGAAAGAATACCCTCTCCACCGCCGGCAAGCCCGGCTGTTCCACCCGCGCCGCTGCCGCCAATTGTGGCCGCGGATCCTGTGGCGACGGCGAATCCTTGTCCCGCACCGACGCCGCCGAAACCACCGGCGCCAATGCCACTGAATCCTGTAAGACCGGCACCGCCCTGGAAACCTCCCACACGGTTCGGAGCGATCGTGGTGTTGCCGCCAATGGCAATTTCGCGAAAGAGATCCTGACGGAACTGCGCCATCGCGCGTAAGTTGCCGAGCAGATTTCGTTCCGCGCGAGTCAGCGTTTCCAGAATGACGATCTTTCCACCGCCGCGGAGCATCGGCTGAATGAAGCTCCAGTTGATGACCGACGTCGCGAAGCTCTGACCTTCACCTGAGAATTTCCACACCATCGAATTGGCGATGCTTGCGGTGATCTGCGCTCCCGTCGCGAACTGGCGAGAGAAACCGAAAACAGACTCGGTATCGAGCACGGAATTGCTCGACGTCCGAGGTCCCTGTTCGATGCGGCCCAGAATGCCCTCCGCCTCGTTTCCGCTAGTGGTCATCGTGGTAAGGTTGCCGCCGAAGTACTGAACTTGAAAGCGGAACCTTTCGAAGGCGACGTCTAGGGCGGAAAGATAGACCTCTTCAGTGTTTGTCCAAATGTCGCGGCAATGGATCGTCCCCAGCAAGTTTGCGGTCGGCAAGTCAAGGATGACCTTGCAGTCGGGGGCCGGCGTCACCCGGGCATACGTGGGGAGGAGCGTCTCCCACATCGGATTGGTGATCTCATCGGTGTTGCCGTACTTGGCCCACTTTTGCATTCCGTGCGGACCAAAGATCCGCTCCATGACCCGTTGGGCAGAGGGATCGTCCGGCGGCTTCGGCGGATAGTCTCGATTGAAGGGATCAAAGAATCGTGACCGCGAGTCGGGATAAGGACTGAGATCGCACCATGCCCAATCCGGGCTCATCGACAGTTGACGGGCCAACTTTCTTCCATCTTTGTCGGCGGCAAGCCGGTAATGCTTGCGCGTACAGCCGTTCGCCGTAGCGAGCACCGAAAAGCTGATCACGACACGCAAGAGCGCGTTCAGCGAGCAAAAGTCCAGAATCGCCCGAAAACTCATCGATGTCCTTCTCGAGAGAAGGTGGATTGATCAACATATCACGGCGCGACGTCCGACCCGTCGCGGTTGAAGGCGTATTGGGTATTTCGGCTGAGATGGAGCATTGAAATGAATGTTTCGGAAAAGCTGGATGTAATGAAAGAACCGATCCTGACGAATGCAGCGAATAGGTAATTTGCGCATTGCCACGCGGGTGGGATTTTGACGTTTATTCCGATTTTTTTGCTTTGGCTGAAAACGTGAGTTACCTTTCCGGTAAACACGAGTCGTGGCCGCGCTGGGCGATTGCGGGATAATCGATCCCGTGGAGCCCTCCACCTCCCAAAGCGGCGACTCGCGTCACCCCGTCACAGCACGTCCGTGAATATTGTTCTCTGTTCGCCCCCGGATTTTTACTCAGGTCCCATCAAATCAAGGCGTCGCAATCATGGCGCGAGCGAGACCACATCCGAATGCCGAACCGATTGCGGGGTATAAGCTTCGCCGCTATTTGGGACGCGGCGGCTTTGGAGAAGTATGGGAAGCGGAAGCGCCCGGCGGCTTATCCAAAGCGGTGAAGATCGCGCCGGTCGAGTCGGATGCTGACGGCATCTCATGCCGCGAACTCGATGGTCTGACGAAGATCCGGGACGTTAGACATCCCTATCTCCTTTCCATCGAGCGATTCGAAGTCATCGATGGTTATCTCATCATCGTGATGGAGCTTGCCGATCGCAGTCTCGCGGATCGATTCAACGAGTGTGTTGCCGAGGGACTTCCAGGGATTCCGCGAGCGGAACTTCTGCATTACCTTCGTGAAGCCGCGGAAGTGCTCGACCTTCTCAATGAACGGCATGGGTTACAGCATCTTGACATTAAGCCAGAGAATCTGTTCTTGTGCGGCGATCACGTCAAAGTCGCAGATTTTGGATTGGTTCAGCCGCGAAACACGAACATCAATCGTTCGGCCATCGCGATTAGTCCTCCGTATGCGCCCCCTGAACTATTTGACGGACGCATTGAACAAACGGCTGATCAATACAGCCTCGCAGTAACATATCAGGAACTCCTCAGTGGCACCCGACCCTATGTGGGGACTGACGTGCGAAGCTTGATGCTTCAGCATTTACGAGGAAGGCCGGATCTGTCCGCGCTTCCTCCTAGTGATCGCCCCATTCTGAGTCGAGCAATCTATCGCGAGGCGGCAAGTCGTTACCCCAACTGTTCAGAACTCATCGAGGCGCTCGTCAAAGCACCTCATCATGAAGCGTTGACCTCAGGGGAACGAACACCCTCTCTCACTCCCACGCCGACACGTTCGACTCGCTCGACTTCTCCCCTTGGTCCGCTCCCCCCCGCGCGCACCCATCGCGTGCGGGCGCGAATGATTAAGGAAACGGAGAAATGCGGCTTCGACACGATCTCGATGGGAGAAGAGACATTCAGCGTTCCGGCGGAATTGCCCAATGCGGCGATCTTCGCCGGAGAGAACGTTCACTCCACCTTCGTGGCTTTCCTTCCGGTTGAGATCTACGCGCACAAACTTCGTGGGTTCGTCGATGCGATGAATGCGGACCTCTGGGCATGCACTACCCAGCGCACTGTTCTTTACATGGGAGGGCGAGGTTGGTTCGGCCGCCCTTCCGGCAAGGGAATGGTGATGATGATTGAAACATACACTCGCAATCCCCACGCCGGATTTAGGATCGTTGATGTGCGAGTATGGTCCACCGGACGAGAACTTCGTTCATCTGATTTGGGTCGACGCGGAATGCTTCTCATTCGCTGCCTGAAGTATTACCTCATGGCCGCGGATGAACATGACCTCAGTTCGTTCTACTCCGATGCCGAGGTCCGTGCCGCCATCCTCACCTAGAACCGGACGGCAATAGCGATTTTCCACAACTCGGCTTAACTCAGCGAATCAACGATTTCCAAGCAGCGTAGGGCCACTTTACATCGTTGAGCTGTAACCCTTATTGCGGGGATGACGGGGCTTTGGCCGGTTCGCCGGAATCGACGGGGGCGCTAGGGGCTTTGGGAGGCTCCCCAGGCGTTTGGCCGTCGAGCGGATGTTGCTCGCGATAAGCCTTCGCTTCTTCCTGCATCATGTTGTACAGCGAGTCTCTCATCGGAGGAACGATACCGTCAAAGGGGCGACGGGCCGGCGTCGGCTTCCCAACGTGTGCGAGGAGCCGGAGGTAGTCATCCTCCATCTCCTGGCAGTCTTCCTTGTAAAGCATGTCCTCTCGATAGGTCTCGTTCTGCTCCATGATTTTTCGCCAGAGGGGAAGCCCTTCTTCGTAAAAGGTGATCGCTTTGGCGTAGGCACCGTTCTTTCGCGCATCGTTGGCTTTGAAAATCGCCTCACGTGCCTTTTGCAGTTCTGGGTCCGCTTCCGTCTGGCAGCGTATTTTCCAGAAGTCGTATCGAACGACATCTTGATAACGATTTCGCCAGAATTTCTGCTCTTCGGTCAACTTCTCTCTTTCACTCGGAGTGTATTCCAGGCGATAGATAAAATCCTGCCTTCGATCCGTTCCGCCCAGCAATCCGAAATCGACCCATTCGCGATAAGCTTGCCGCCACGCTTCTGATGTAGGGGTTCCGAAAGTTCCCTCTTGAGCGAGGAAATCCGCGTAGAAGGATCGAGACAGAGCAGGACGACACATGAAGGGGTGAGGTGACATCCGCTGGGGGGGCTTGTTTGCTTTGATGCAAATATCGTTCGCTCGGACGAACCAATCGCGAGCCTTGAGGAAGTTGTCCTTCACTCCATTCTCGGCTTGGACGAATTCCAGATCGTCCGACTCACGGAAGAGTTGCCTGAAGTATGTCTTCTCATCACTCTGGCCGAAGCGGGTGAAGTACATGTAGCCGACGTACCACTCGAGATCCGCACTGTTGCGATTGGTATCTGTCGCGCGCTTCATGAACTCGATACCGCGCTGAACCCAATAATACTTATCTTTGACCGCTTCCCAATCGGCGGCGATGTTGAACGCAATATTCCACGCTTGGAATTCCCAAGGACGGCGGAAGTGAGGCTGAAGAAGCGTGATCGATTCGACGAGTGGCTCAATTTCGAAATACTGACCCTTGAGCTGCATCTCCTGGACCTGATTCCAAAGGAGGGTCACCGCGACTCCTCGGAATCCGCCAAGTACGAGCTGGGCCGTTCCGCTCACCGGGTTAACTTTCCCGAGGCTCTTTTGAGCGATCTGCAATCGTTCCTGCTCATTGCCGAGATGTCGCCCCACCCAGATCATGAGTGTGAATAGCACGACGATCGTGAGAAGGTAACCAATCTTTCGATTGCGAGAACGGTTCATGCCGCCGTCTCCCTGTTGCGGAAGAGTAGGTAACCGGCAATCAACACCGGTATCACATAACCCACTACGAGAATGATGTTCCTAAGTGTTAACCAAGTGGGAATATCGAAGCCGCCGGCAACGTATTCGGCCGTATCGATCGTGCTCAAATCAGGAACGACGGCACTCACTGCCCCCACGATTTTGATCAAGTAAGGATCGAACGTCTTGGCGACGGTTCGGAAGAATCCTGGATCGAGTTCGACCGTTTGGTTCATTTGCGAGACGAGACGAATCGCCGATTCGATCGGGCCGCCCCCTAGCGTCTGGCCGCTACCGACCTGGACGAGAAAGTTATGGAAGATTCCCATGCAGTAGACACCGACAGTGAAGATAACTGTCACGAAACCATTGAGGACTGTGCTTGCTGCGACGGCGACGCTGGTGAGAAACAAAACCTTGAGCCAAAGACTGACCATACCTTTTGCAAAATTCCACTCGAACGGCTGTTCATTGGCCTGCAAATAGATGTCGTGCTTTGCCATGCCGAGGTATTGATTACGCGTCAAGCAACGCGCCCTGACAAGAATGTCACCGCTTTTGAGAACGGAGGCGGGAATATCAATCATCGTCACGCGATTGTTGTTGACGCGGAACGCCTCATCGATTCGGTTTTCAGGATTGTTCCGATCGATGAAGTCGAGGGAGGCCCAAACGCCGGACGTATCATCCGTGTCAAGCGTCGGCTTTCCCTTTGTCGTCTTAAAAATATCGAACGTCACTCCGACCTTTACTCGATCCGCGTTCTCGAACTTCTTCGGATCGAAATGGAAGAACCAACGAGCCTCGTCACTGGTATCGCCTTCGATGTGACTGCGATACGTCCACTCCCGGCCCACATTCGTACCAACCGCGCTCGGCACTCCTTGTTTGAAGAAGACGAAGGAATAAGCGCCATTTTCTGGAGGCGCCGAGTAAATCGGCACACGAGCCGTCCATTGATCCTTGAGGACCTTCTCCGTGACCTGGCTGTAGATGAACGCGAGGCTCACTCCCCCCATAATCACAATCACGAATGTAAAAACGAACATGAAACCAATCACACGTCCGACGATGAACTCGAGGCGCCGGACCGGCTTGGTCACGATGGTTTGAATCGTCTTTGTTTCGAGATCCTTGGGGATGCTCATCGCCGCGACGAAGAGTACCATTGGCAGGAGCAGCCAACCCATGACCGTGTTCGTGAAGCTCACGAGTACCCGAAGCTGAGCTTCCTCCGCCGTCGGCAGATACCAACCGGCGAAGAGGAAAGGAACGAGGAAGAGAAGTAGCACATAAAGGACACGCCGTCTGACGGCCTCTTGAATGCTCAGTCGCGCGATCGCCCAGATGCGGCGGATCCCGAGAGGAAGTGCCAATACTTCAATTACAGAAACAGCCAGGTTGCGAAGGGTATTGAGCAGGCTGGATAGGATGCTGATCGGCAAATCAATCAGGGCTGATCCGATCCCTCCACTCGTCCATGTATCGAGAAAGCGAAGGAGAACTTCTCTAAAAATGGCGATTCCAAGACCCAGGAAGATCAGGATCAGCAGGGTCTGAACCCAATAAAACGCCGTGGCCGTCAAGATTGGCCATTGTGTGAGATCGGGGTATTCCTGTTCGATGATCATCGAAGAATTGCTTGCCCTTCGGGTGCCTTACTGCCTTAGATCGCTGAACGTCATGCGGAAAGAAGCTCAGTTCGATGAGGGAGATGCCGCCGTCTTGCGGTCTCCGTCAGTACCGCTCGATCCCCCCTTCCGCTCGGGTAAGTAACGGCGGCCGGGATGAGCTTCACTCTCGCGGACGATTCGAAGAAACAAGTCTTCGAGCGTCGTCGTGGGGTGTCCCATCGATTCGAGCGTCGCACCGTCAGTGGCAATGATTCGTTCGATCTCTGCCTTCGCGGACTCTGAAAGACCACGAATACGGACTTCGGTCAGATCCTGAATCTTGAGGAGATCACTGACGCGACCGTACTCCTTCAATTCACCCTGATGCAGAATCGCCACTCGGTCGCAGACATCTTGCACATCAGCGAGGAGATGGCTGCACATGACGACCGTCTTGCCCTTCGCCTTCAAATCAATGATCAAGTCTTTCATTTCTCGTGTGCCGATCGGATCGAGGCCAGACGTCGGTTCATCGAGAAAAACAACTTCCGGATCATTAATAAGAGCTTGGGCTAAGCCGATACGACGCGCCATTCCCTTGGAATACTCTTTCACGAGTCTCTTTCGCGCGTGAGACAGGCCGACCTGCTCAATCAATTCGGCGGAACGCCGCTTCCTCTCGGCGCGGCTGATATTGAAGAGGCGACCGTAGAAGTCGAGCGTCTCTTCCGCACTGAGGAACTTGTAGAGGTAGGACTCTTCAGGGAGATAACCGATCAATTCGTTCTTCGCGACGTCCGTCGCATTCTTCCCAAGCACTAGGGCGTCACCACTCGTCGGGAATAGAAGTCCTAAGAGAAGCTTGATCGTCGTCGTCTTGCCGGAACCGTTTGGACCCAAGAGACCAAAGATCTCACCTCGTTCGACGGTCAGACTCAGCGAACGAAGGGCATCAACTTTCTTTCGGCCCCAGAAATCGCGATAGATCTTGGTGAGATTTCGAGCTTCAACAACAACATCGCCAGCCATGAAAAATGACGCCTCGCTTCGATGTCCGATAACAACAAGTGAATGAGAAGGGAACCTGCCTAACGATCAGGTCAATCCTCGACGAACTCGCCCCACGTCACTTGAATTTGTCCGACGAACTAAAATGCACTTTGACTCGTGTTTGCACGAGCTTGTACGCAGGAATCGCCGTCGTTGTTCGATCCACGGGAACGTTATTTCGACGTTAGGGTAAGCGTTCCCGACTGTTATACGTGAGAAAAGAACAAGGTGCGTGAAAAACAATGACGCCGACCAGAAGTCTGGCCGGCGCCTGTGATTCAATCTGCCTCGAAACGGGGCAAAACTACCAACTCGACTTCTTCAAGCCGGGAATCTTCCCCTCGTGACCAAGCTTTCGCAGCATGATACGAGAGATGCCGAACTTACGATAAACAGCTCGGCTACGACCGGTGAGCCGACAAATACGGCGGAGACGCGTCGGACTCGAATTGCGGGGTAGTGCCGCAAGTGCTTCGTAGTCCCCAGCCTTCTTCAATTCCGCACGCTTCGCGGCATATTTCGCGATGAGCGCTTTGATGTTGTCCATTTTCTCAACAGTGGACTTCGAAGCCATCGACCTCTCCTGACTCGGCCTGAAACCGAGTACTTTCCCAATCAGGGGTAGCTCCTACCCCTCCATTTAACGCAAATCACTATATATCAACGATTTGCGTCACTGCCAGCCAACACGACACTCTCAAGGGGAGTTCCGTGACTCTCTTAGATACAGCGCCGCCCCCTTCTGTCCAGCGTCACCTGTCGATATCGCGGTGACTCTGGGTCAATCTTATCGGATCGCTTGAGCGGGATAGCCAGCGTCGCTCAGCGCCTGGAGCGTCTTTGACTGGTCAAACGTCTTTGGATCGA
>JAIEPU010000066.1 GCA_019748235.1 bacterium
CCTGTCGTGTCGGTCTCTCGCCTGACTTTTGGATGACAGGCCAACCCCAAGCTTGGCCCGGATGCTCCAGCCAAGCGAGAAACCGTCACGGGGTGATGCGAACCACCGTTTCTCGCTTGATGGGTCCGGAGGTGAGGATCGGACTCGTCACTTCGAGCGTCATACGGCTCTCGGGCATCCCTGCCGTCGCCTCGGCCACGACCCGATAGTTGAGCGTCATCGGAGCGAAGCGTCTTACTTGATCGAAGATAATCCGTTGCCCTTCGATCCGAGCCACTCCCTCTGGCGAGACGGATTTCGGTCGAAGGCCGTCAGAGAAAGTCACCGCCAGATCGACCGAATCAATCGATGAACCTCCCGCATTCGAAATCGACACATCGAAAGCGACCTCTTGACCGACCATCGCAACCGACATGGAAGATCGGACATCGACGTTAATCCCCGCGGGTCGAGGCGTTGCCGATGTCGTCGGCGGAGTGGTCGGAATCGCAGGCGGCTTTTCCACCGGCAACGGCTTCACTGGCTCCGGTGGATTCGCCTCTGGTCGGAGCGGCTGTTCATCGGGAGTGGGCTTCACCGAGAACGACTGCTGCGGCACATCGGTTGGAAGCATCAAAGGCTCGGAAGCATCCGCCATGAGAGGCTCATCCGCTTCCTCGGCATAGCTCTCGGCAGGCGAGCTGAACGACTTTTGGCATGTCGTGCATCCGGTATCAGCGACATACGAGTGCCCGTCGGAAACGATCGAATCGCTCACGACAAAGGGTGCCCCCACGGACGAACCGCAGGTAGAGCATCCATGATGGCGAAAGCTGAATCCGCGACATCCGACGAGACTAGTCGAAGCAAGCATGGCGAGGGCGATACGTAAAGCATGATCGCATCGCATGGTGGGTATCCTTCTCTTGGGGAGGTCTTCTCATTTAAGACCGTCAGCGAACAATAGCCGTTAATCGCCCGGCACGCGGAAACTTGAGGAAACCTGAAGTGAATTCTGAGAAGTCGGCGCAGTCGCAAACGCCATTCATCGCGCGCCCGGAAAGACTGTCGTTTCGCTCATGATCCGCAGGGTTTCACAGGCTTGACAAAATCGCCTCGATCCCCCGCCTGTCGCGGCTTATTTCCTCGATTATTCGGCAAAGTCAGAAAGTGACAGCAGGATGACAGTCAGACCTCACGGGAATCGTAGGATCCCAATTAAGTGCAGTCGCGTTTCACCCGAGCCAAAGCAGGTGGAAATATTTTAGCGTCGTGATGATCATGACGATCGATGAATGTGCGGGGGAAGCCGAAGCCCGTATTTATTGATCGAGGTGCGATTATGCCATCATCTGCCTTGAATCAGTGGATTATTGACCGTCTGCCGAGACTTCAGCGTTTCGGAACGCATTGTGCTTCTCACTCCACACAACCTGCCCCAACTCAAAACACAATTGCTGAGGAGACCCTGCATGGCTACGTGATGCTCATCAGTGATCACTTCCAGGGTTATTGTCGTGATCTTTATTCCGAATCTGTCCAACTTTGTGCCAACATTGCACCGCTCAGCATCCAGCCGACGATTCAGGTTCAATTCTTAAAGGGACTCGCAATAGATTCGGGAAACCCGACTGTGCAAAATATTCGAAAGGACTTTGAGCGGTTTGGCTTTCGGCTCGAACTGGGCAAAGCAGATCCCGCAAATGTTCCAAGGATAACTGATTTAGACCTTCTCAACCGATGGCGAAATCACGTTGCACATCAAAATGCAACCGCTCCCACCCAGCCTGCCGTCCTAACTTCAACAGATGTTCAAGGTTGGCAGAACTCTTGTGATGGACTTGCAATTTCACTGGATGATATAATGAAGCAAGAGCTCACACGAATTCTGGGGGCAGCACCCTGGTGACGTAAGCGAGGTGTTATTTTGACGACGAAAGATCTCTCAGAACCCCTCAAAGTGGGCACTCGCGTAATGATCCGTAACTCTGGATACAAGTATCCAGCTCGAATCGTTGAGTTCCGTGGTGAACTCGGCCCCAAAGGAGCGAGGGTTTATCGGCTGCGGTTCGGTAAGAAATCACGGCCAACGTACATAGAAGTCCGTGAAGATCAACTCGAAGTCCTCCATTCGACCAACGGAGAATAGGATCGTTTCAACTTTCATCCGTTGAATTTGTTCGCTTCCAATTTTCAGACCCGCACCACTCTAAAGCCAGAGCAACAAGCGGTCCCGAAGCGAAGCGGGAAGCCGTTTGTCGACCATCCGGCGGATCTGATCGTCGTGGTAACGAGTGCTCAGATGGGATGCGACGATCAACTCGTTCTGGAATCGCTCGGCACGTTCGATCACGTCGTCGAGGTGGATGTGGCCGAATTTGTGAATTTTTTCCCGCCGGTGATTCTTTGCGATGAACGTGATTTCCATGATCAGAATCTTGGCTTGATAATTCGCCTCACAGGCATCGAGCCCGCGTGGATTGGAATCTCCCAGGTATGCCACCAGCGGCACCCGCACCTCGCGGGAAACTTCAATTCCTTGGTAGCGTAAATCGCGGATCTGTTCGCCGTTGAGGTTCTGGTACTCGTCCTTCAACTTCTTCCGGCGATCCCACACGATGTATCCCACGCTCGGAATCGTGTGATACGTCTGATAGGTCGTTAGGACGTGCTCGCGCGACAGATCATATTCCTGCTCCGGCGCCACTGGAACAAGTTCGCAGGGAAGACGTCCCCGATCGAGACGCTGGAAAATAGCAAGCATTGCCCGTACGTCGTCGATGGTCGATTCGGGAAGGTAGATCGTCGGCACGGGCATATGCATCAGACGTCGGCGTGAAACGTAGACCGGCAGCGCGGCCACGTGATCGATATGGGTGTGGCTCAAACACCAGGTCTGCGTTGCCATGAAGGCCCAGGGCTGCAATCCAAAGTCGAATCCGATTTTGAGTTCTGGAATTCGCCAATACGACTGCATCGCCGCACGAGAATAACCTTCGACCGTCAGGCCGGCGTGGACATGGCGGCGAACCGGGGCGTTTTCGATCGCCACCTCGGTCGCATCCTCGGGGAGGGCGAGCAAATGATCGGATTCGTCATCACCCCGCTTCGGCGCGGGTTTCGGAGTTCCAGACACATCGGATCCTTCAGTGAGTATTCAGAAGTCAGGTCGTGACCGCGGTCTCGCGGATCACCTGTCGAACGAGATCTTCGTTGACATTCTCGACAAGCTCGACGTGACCAAGTCGCGAGGGAAGCACGAAACGAAGCTTCCCCCCCTGCGATTTCTTGTCGCGCCGCATCACGGAGATCAAATCGATGCCGAGCAGGTGCTTCGGAACGACGGTCGGCAGACCCAGTTTTTTCCAAAGGGATCGCTGCCGTCGATTGAGTGAGTCATCAATTCGTCCCAGTTTTTCAGCCAAGTGGGCCGCGCAGATCATTCCAATCGCCACCGCTTCACCATGCTGCAATTCCTCATAATCGCTTGATGTTTCAAATGCATGGGCGAAGGTATGACCGTAGTTCAAAATCGCCCGGCGGCCGGTCGTCTCGAACTCGTCTTCTTCGACGACGTCCGCCTTCAGTCGGCAACTATGGGCGACAATCTTTGAGATCGTCTCGGCTTCATGCCGGTTGATCGCTTCGGCCGATCGTTCCAGGAAATCGAAAAACTCGGCATCCATGATTACGCCGTACTTCACGACTTCGGCCACTCCGCAGCGATACTGACGGTCGGGAAGTGTGTCCAGCAATTCGGTATCCGCGATCACTCAAAGAGGCTGATGAAATGCCCCGATCATGTTCTTGGCGCGAGGATGATCGACGGCGACCTTCCCCCCAACGGAGGAATCAACCATCGATAAAAGGGTCGTCGGTACCTGAAAAAATGGGACGCCGCGCGCATAGGTCGCCGCCGCGAATCCAGCCAGATCTCCGATCACTCCTCCTCCAAGTGCCACCACCACGCTCCGGCGGTCCGCGTGACGATCGACCAAGAGATCAAACAAGCTCGATAGATGCTCCAGACTTTTCGTTGATTCCCCCGGCGGCATCACGGCTTGATCCGTTTGGAACCCGGCATGAACCAGCGATTCGCGGGTCCTTTCGCCATAGTGCGGGGCGACCGATTCATCAGTGACGACCAGGGCGTATCGCCCACCCGTCAGCTTGGAGAGTGTCGAACCAAGCGAATCCAAGAGCCCACGTCCGACATGAATGTCGTAACTCCGAGGTCCAAGCTGAACGGAGACTGTTGACACGCGAGATCGTCCTCTTCACCAACATCGAGGGGCACTTCCTGAAATTCGGTCGACCGAAGGTTCGACTGAAGGACGCTTACAAATATGCTCAGGATCGGCCAAAGCGTCGTTATATGCATCGACTTTTCAGAAACACGATAAACGCTGCCTCCGACCCCTTCTCAAAATGCCCAATTTGCCTCATCAATGAGCATTCTCTCTTCGCCCCTTTCGATTGCTCCCTTGACCCAAGAGGGACTGGCCGCTATCCGCTCGACTATCACACCTGGAACTGCATCCCGACGGCAATCGAAGCAACGTGACCGTCACTTCGCGGCTTGCCGAACAGGCTGGCGAAAGGACGACGTCTCACTTCGGCGGACCTATTGAGCTACCCAAGACGATGGAGAGCGGCGTGATGAACGATTCGCTGAACCTGGACTCAATGAATCGGCGCGAGTGGATGGTTCGGTCACTGATGGCCATGAGCCTGATGACCGGGAGTTCAGCCTTGGCCGCTGGCAAAGACGATCGCCCCGACTACGACATGACCGGACAGGGGGCGAGCGTCGAAGGCCTGCAACCGATTCGCGTGGAAGGGATCGGCCTCGTCACAGGTCTTTCGGGAACCGGAAGCGAGCCGCCGCAAAACGCTTACCGGCGCATGATGCTTGAAATCATGAAAAAGAAAGGGGTGGAGGCACCGGCGGACGTACTCCGTTCGCACGACAACAGCATTGTGCTTCTTCGCGCCTACCTACCCCCTGGGGCTCGCAAGGGAGACATGATAGACGTCGAGGTATGGGTACCTCCCGGAGACGAGACGAGCAGTTTAAAGGGAGGATTTCTCCTCGAAGCCGAACTCAAGGAACAGGTCATCACCCAGGGAAAGCACCTCAAGAGCAAAGGAGCTCTTCAGGGTGACACGTTCATGAAGGTCGCTGGACCGGTTTTGGTTCTTCCCGAAAGCAAAGATGGCAAAATCGAAGAAGCATCGCTCAAGAAAGGTAAAGTGCTCGGACAAGGTCGCATCCTCGAGGATCGAAACTTCCGCCTCGTTCTAGAAGACGGAAAAAAGTCGCAGCGCCGAAGCCGCGATGTCGCGTTCCGGATCAACCAACGCTTCAAATCGACTGCAAATTCAAAAGAGATCGCCAAGCCCGTCGATCATCAGCGAATCTTGCTAGGGCTTCCGGCGGAGTACGAGCAAAACATCGAGCGATACATTCACGTCGTCAGGCGAATTCCCATGTCGTCTTCGCAAACGTATCACGAGAAGCTGCTCAGCTTCATCGAAGCGGACCTCATGAACCCGGAGAAGACCATCGAAGCGGCGCTCCGATTAGAGGCGATGGGCTCAAGTTCCATTCCGTCTCTCAAGGAAGGTTTGCTGAGTGACCACGAACTTGTCCGTTTCTGCTCCGCTCAATCGCTTGCTTACATGAAAGACCCGTCCGGGTATCGAGTTCTGGGTGAAATGGCGGACAAGTCCAACATGTATCGATCGTACGCCCTGGCCGCGCTGATCGCGCACGACGCTCCGTTGGCTCGTGCTCACCTGAATCGGCTGATGAGTTCTGAAAGCGCGGAGGCTCGCTATGGTGCTTTCCGTTCGATGTGGATGATGGACAAGTCCGATCCGACCGTGAAATCCGTTCAGCTCGGACCCGATCAGTTCTCGCTCCACACCGTGGCGAGTACAGCATCACCGATGACACATTTATCCCGTAATTTCCGTCGTGAGATCGTCTTGTTCAACCCGAACCAACAGCTTTTGCCTCCCCTCACCCTTCGAGCCGGAGAGCATATTGCGATCACCTCCTCTCCGGGAAGCAGTGAGGTTCACTTGTATTCCTCGCGCGCCGGCAAAGGGGGAACCGAGGAGCAACGACGAATCTCGTCGACAAGCGTCGCCGACATCATTCGTAATGCTGCAGAGCTAGGCGCTACCTATCCCGATATCGTCGACATGCTCATGCAAGCTTCCCAGACTGGAAATCTCAGCGCTCGTCTCGAAATCAATGCCCTGCCCCGCGCCCCGCGACTCGAGATGTTAGAAGCGGTGGCGACCAGCGACGGGAAGGAACAGTGGCAATCATTCAACACGAGCACGCCCAACCTCTTTGAGAGCGGTCCTGAGGCCCTCGGGCCAAAATTGGCGAATCGCCTGGAGACGTCGACGCCAGAAATTGAGGCAACTCCCGACCGTCCTCAGGATGAGGAAGGTGCCGCCACTGCCGAGAACCCGGCAACACCGAAGAAAAGATCGTTTCTCAACCTCATGCGACGGAGTGCAAACTAGAGCGGGTTCTCATAAACCAAGGGAACGAGCGAAATTAACCTGATTGCTTCGCTTCGCACGTTCGAAATGTTGTTGAACTCGACGGAGATCGATGCCCAAATAGCTCGGTGTCCTACTCACGGCCGCGGACGCGCGGAAATATCGTCTGACGCCTAATTAAGTAGTCGTTCAAGATGCTCAAACGCCTCGAGCTTGTCGGTTTCAAAAGCTTTGCCGACAAGACACGTCTGGACTTCGAGCCCGGCATTTCCGGGATCGTCGGTCCCAACGGCAGCGGTAAGAGCAACATCGTCGATGCCATTCGCTGGATTCTCGGCGAACAAAGCGCCAAGAGCCTTCGCGGCAAAGAGATGGCAGACGTCATCTTTAACGGAAGCGGCACCCGGCGAAGTCTCGGCATGGCTGAGGTTTCCCTCTACCTCGACAACACGAAGCAGTATCTTCCGATCAATACCGAGGAAGTCGTTCTCTCTCGCCGTGTCTATCGCAGCGGCGAAAGTGAATACTTCATCAACGGTCAATTGGCTCGGCTTCGAGACATACGCGATCTCTTCCTCGGCACCGGAGCCGGGCACCACGCCTATAGCATCATCGAACAGGGGAAGGTCGATCAGATCTTGCAGTCGTCGGCTAAGGACCGCCGCTTCATCTTTGAAGAGGCGGCGGGGATCAGCCGATTCAAGGCGCGAAAAATTGACGCCCTGCGTCGGCTAGAGCGGGTGGCACAAAACTTAGTGCGCGTCCAAGACATTAAGGATGAAGTCGACAAGCAACTTCGCAGCCTGCGTCAACAAGCCTCAAAAGCCCGCCGATTCAAAGAACTCTCTGAACGGTACAAATTGCTTCGCCTCCAGCATGGGAGCGAAGAGCACCGCCTGCTCACAAGCCAACTGGACGAGTTGGCGGCGATCGTCACTCCGCTCGAAACGAGCTTGGCGCGCGCTCGTCACACGATTGAACAGGACGAGCCTCGGCAAAAGGAACTTGAGACTCAGGTCTCCGAGCATGAGTCGATCATCCGTCAGTTCAGCGACAAAATCGCCTCCGTCCGTGAATCGATCTCGGCCCTCGAATCAGAGCTCGCCAATGACGCGGTTCGAGATGCGGAGCTCTCTGAAGAGGTTCAGGGAAGTTATCGCCAGCTTGCCCGCGGACATCAGAACCTCTCTCAGCTCGAACGAGATCTTGCCTCGACCCGCGAGCGTTATCGATCAGCGGTGGCTGAGCGTCAAAATCATTTGGATGCGATGGAGGAAAGCAAGCTTGCTTTCGAACGCCTCTCCGGTGAGCTCGACATGCTCCGCCGGACTTCCGACGAACTTCAGACCCGCGCTCGCGAGCGATTTCAGGATCTGACCCGATACGAGAACGAACAATCCGCTTTTGACGGACAACTGTCATTCCTTTGGCAGCAACGTGATCGCCTGGCCAATCAACAGACCGAGCTGACGGCGACCCTTGATGCGCTCCGGCGAGAGGAATTCCGCCTGATCGAGCAGGAAATCGCCATTCGCGCGCAGATGGGGAACTTCATCAGCCAATCGAGCGCGATGGAATCGATTCACCGCGAGTGTTTGGAACGACGAACCGCGCTGCAAGAGAAAATCGCGACCGAACGACAAGAGAAGATTGCCGCCGAGAGTAGAATCGACGTCTTGGATCAGCTTCGTCGACGGCACGAAGGTCTCGATGCCGGCGTCCGCAAGGTCCTTGCCGAGCGGACCGAAGGCGACACGCTTTGGAGTGTCGTTCTCGGCGTGCTCGCCGAACAAATCGAGGTGGAAGCGGATCTTGCCGACATCATCGAACTTGCTTTGGGGCCACGTGCGCAGTCGCTGGTGGTTCAGTCGCTTGCCGACTTGACCGATGAACTGCTCGATCGGGCGCGAAATCTTCCGGGCCGGGTTCACTTCCTTGCTATCGAGGATCCATTCAGCGATCGACTCATTGTGAGCGAGGAGGAACTCGATTGGCCGACGCTGGCACACCTGGTCAATTGCCATTCAACGCTTCGGCCGCTCATCGATCGACTTTTGGGTCAGACCTATCTTGCTGATGATTTCGAGCGTGCTAGGGAGGCGGCTCGTCGATCCTATGATCTGCGATTCGTCACTCGTACGGGCGATATACTTGAACCAGACGGTTCCGTGGGAACGGGTAAGCCGAACAAGACGATCGGTATCCTTGCGCGGTCCGCGGAGATTCGTGCCCTTCGGGAGCAAGCCGAGCAATGTGCGGCTCGTATACTCGACCTCGAAGCGGAATATGCGTTGATCGATATCGACGTTCGGCGGATCGAGACGCAGCTCAACGAGCAAGAGGTACGCCGATCGACACTGTCGGAACAGAGCCGGCATGTCGATCTTTTGATGCGTCAAAATCATGACCGAGCGCAGACAGTCGAATCACAGCTCGCGACCAATCGCCGTGAACATCAGCGAGCCGTTGACGATGTGCGTGATGCGAATGCCCAGTACGCAATTGTGGAGGAAAAGCTTGCTGCGACGCACGAGGTCATTCGACTGACGAATGAGGAACTTCGCTCCGCCAACGACGCGATCGATGCTCGTGCGACGGAATACAATCAGCTCTCGGGCCGAATCAATGAAAGCCGTACGTTACTTGCTGTCGCCGACGAGCGAATCGGCTCGCTTCGTTCGGAAGAACAAAAGCTGAATTCTGAAGTGGATGCTCGTCAGCTAGAGGTCGACGCCTTGGCTGGTCGCGTCCGACTGGCGGAAAATCGTCGGCGCGACACATTGCTTCGTCAACTGGCCAATCGCGCGCAGCTCGCGGACCTGTATTCCGCGAAAGATGCCATCCACAGCGAGTTGGGTGACGCCCCCATTGAACTTGAACATCTTCGCGAAGAACGTCGCCGGATAAGCGACGACCTTGGACGCCTTCGTCAAACCATCAGCGAAAACCAGGAAACTATTCACCGAGCGCAGCTTCGCTCCACGGAATTGCGGATGCGACGCGACACGTTG
>JAIEPU010000046.1 GCA_019748235.1 bacterium
CTTCAATCGAAGTCGTGACTCTGTTCCCCCTTTTTCGCCAAAACATCCATGTTCGTCGGTCAGCGAAACTTTAAGGGCAATGGCTCGCTGGGAAGAGCGGGGATGTCAGTCCTCGAGGTCCGGCAACGGCTCCTGTCGGGATTCTTCGTAAAGCCCCACACTTCGAAGGATCATCGGAAGCGCGTCCGCCAAAAGTTGCATTTCTGGTAGCGGCCCGAACTCTTCAACCGCTCGTTCCAGCGCTCCCGCCACCACCGCCGCGTGTCCCGAACGAAGCGCTTTGTGAAAATGTTCTGTGAACCAGCGGGCCAAATCTCGGTCCAGTTTTCCCTGTTCCTCGGAATCGAGCCGTTCGATGAGAACGCGGCGTAGATCGAGGACGGCATACGGGTCTGCCGAGGCTTGGGCCGCTTCAAGCATTTGCAGCAGCTTTTCGTCGGAGAGGGGAGTCTCGGCGTCCTCCGTTGCCACCACGACATGACCAGCGACCGATTGCTGTAGCACATTGACTTGCGCGGAAAGTTGGTCGACCCGGCGAGTTAACTTCAAAAGTGTTGCCTGAATGTCCCTCAAAAGCAGAATGGCATCGTCTTCGCGAGAGCCGTTAGCTGAGTATTTCGAAGGCATAGCTGGTCTTCCACCTCGACGTTTTGAGGGCAATCTGCCAAGAGCCATCATTTCTTTAGTTTTCGCGACCCATTCGGTCCCGTAACTTGTCCTATTGTAACGGGGAGGCTCACCGCGAGGAGCACCTGCCACCGAATAAGAGTTCTGGCTCGCGAGGAAGGTGATCGGGAACTTCGGAATGCAAACAGTTGATGTGGCGATCCTTGGGGCTTCGGGATACACAGCTCTCGAACTGATCAAAATTCTTCTTCGCCACCCAAACGTTCGAATCACGGCGGCGACATCGCGCGACGATGCTCATCCCCTCGTCTCCGACCTTCATCCATCGCTGCTCGGACGACTCGACATTCGGACTGAAGAGTTCGATGCTGATGCGATTGCCGACCGCGCTCAAGCGGCATTTCTCGCATTGCCGCATGGCGCGGCTCAGGCCGCGGCCGCTCCACTCTTGGAGCGAGGCGTGAAGGTGTTCGATCTGAGCGCGGACTATCGGCTCAAAAATCCCGTCACTTATGCGGAGTGGTACGGCGCTCCTCATGCTGACACCACCAATCTCGCTCACGCCGTCTACGGATTACCCGAGATCTATCGCGACTCGATTCGCCAGGCCAAGCTCGTTGCTGTTCCCGGCTGTTATCCGACTTCAGTCATCCTTGCCTTGGCTCCTCTCTTAGCAGGCGATCTTGTGCGCGAAACGAGCATTATCATCGACAGTAAGAGTGGTGTTTCAGGGGCGGGCCGTACTCCGAAGCTCCCTTATCACTATCCCGAGTGCAATGAAAGTATCTCTGCCTACAACGTTGGCAAGCATCGTCACACGCCTGAGATTGAACAGATCCTCTCGGATGTGTCGCGTAGTCCCGTTCATGTCATCTTTACCCCCCATCTGACGCCGATGGATCGTGGGATACTTTCGACAAGCTATGCCGGTCTGACTCGGGCAATCAATCCTGTGGCTCTTCGAGAGGCATACCGTGAGTTCTATGCCGACGAGCCCTTCGTTCGAATCGTTGACCAAGCCCCCGCGACCAAACACGTCGCCCACACGAATTTTTGCAACATTGCCGTCCATGTCGTTCGAGACCGGGTCGTCGTGGTGTCGGTCATCGACAACCTGATTAAGGGAGCCTCCGGCCAAGCAGTTCAATGTTTCAACTTGGCTCACGGGTTTGCAGAGACGACAGGGTTGTTTGGTTAAAGAATCATTCAAGCGGATGTGGCGTCAAAATAGCGATCTACATCTCGCAAATGAGGTGTTTAGCCGTCACTTGAGAATACTGAATCGCAGCCCTAGCGATCATTCGATCGATCTTCACGGAAATGGCGAAACAGTTATCGTAGTCTCGGTAATTGGGCGACCGGGACGATTCCGATGCTATCCGCAAGTAAACAAGTGAAACTCTTCTCGGCGGGATCACGCCTCACGATTTCGCAGATCCTACTTATCTTTTTCGTCGTAGTTTTCACTTCGTATTGGGCCATTCGCTCAGGTCGCCAAGCGGCGAGGACACTCGACAGTGATTTCGGCGTTTACTACCGTGCTGGGCAGGATCTTTGGGCGGGACGTCCCCTCTACAATTTGGATCATGGGGAACTCCTTACCTACAAGTACGCTCCCATCGTGGCCGTATTCTGGATGCCGCTCGCAACGCTTGATCCAGTAACCGCGCGTGTCGTTTTTTGTTTGGCTGATCTTGTGGCAATGGCGGGGATCTTTTGGTTCACCCTTCGATGTGTAAAGGTCACTCAATCTCGACTGCTACTCCTGGGCATTGTTTTTCTTTTCACCTTGGGGCACATCATCGCTCAGCTTCACAGTGGTCAGTCGACGTCTGTTTGGATCTTACTGATGTTACTCGCGTATGGAGCCATGCGAAATGACAGGCCTCCCGCGTCCGGGATGCTGTTAGCGCTGGCAGTATGCTTCAAGTGCGTTCCCATAGCGTTTCTGCCGCTGTACGGATTTTCTCGTCGCCCATTTTGGGGGATCGTTTCGTTCGGATGTTCGTTGTTGTTCCTTTGCCTCGCACCCGCAATGGTGCTTGGTTGGAAGGAGAATCTTCAACTCCTCTTCGAATGGCCTCATCATTTGATCGATACCGCTTCCATGCACCAACTGACCCGCCCGGGGAATCAATCCGTCCTCGCGCAGATCGCTCGTTGGTTCATGTTGGACGACGGTTCGCTACTCGTTTCAATGACTGTTTTGAAGGGGATGTGGCTTGTCTTGGCGTCGGTGAGTGGAGCCGTGATGCTCGGCTTGATCAGGCGGACGAATGTTCCACGCTCGGAGCCATTTCATCTATCGCTATTGCTCATCTTCATCACGCTCTTCAATCCGATGGCATGGCGATACAACTTCATCGCACTCATCGTTCCCTATGCGTACGTGGTGAATCATCTGCTCAGAGGTAAAGCGGACATGAGGTGGCTTCTCATCGGAGGAGCCGCGTTCTTGAATACGCTTCCATTGCCGATGGAAGTCTTCGACTGGGGAGGGCGAATCTGGGGAACGCTGCTTTTACTGGGAGCCGTGATCGCGACGTATGAATTGAATGAGCGATCTAAGGACCAAGCGATCTCTTATGGGTGGCAACGACTCATGGGGCGGCGCTATTCTCAGGCCGCTTGAGACATGGTTGTCCGAAGATACCGCCGCATGGATGTCGAGTAGTTCACGCGATAGTTACCAGGCCGACGCTGCTCGCGGCACTTTTCGATGAAATCATGACATTCCTGCAGAGTCGCGACCGGCAGGAGAATCATCGGACGCTGTGCCTGCGTGTAGTCTTCGACACAAAACCATTTCTCATTAGCCATTGCGGTAGGCCGATTCATCAGGGTGACCTTGTCGAAGCGGGCGGAGAAGTTTGGCGAGAGCCCAGCACGCACGTGAAGGGCCGATCCAAGCAGTTTGTCTTGCTCTTATCGACTCACACACAATTCCGACTTGAGAAAATCGACATGGATTTCCGAAATTCAGTCCTAAAAGCTACCTACCAAACCGGAATCGAAGATTTTCAGCTCTGAAACGATAGGCGATTCCACGTCGGAATCACATCTTAATCGTCATCAGATCCTATTCTGGCGAGGCAAGTACGAATGGCGGACGGACAGTTGACGCGCGAACTCCTCGCGACGATTTTGCAAAGCGAACATCTCGACGATCGACCTCTTTCGGATTGGATCGCGTGGTTTCGCGAAGAGCTCGGTTCAGGTGGATTTCTGCCCGACGGATTTTGCGTCTCCGATCCTCGTACCGCCGATCGCGTGGTGTTTAACGCATCTCGAGCAACGCGGCCGCTCGATAACAGAATCGGACCCGGCTCGAAGGTGCCACCTCCTCCTTGTATCGTCTGCAACGCGAAGTTGACGAAAGTTCTTGATGTGGCCGATCTGTCTGACGGTTTCACTCTCATCAACAAGAATCTCTACCCCATCACCTACCCCAGCGTGATAAATGCTGGTCCTGAAACGCCTGATGCGGCCCGCTGGATGCCGGACGGTATTTCGAGCTACGGACTCCACCTCTTGCAGTGGACTTCTTCGCATCATGAAGCGGACTGGCACAACATGAGTCCGCCGGATCGAAAGATCGTCGTCGATCGATTAGCCGCGCTCGAAGAGAAACTTCTCACCGAGTCTGAGGGGCTTTTTCCCGCGGCAACGACATGGGGTGGACCGAGCGGGATGAGCGGTTTCGTGCAGATCATCAAAAATTCTGGCGCCCCGGTTGGTGGCTCGGTCTATCACGGCCATCAGCAGATCGCGCTGACGAATGTAATGCCCCGAAAGGCGCGTGATGATTGGCGATATGAGAACGAGAACGAAGAGAAGTTCACTTCGTACTTACTTCGAACGAATCCACCCGAGTTGACATTGCGGGATTACGGTTCGGCAGTCCTCCTGGTTCCGTACTTTATGCGCAGGCCCTATGACATGATGTTCGTTCTGCGCGATACATCGAAACGGTATCTTCACCAACTGAGCGACATCGAGCGAAGCGCGCTCGCGGATGCATGGCGAGACGGGATACGGCTCATGCGCGGTGCACTTCAATCCATTGGAAGGCATGTGGCCTACAACATCGTCGCTCATACAGGGCCTGGAGCAGGGATTTATCTCGAATTCCTTCCGTATTCGCAAGAGGTGGGGGGGTTCGAGCAATCAGGACTCTGGAGCTGCCAATCGCATCCGCACCGCGCGGCAAAATGGCTAGCGAATTATCTCTCGAAAGGTGAGGGAGAGATCGCTCCATAAATCTTCAACGAGAGAGGACTGACGGCTGTTGTTTCGTGTCGCGGTCCTTTAGAATCTTGACATTAGCGAAACAGATGTGAGAAGCGGGTAACGCTGTAAAGAAAGGGTTCCTGTTCATGGCTCAGGAAGGAATTGCTCCCGATGCCGGCCCTAGTCGGCAATTCGAGATTTATGTCGGTGGTATGTTGGCCGGACAAAAGCCTGCGGTTCCGATCGATATTCATGAGCTCGAGAAATCCGCGAAGGAGAAGATGTCGAAAGAGGCATTTGCCTATATCGCCGGGAGCGCAGGAACGGAATCGACCGCTTGTGCGAATAGGTCGTCATTCGAGCGTTGGCGCATTCTTCCACGCATGCTTCGGGGGGTCGCCAAGCGATCGACTGAGATCGAACTTTTCGGCAAGAAGTATCGCAGCCCCTTCTTACTCGCGCCGATTGGCGTGCAAGAGATGGTAAACGACGAAGCAGACCTCGCGACCGCTAGAGCCGCGGCGGCGTGCGGCGTTCCCTACATCTTTTCAAATCAGGCTTCGGTGCCGATGGAAAAGACTGCCTCTGTCATGGGGGATGCGTCGCGATGGTTCCAGCTTTACTGGGGCAAGGATGATCGGCTGGTGGCGAGCCTAGCCCAGCGGGCCGAGGCATGCGGTTGCGAAGCCATCACCGTGACGCTTGATACCACGCTCCTCGGTTGGCGGACGCGTGACTTGGACGTGACCTATTTGCCGTTTCTTCAAGGGAAGGGAATCGCTCAGTACACGAGTGACCCCGTCTTTTGCAGCATGCTCGAGAAGCCACCGGCGGAGGACGTATTTGCCGCATCGCAACTCTTCATCAAGATTTATTCCGAGCCGGGATTAACTTGGGACAAGTTGGAATTTCTCCGTAAGCACACCAAGTTGCCGATTCTTTTGAAGGGAATCACTCACCCCGATGACGCTCGGCTGGCAATTCGATACGGAATGGACGGCGTCGTCGTGTCGAATCACGGGGGACGCCAAGTCGATGGCGCGATCTCCTCGTTTGATGCACTGCCGCGCGTGGTGGATGCGATTGGGGGGAAGATTCCCGTTCTCTTCGACAGTGGAATTCGTGGCGGCGCGGATGTTTTCAAGGCGTTGGCGATGGGAGCAAAGGCTGTCCTTTTGGGTCGGCCCTACGCTTATGGCCTGACGATCGCCGGTCAGCAGGGGGTCGAGGAAGTGATTAAAAACTTCCAGGCGGACTTCGATCTGACCATGGCGCTGGCAGGTTGTCGCAGCATCGCGGAGATCAATCGAAGCACGATCGACTTGGTGACATAGGAGTGTCACTCGTGTTCGATGATGATTGTTGAGACAAAACGTGTGGAGTCATCATGGCGGAATTGGAGTTCTCGGGACGTGAGAAGTTCGCGGTTCCGGCCCAGGTGGTGTTTGACAAGCTCGTGGATCTCGACTTCATTGCCGGGGGGATGCCAAACGTCGTCTCGGCCACGAAGTCGAGTGACACAACCATGCAGTGCAAAGTCCGCCCCAAAACGGTCTTTTATTCCGGCACACTCGATGTCGCCGTCGAGATTGTTGACAAGGATCCGCCGAACTCGGCTCGGATGAAGGTCGCGAGCAAGGGGATTGGCGCGACGATCGAGTGGATCACCGAGATGCGCGTCACTCCTGATGCCGACGGGAACTCTTGTCATGTCGACTGGTCCAGCCAAGTGACACAACTCGGCGGGCTGCTGAAGAGCGTGAGTAAGGGGATCATTAAGGCATCGGCGGAGAAGATGAGTGCCGAGACTTGGTCGGGACTGCACGATCGACTGAAACAGGTTTAGAACGCCTTCACTCGGAACTGTGATGAGAGTCGGATTTTTGCGGGAGTAAATGTAGATGAAAGTGGAATTCACCGTCCAGGATCCCGCACACGCGGAAGCGGCTGACTCTGTTCTGAAAGATGTTGAGGCATTCTGCGAGGAAATTCGTCCAAGTGAAGAGCTCTGTTACCTGGAGCATCGCTTCAACGACGAAGGAATCAAGCTCGGCCGAAAGTACCGTTTGCTTGGACTGCTGGTTCCGCGTGAGCTTGGTGGAAGAGGGGCTGACCTGAAAACCTATGTCCGCGCGCTAGCTCGCATCGGCCGGGAGGGTTCAGGCCTTCGCACCCTTTTTTCGGGTCATTGTTCGATCGGCCAGGTGCCGGTAATTACCTTCGGCAACGACGAACAGAAGGCTCGTTATCTTCCCGCCGCCGCGCGCGGGGAAACAATTATGGCGTTCGGATTGACGGAGCCGGATGCTGGATCAAATCCGCTCGAGATGACGACGACATATCGCCGGGAAGGGGATCACTTCATCTTGAACGGCGTCAAGTACCTGATCTCGAACGGTGGTATCGCCGATGTCGTCGTGACTTTCGCCTATCCCGAAGATCGATCGGGAGGCGTGAGCGCATTCATCGTTGAAACGCATGGCGAGGGATTTGAGCGGGAAGATTTGACGGCTAAGCTTGGGCTGCCGACGTCAAATACCGCGATGTTCGAAATGCGCGATTACAAGGTGCCCGTTCGAAATCTTTTGGGAAAGGAAGGAGATGGATTCCGCGTCGCAATGACAACACTGATCAGCGGCCGGCTCTCCGTGGCGGCGGGTTGTCTTGGTGTCATTGAGGATTGCCTCATCGAGTCGATCAATTACGCGAAGGAACGTCGTCAGCACGGCAAGGAGATCGGGCGACATCAGCTCGTGCAGGAACATCTCGCGATGATCGAGCTTCATCGCCAGACCAGCGAATCGATCATCATGACCGCCGTCGATGCGAAGATGACGAGCGACCAATCTCCGGCTGATAAAGAGCTAAAGCGAAAGGCCGATCTTTTAGCCGCAGAAGCCAAGCTTTTCACGTCAAATGCAGCATGGGATGCCGCCGACCGCGCCGTTCAAGTTTACGGTGGACGCGGGTATTCCACGCTTTATCGCCCCGCACGTCATCTCGCCGACGTGCGCGTCTGCCGCATTTATGAAGGAACCGACGAGATCCTCAAGCTTAAAATCGCCGCCCAGCTCCTCGGCAAGGAGTGGGAGGCGTTTAAGTAAGAGAGCCTTTTGGAACCAGTAACGCAACGGAGTTCTGGTTTCGTCCTCTTGCGTTACTTCTTCTCTTCTTCCTTGGGAGGTTCTTTCTCGACGAGTTTGGTGCCGGCGGGGTCGCCTTCTTTGACCCAATCCTCATTGAACGAGTAATGCTTCATGCTTTCGCCGTCCGGCATGGAGTAGGTGTAGACGGCTTCGAGCATTCCATCGTTTCTTTGGATGATACAGGGATAATGAAAGGATCCCTTAGCGTCGTTCTCCAGATGGCGAGTCCACTTCCAGGTTTTCCCCTCATCTTCTGAGATCGACACCGCGAGCCGATGTCTGCCGAAGCGAGTGTCGTTATAGATCAGAAGCCAATGACCGTTTGCGAGCTTGACGCCGTCAATACCGGCTCCAGGGTTCGGGAGTGGAGCATTGGTGACCGGGCTCCAAGTCAGTCCTTGATCCTTTGATTCGGAAACACGGATCTTGCCGCGCGGTCCGTTCTCCCGCATGTACGCGGCTAGCGTTCCATCCTTTCGTTCGAGGACGATCGGTTGGATATTGCCGAACCCGATGATCAAGCCGCTTGCATACCACGACTTCCCTTCGTCATCGCTGATCGCCATCAGGCAGCAGGAAAAGGTGTCTGTGTAAAGAGGAAGCAAGATTCGGCCGGTGGAGAGAATCGTCGGCTTGCAGCGGGTCTGCCAGCCAAGTCGTTGATAGAGTTTGTCCCCCGCCTTCTGAGCGGCTTCCTTGTACTCGCCCGTTTGGAGAAGTCGTTCAAGGGCGGGGAAATTCTTCTTCTCTAAATCGATGGCTGCTTTCAACTGCTCTTCGAACTTCTCCGGACGAAGCAGGATGTTTCCCTGCTTCACCCATGTGGGGCAGCCGTCTGCTTCATAGTCGTCAGCGACGAGGTAATTCGTGATGACCGATTCCCAGGTGTTCGCGAGGACGATGGGCCAGAAAAGCCAGAGTCTGTTCTTCTTATCGATCATCATGCAGGTGTTCCCGTCGGGGAAGCCCGGCGTGTCGATCATGAGAAAGGGTTCGCTCCATTTCGTCTCACCTTTGCGTAGCCGCGATCCATAGATCGCCACGTCGTCCGCCTTTCGTTCTCCCGATCCCCGATACCACGAGGCGATGAGATCTCCGTTCGGGCATTCCACGATCCCAGGCGCGTGGTTATGTTTCGGGTGATACGGGAAAATCAACTCGGAACTACTTTTCGGCTCGGCACGAAGACCAGAGAGAGAGACGAAACATGCGAGCGAGCCGAGAATCGCCGCTCGCGAAAACCAAGTAAGTGACAGCATCATTGTTCCTGTGAAAGGCCACGACTTTTAATTGGGGAAGTGAACATATTTGCGTATCGAATCGATCGGTGCAAGAGTATGCGCGGAGTTTACCTGGCGGATATGTCGGGGATGTTTGCCCCTCTCGGCTCCTCGGCGTAGGCTGATTCAAGGGGACCGCACTCGTTTTCATATTGAGGAAGTGCATTTCATGACATCGCCGAAGCCGATGACTCCGCCCACCTTTGAAGAACGTAAGGGGGGAGAACCGCTGGTCGTGCTGACGGCGTACGACTACTTCTCGGCCAAGCTGTTCGATGAGTGCGGCGTCGATGCTCTGCTCGTGGGTGATTCGCTAGGTGTCGTGGTACAGGGCCATCACACGACGATTCCGGTCACGATGGATCAAATGG
>JAIEPU010000061.1 GCA_019748235.1 bacterium
GGTGCCGTGGTGGGAGATTCGAGTGGGCCCATTCAATTGTTGCACCGCACGTTTCTAACGCCCAAGCATACGGTCTGTCTCGTCCGCTGCGGTGATCGACTCCTACTGATCGGTCTGAGCGGCGATCGAATTCAGAATCTCTCGGAGATTCATGATCCCCAGGAAATCGACTACATCCGCGGTCAACTGATGCAGATCCGCCCTAAGTCAACGACGCAGGCATTCCGAGACATGCTCTCCGGTCGGTCGCAGCTCGATGAGGCATTGAAGGGGGGGGGCGAGGAGAGGGACGAAGTGTCCCCCGGTCCTGCGTTCGCCACCAAGCAAACGGAGGACGACGCTTCACCCGCGGAAAGTGCTGCCGCTCCGGCTCCCAGGCGAATGGATTTCCTTGATCATCTGTCCGCGCTCCGCTCGCAGATCAGCCAATGGAAATCGAAAGCGGGTGCGACATGAAAATCTCTGCACTACATAAACCGGGGGCTTGGCAACTCGCCTGGATGGTCGCATTTTGGGTACTCCTATGGCCCGCTTTTGCTCATGCGCAGGAACCCGACCCGGCAGTCCTCATGCCCGTTGAGCAAGTCACCGATGATGCAGACGGTAAGGATGTTCCAAGAAGGCTCGAGGATGGGCTTCGCGAATTCACGCCGCCCGACTTGAAACAGTGGTTCGGACCGGATCGCATCACGAACACCATGACGCTGTTTCTAGTGCTCACCGTGCTGACCTTGGCACCAGCCATCGTCATCATGACGACATCATTCGTCCGCATCGTCATCGTCCTTTCCATTACTCGGCAAGCGCTGGGTACACAATCTCTCCCACCGAATACGGTCATCACCACGCTCGGACTTTTCATGACCTACTTTGTGATGAGTCCAACCTTGACCGCGATGTACAACCAAGGAGTCGTCCCTTATTCAGAGGGAAAGATCGATGGAAATCAACTTGTCAGCCAATTGACGAATCCCATGCGCGACTACATGGCGACGCAGATCGAGCTGACGCGGAATGCCGACGATGTCTATCTCTTTGCCGAGTTCAGTCCTGGTCTCGATCCCGAGCAGATCAAAACCTACGACGACGTACCTCTCTCCGTATTGTTGCCGGCGTACATTCTGAGCGAACTACGGACCGCATTCATCATCGGGTTCCAGTTGTTTCTGCCGTTTCTCATCATTGATATGGCGATTTCATCCATCCTGGTGAGCATGGGAATGATGATGCTTCCTCCTGTCTTGATCTCATTACCATTCAAGCTGCTGCTGTTCGTGCTCGTTGACGGCTGGCGATTGATCGCGCAGACGTTGCTGGTCAGTTTCGACCCCTCGATGCTTTCTCGGTCCATGTAACTCCAGCGAGAGGAAGGAAGTGATCGATGAACCCAGAAATGATTTCAGAAATGGGGCGATACGCTCTCTTTCTCACGGTGCTTGTATCGATGCCGGCCATGTTGACGGGGATGATCATCGGTCTCGTCATTAGCATCATTCAATCGATCACCAGCGTGCAGGAACAAACTCTTTCCTTCGTGCCGAAGATCCTTGGAACGTTGGCGCTGACGATCATCGCGCTGCCATGGATGCTCGCGTTGATCATGGACTACACCAAAGAACTGTTCCTGACGATCCCCGAACGGTTCTGATTTCAGTTCTCGATGATTCGGGTCGTTCACGAGTACAGGTGAAAGAAGCATGTCGCCTCCCATTCAATTCGCCGACTATCTCGGCTTGGAGGTGACGACCTTTTTCCTCGTTTTCATGAGAATCTTCGGACTCCTACTCTTCGCTCCGATCTTTTCCGCCCGAATGCTTCCAGGCAACGTTCGAATCTATCTGGCATTCGCGATCACGATACTTTTCGCCGCTCTTGTGCCACCCCCTCGGTTTCAATCGACCACCATGCTCAGTCTGGTCGTGGTGATGGCGGGGGAACTTCTCATCGGGCTCGTCGTCGGTTCTTTCATGCAGATGATATTCGCCGCTCTTCAATTGGCGGGACAAGTGACTGGAACTCAGCTCGGTCTTGCCCTCGCGAGCGTGGTGAATCCGCAATTCGATGATCAGGCTTCCACGAACTCGGTCGTCTACGCGACGCTTGGTTCCCTTATCTTTTTCGTGACGGGTCTCGACCGGGAAATGTTCCGTGTACTATTCGATAGTTTTTCAGTGATTCCGCTTGGGGAAGTGGTCGCACGGCAATCGATTCTCGACTACGCGCTCGTTGTCTTTCAGCAGTCGATGATTCTCGCGACTCGGATTTCTACGCCCATCATTGTTTCGCTCACCATGGCGGAACTCGCGATGGGATTCATCGGTCGAACAGTGCCGCAGCTCAATATTCTTTCCGTCGGATTCTCGGTCCGAATCGTTCTGGGGTTGGTGATTACGTTGGTGGCACTTGGAGACATGTCGACCATGTTCTTTTCCTACATGGGCGACGCGATCATTGAGGCGAGTCAGGCGGTTGCTGATATGGTGCCCGTTCTACCTTAGAGCAAATGGACTGTGAGGAGATGTCCCGTTGGCGGACGAGATGGGAGAGAAGACCGAATCCGCGACGCCCAAGCGGCGTGAGGATGCGCGTAAGCGCGGTCAATATCCCACCAGTCGTGACCTGACAAGTGCCGTCATCCTGTTGTCCGGTCTCGTGGGGATTCAAGTCTATGGCGAGGGAATGCTGGAACTGGCTACTCGCGTGATCCGTTATTGTCTGTCGACCCCTTGGATTGACCTTGATCTTGAGAAGGTCCGCATCGAACTTAGCAAGCTCACCCTTCTGATCATCGAAGGGACTTGGCCTTTCCTTGCGGTGGTATTCGGGACGGCTGTCGTGATTACGTACATACAAACGGGCGGCCCGGTGTTTGCCTCCGAAAAATCGTTCCTCGATTTGGATCGTCTTAATCCGTTGACCGGGCTTCAACGAATCTTCTCGATGCGAGGTCTAGTAAAGACGGTCCTTGACGTCGCGAAAGTGCTGATCATCGGGTTGATCTCATACACGTACATCGCCGACCATCTTCCTGCGCTCGCCGCTCTTTCTCGTATCCCATTTCCCACGCTTGGAGCATACACGCTCGCGGAGACGCTCACCTTTTCCTATTACCTGGTTGCAGTCCTGATTGCGCTCGCCGTCGCGGACTTCGTTTATCAGCGGGTGCAATTCGAACAAGACTTGAAGATGACGCGGCAGGAAGTGAAGGATGAGGCGAGAGACGCCGAAGGAGATCCGCGCGTCAAAGCAAAGCGTCGCCAAATTCAACTAAAGCTTGCACGGCAGCGGATGATTAAGGAAGTTCCCGAGGCAGAAGTGGTCATCACAAATCCGACCCACCTCGCGGTCGCGCTCAAATACAAAGTCGAGAAGATGGATGCGCCGGTCGTTATTGCGATGGGAGCAGGGGTGTTCGCGCAGCGCATCAGGGAACTGGCGCAGCAGCACAACATTCCGATCATCGAGAACAAGCCTCTCGCGCAACTTCTATTTCACACGGCGGAAGTCGGACGCGTCATTCCGCAAGAGACGTTCATCGCCGTTGCGGAAATCATGGCGTATGTCTACCAGATCACCAAAAAGCATGTCCCGCCTCGCCCCAAATGAGCGAAACGGGACATCGCATTTTCTTGATTCAACCCTGAGCAAAGCAGGGCGAGCTTAGTTCTGGGGTGCAGTGGCGGACGGTTCGGCCGGCTTGGCTTCCTCGACCTTCGGCTCCTCCGTCTTCGATTCTTCCTTCTTAGGCTCCTCGGGTTTCGCCTCTTCTGGCTTGGACTCTTCCTTCTTTGGTTCCTCGGCCTTCGGCTCCTCCGATTTCGTTTCCTCCGCCGGTTTGGCGTCGGCCGTCGGAGTTTCTTCCTTCTTCTCCTGTCCCGGAGGTGGGACGGGGAAATCCGTTTGAACCACCGTCTTCCAAAGGAACCGAATCCGGTCGTCGAAATCCTTGTCCGTCTGCGCGGCGGCGAGTGTTCCCACCCCCAGATTGGCGAGCGCGAGCGTTCCCTTCAACTTGTCGATTTGCTTCTTCTGGTCAGGGTTGCTGGCGTCGTAAGCAGGAACCATCGCCACCGCGTCCTTGAGCGACTGAATCAGCGTGGGCCACTGTTCCTCAAGCATCTTTGGAATCCACTTCCCATCGACCTTCACGAAGTCTACGTCGATCGGATCCTTTCCCTCGAGTTCGATCTTAACGACTGCAGTGTTTTCATCTCCTGATACTTTGCTAGCTTTCACCGTCTTTAGGGAATCGATCAATTTCACGTTATCGATGAGTTCGGAATTTCCGCTAGCTTCCGCGAGTGCGGGAAGTTGATCGATAATCTTTGCCCCGGTCGTGGCCAGGAATGCGGCGGGATCAAACGTCTTCAACGTTTCAGGAGCATAGAGCTGACTGTCCAGCAATGCTTCGCCGATCGCCACGGCAGGGTCCCAACCTTTTTGGAGGGATTCCTTCGAAATTGGGAGATGCTCCGAGATCGGATTGTTGAAGAATCGTTCCTTCTGCTCCTTTAAGGCAACGACACCGGTTTGGAACACGGTCGTGATGCCGGTCCATACACCTGGATCAACTCGCTTGTTCAGATCCGCGACGATGTCCATGACTTCGGTTTGGTACTTGGGAGGCAAGAACTCCCAAACGGCCTGAAGCTTGTGATCGGAAATCGCCTTTCCCAATTGCTCGACTACTTGCTCCGGCTCCGTTGCCGTTAACACGGTTTCCGCCTTCACGACCTCGACCGGCGGTCGACGTTTGAATTGCTCGCGCAAATACGCGTCGCGCTTTTCCTGTTCGGTCGGTTCCTTCTTCACTTCGGCCTTTGGGGCCTGTTGAGGAGGAGGTGTCGGCGGAGCGGCTGGAGGTTTCGGTGGCTCGGGAGCAGGTGAGGGAGTGTTGCTTCCGCAACCGGGCAACAGAATGGCGACCATCGCCAACGAAAGATAGACGTAACGCATTGGCATCAGCCTCAATCGGTAAAGAGGAAATTAGTTGAAACTATCGTAGCCGTTGGAAGGGTGAATCCAAGCAGTCTTTGCCCGACATTTGCGATCCTTAGCCTCTTGCGCTAGAATGCAGCTCCTTGTTTTCATTTGACGGAGGAATGGAATTCATATTGAGTTACGACAGTGATAGATGACATGGCGTGGAACCCTAAAGGGTAACTTCGCGGCCGTCGGACAGAATTGTCCTCCTTCGCCTCTTCGATCGTAGAGCAGCTAGGCACCACAAGGAACGTTTGACGTGGCTGATCGTATCTCCGAACTCCTGGAGCAATTTGCCGAAGCACGAAAGCGGATGCTCGACGAACTCTCTAAGTCGATTATTGGTCAGAAGGATGTCGTTGATCAGATCCTGGCGGCCATTTTCACGCGAGGCCACTGCTTAATGGTCGGCGTCCCAGGACTCGCCAAAACCCTGATCGTCAGCAGTCTGAGTAAGATCCTCGATCTCCCTTACCGCCGAGTACAATTCACGCCCGACTTAATGCCGACTGACATTCTTGGAACGTATGTCCTCGATGAAAGCGAGCCGGGAAAACGAAACTTCAGATTCGTGAAGGGCCCCATCTTCGCCAGCTTGATCCTTGCGGACGAAATCAATCGTACTCCCCCAAAGACGCAGTCCGCACTCCTTCAAGCGATGCAGGAACGAGAAGTGACATCAGGGCAAACGACCTACGCGCTTCCCGATCCATTCTTCGTGATCGCGACGCAAAACCCCATCGAACAAGAAGGAACCTATCCGCTTCCGGAAGCACAGCTCGACCGCTTCATGTTCAATGTCGTCGTCGATTATCCAACGCTCAAGGAAGAAGAGCAGATCCTCGCCGCGACCACCAAAGGAGAGAAGCCCGAGCTCCAAACAGTCCTTTCGGCAAAAGCGATTCTCAACATGCAGAAGCTTGTGGAAAGCGTTCCGGCAAGCGATCACATCATCAAGTACGTCGCACGGCTCATTCGGGCGACACGCCCCAAAGATCCGGCCGCACCGGACATCGCCAAGCAAATGATCGATTGGGGAGCAGGCCCTCGCGCGGGACAGAGCCTCATTCTCGGGGGTAAAGCGATGGCTGCGATGGACGGGCGATTCAGCGTCGCGATCGATGATATCAAGAAGGTTGCGATTCCCGTTCTTCGCCACCGAATCAGCACGAACTTTCAAGCCTCTGCGGAAGGGGTGACGAATGAGCAGATCATCCAGAAACTTCTGCAGGTGATTCCGGAGCCGGAAATTCCGAAATATGACCGCAAGCGTTCGAACTAGATCAATTCCCTGGCAATGAAGTCGCATTACTTCGTCTCTTCTTCGAGGCGAATGTCGACGCTGTGACTGTGCCCGGTGAGCCCTTCTTTTTGTGCGATTAATCGAAGATCGTCAGCCACTTCGCGCAGCTTCTCGGGAGTGTACTGGATAACGCTAGTACGCTTGAGGAAATCATTCGCGGAGAGTCCGCTAGCGAACCGCGCGGTTCCGCCAGTGGGGAGCGTGTGTGACGGGCCGGCGACATAGTCGCCCACCGCGACAGGGGTGTGGTGACCGACGAAGATCGCACCCGCGTTCTTAATCTTCGTCATCGTTCGCTTGGAATCGGCTGTTTCGATGGCTAAGTGTTCCGGCGCGATTTCATCGGAAAGCTTGCAGGCTTCCTCTTCGCTCGCCGTGATGAAAATAGTCCCATACGTTTCGAGACTTTCCTTCGCGAGATCAGAGCGATCGATACGGGCGAGTTGGCGCGGGACAGCCTCGATCGCTTTGTCGGCAAATGATTCGGACCAGGTGATAAGGATGCTCGCGCCGGGCGAATGCTCCGCTTGCGAAATCAAATCAGCCGCCACGTAGTCAGGATTCGCCGAATCATCCGCAATGACGACGACTTCAGTCGGACCGGCAATCATGTCGATCCCGACGCGCTCGGATACTAGCTGTTTCGCAAGCGCGACAAACAGGCTTCCTGGGCCGACGATCTTGTTGACCGGTTTGACACCTTCAACGCCGTAAGCGAGTGCCGCGACTGCTTGCGCTCCACCCATCCGATAGAGTTCCGTCACGCCGAGCTCCCAACAGGCCGCCTGCACGTCGGGATTATTCGCTCCAAAGGGAGTTGGGGGAGCGACGACGGCGATTTCTTTGACCCCCGCCGCTTGAGCAGGGACGACGGTCATCAACAGCGTCGAGGGATAAGCCGCCGCTCCACCGGGGATACAGCATCCAACTCTCGCGAGCGGACGATAGATCAGGCCCAATTCATGATCTGATTCGCTAAGGAAAACGTCCTGATGCAGAATCGCCTTTTGGAAGTGAAGAACGTTCTCTCGAATGCGCCGAATCGCCTTTAGATAGTCCGGCGAAGCCGCCGCGTGGGATCGCTTCAATTCCTCCTCAGAGACGCGAAGCGTCTGAAGATCGACGTCGGAGCGATCGAGTTTTCGGCAGTATTCAAGTAAGGCATCGATCCCACGTGATTCGACGTCGGCGCAAATACGCTCGACGACTTGTCGAGGAGAAAGTGGTTCTCCGAAGACATCGATGGTCAGTTGACGGCCGCGCGGCGAGACGACCTCGCCCCGGGGGCTAAGCTGCCGGCGAATGGCCTCAATAGCCGCGCGTGAGTCTTCGTGGCGACAATCGATTCTCTTGATCGAAACGGGGTTAGACATTGACCTCTGGTTCAGCCTTCCCACTTCTCGATGATGGCGTTGTGGGAGTCAAGGACGGCAATCTTCGGCTTATGCGTAGGGACTTCTGATGGTTCCATGTAAGCGAACGACAGGATGATGATCCGATCGCCCATCGTGGCAAGGCGAGCCATCGCACCGTTCAATTCCATTTGACGCTTGCCGCGCTCTCCCTTGAGGACGTAGGTTTCTCCCCGCACGCCGGTCGAGACGTTGGCGATGAGAACCGCCTCGTAAGGAATCAGACCTGCCGCATCCATCAGATCCTCATCGATCGTGATGCTGCCGTGATAGTGCAGGTTGGTGCCGGTGACGGCCGCCATGTGGAGTTTGGACTTTAAGAGTCGAAGTTGCATGAGACCTCCGTCATGGAACCAACACCGTATTATCGATGAGCCTGGCCCGACCGAATCGGACCGCGAGGGCTGCCAGGGCCGGGTGATCGATCACATCGATCGGCCCGAGTGATTCCGAATCCACAATTTCAATGTAGTCGATATTCGCAAGAGGCTCCGTCGAAATCAGTTCCCTCATCCGTTGGCGTATCCGTTTGGCGCTCCGTTCGCCACTCTGGAGAAGCTCAGTTGCCAAATCGAGGGACTTTTTGAGAATCGCCGCCTGCTTTCGCTCATCGTGGGAGAGATAGCGATTTCGAGAACTCATCGCCAGTCCGTCAGACTCCCGAACGATCGGGCAAATTCGGATTTCGATGGGAAAATCCAGGTCGCGGACCATCTGAACGATCACTTTACACTGTTGATAATCTTTCGATCCGAAGTAAGCGACATCGGCCGGAATGATGTGGAACAGCTTCGTAACGACCGTGGCGACCCCCACAAAGTGCCCCGGCCGATTCATCCCACAAAGGGGCTTTTCCGTCTCGACGACCTGAACCCGGGTGCACGCCCCTTTCGGATACATCGTCTCGACACTTGGGGAGAAGACAACGTCCACGCCCGCCTCTTGGCAGATTCTTCGGTCGTCATCAGGGGTGCGGGGATAAGCGGCGAAGTCCTCGCCCGGACCGAACTGAATCGGATTCACAAAGATCGTCGCAATGACGAAGTCGAGTTCATCCGCCGCCTGTCGGAAGAGACTCGCATGTCCCTCGTGGAGATTTCCCATGGTGGGGACCAGGCCGACACGCTTCCCCGCCCGTTGTGCTCGGCGCACGACGTCGCGGATTTCATCTTTTTCAGTGATCCAGGCCAAATCCGCCATTCGCTACTCTTTGGGAATAAACTCCGAACCTGCTCGCAGTGAATCGAGAAACATCTTGAAGTTGTTCAACCGCGTAGGCTCATCACCGCCACGAGCATCCACCGCTGGACAAACCGACCCATCTCCATCGGTCGAAGGTTCGGTTTCGGCAAATACTATGTGCCAGGCGTCCGGAGATGCTTGTCCTCTCGCTTGTCCATGGTCAATTAGTCCGACGATCGATTCTCCCAGCCGCTGAAATGTTATGTCCTGGGGCAGATTGGGACAATGCGTGCTCGTCGCCTGTAAGCTTCTGAACCTAAGTTCCTGGCTGGCAAGCTCGATCAAGCGTTGCGAGCCTCCCCAGAATTGAATCTTTGGTCGCTGCTCAACGATTCGCTGGAGCAGTTGGTTCATCGTGAGTCCGAAGACCGGATGCACGGCATCCGAGGCGATGTCCTGAGCTGGACGAATGACGAACCAGCGATAATGCATCCGCGGGTGGGGGATGATGAGCTTCTCTGAGTCGACGATCGTGTTCTCCATCCAAATGAGGTCGAGATCGATGGGCCGAGGTCCCCAATGTTCCCGCTCCGTTCTTCCGAGTCGCCGCTGAATATCGACGAGTTGTTGATAAAGTTCGATCGGAGTAAGAGACGTTTCCACCAACGCCGCACCGTTCAGATAAACCAAATGCGCGTCTGGCCCGCCGACGGGGTCGGTGCGATAGAGGGGACTCGGCACCACTTGCGAGACGCCTGATGATTGCGACAAGAGCTCGACAGCTCGCGAGTAGGTCTCGGCTGGATCGCCGAGATTCGCTCCGAACGCGATGATCGC
>JAIEPU010000258.1 GCA_019748235.1 bacterium
AAATTGATTGCTGGCAGACGCGAAAACGAAAGAACCATTTCCGAGATCCCAGGAATAGGTGAGAGTTTGTGTGGAATCCGGGTCGGTGGCCGTCACTTGCAGGACATCACTCCCTGCGTATTGATCGATAACATACGGTCCGCCGGTACTTGTAATCACGGGGGTAGTGTTCGCGGTGATTGAAAGACTCGTCGACGCGATGTAACTCAGTCCGACGCTGTCTGATACTTTCAAATAAATCGTTCGTGTTTCAGGGGTCGAACCGATCCCCAAGGACGTCAACGTGGACCATGTAACGAGCGGATTCAACCCAGTCGCATCACCGTAGGTTCCATCACCGTTAAGATCCCAAGTGTAAGTCCCTCCTCCGAACGTTGATGGGATGGTATTCGTTCCATCGAGCTGAAGTGACGTTCCCTGGACGATCGAAAGGGGTCCTCCGGCATTCGCCACAGGAGGAGAATCAGGAATGACGGTGAGCGTGGTTGCTGCTGAAATGCTGCTTGCGCCCAAGCTATCGGTCACTTTCACTCGAACATTATTGATCGAGCTACCTGCCGTGATGTCCAGAGAACTAAGTGTTGACCAGCTAATACCCGGACCCACGCCAGTCGCATCACCGAAAGTTCCATCGCCGTTGATGTCCCAAGAGTAAGTGAGGGTCTGTGAGTCTGGGTCCGACGATCCGCTCGCATTCACGCTGAGCGACTTTCCTTCAACGATGGTGTAGGGTCCACCAGCATTCGCGATTGGGTTCGAGTTGGCTACGACAGTCAGCGTGACCGGATTTGAAGTCGATGAAAGACCAAAATTATCCGTGACTTTTACCTGCATGGCATAAGTACTACCGACCGTGGCAGAAATTCCCTTTGATGTCAAAAAAGACCAAGAAAGCGTCGGAGAGCTTGCTGTTGAGTCGCCAAATATGCCATCTCCATTGATATCCCAGCTATAGGTAAGCGTTTGATTGGGATCTGGATCGCTCGAACGGTTGGCACTGACGGCAACCGAATTCCCGGTAACCACTGAATAGGACGCGGCATTTATTCGGGCATTGGGGGGACTATTGGAAACGGTCAACAATACGGGCGCGGAAATTGATGAGTCACCGAATGAATCAGTGACCTTCACGCGGACATTTCGGCTTTCCGTGATCCCCGTGAATCCCAGTGAAGTCAGATTTGTCCACGATACCGATGGATTCACTCCTGTGGCGTCGCCATAGACGCCGTCGCCGTTGACGTCCCACGAATACGTGAGACTTTGGTTGGGGTCAAAATCCGACGATCCATAGGCGTTCAGCGTTAATGAATTCCGCGCTGAAATGGAATACGATCCGCCTGCCGATGCGACTGGAGGGGTGTTCGGATGGATGGTCAGTGTCGCGGTAGTTGTCGATGTTGCTCCACTCGTGTCACTGACGAGCAATCCAATGTCTCGCGTTGTCGCGCCAGAACCTAATCCAAGCGATGCCAGTGTTGCCCACGAGAGGGTCCGATAACCTCCGGTCGTGTCGCCGTAGACGCCATCTCCATTGATATCCCAGCTATAGGTAAGCGTTTGATTGGGATCGGAATCATAAGAGGCGAGCCCACTCACGGTGAGCGTCGAACCTTTGACCAATGAATATGGTCCCCCCGCAACGGCGACGGGCGTACTCGTGATCAACGCATTTGATGCCTGCAGGTTTCCGAGAGAGTCTAAATCTCCAATCAACTCTGCTGTCAGGACCACCCGCTCTTCGAGCGATTCGACCTGAAGCCGATTCTTCGACTGACTCTCTGACTTGAAACGACGGCGCAACCATGAGGACTTGAAGGGAGAAAATGGAGGCATTGTTATTCTCGGCAATAAGAAGTGCTGTCCGCAGCATTGCGAACAAATCGACTACATCGATACGAGGCAGAGACTACACGAAATGAAGAGCATTTACAATTGATTTACGTCGTATGAAACAACAAGTCCGATGCTGGAATCGATTGATGAACCCAAGTGATTTCACCAACTTGAATGATGGACCGTCATCACTTGATAAATGTTTTGCTTATCTTTCATTCGGCATATCTGGCACACCGACATAATGGCTTAGCATCCGAACGAGTTCCTGCTTGAGTCGTGGATCATCAAGTCCATAGGCCCCGTACGAGCCGTGCCCGTCAAACGCGACGAGATGCTCGAGGAACGAGAAGACAAATGCGATTCCCATGAGGATAGCGGCATCTGGGTCGGGGTGGCTGAAGTCTCTTTTCCAGTTGGCAAGAATGGCGGAGACACCCTCCTTGAGGGCTTTCCTTAACGGATTGTCGTGGGCGTAAAGTTCGGGTCGAGATAATTCGAGGCCGGCAATCGCAGCCAAGACATGACGTCGGCGTCTGTAGTGATCGACCGTCGCGGAAACGGCATGTTGAATGACCGTATAGAGGGGGATCGTCCTCCAAAAGTCTTCATGAAGGAGATCGTCTGTGAATTTGGCCGAAGTTTCCAGTTCGCGCTGCTGAAGCGCGAACAAAATGTCGGCCTTATTTCGGAAACGAGCGTAAAAGACTCCGACCGAAGAATTCGCCTTTTCAACGATGTCTGAGATGGGAATGTCATCGAATCGACGTTGGAGGAGTAATTCCTCCGTCGCATCAAGCAACCGATCCAATGATGCTTGTCCTCGTTTTTGAATCGGCTTTCGGCGAACCCCGGAAACGTTTTCGAGCGAATCAGGCATTTTCCACTCACTTCTCGATGGATCATCATGTCGAGCAACATTACTGATTCGAATCGGGCGTGAAGTCGTCATCCTCTCTCTTCAGAAGTATTTCAAACAGCTTCCGCTCCGTCCATTCGTGCCGTGCTTCCGAACACTGAAATGCCGGACGAGGGCGAAGAGAACCGGTCATGTAGATTCGTCGACTGCAACAAGACGTAAATGGAATCTATGAAGGAATGCGATAGGGGGATTCCCCGGCAAAGAGAAGATTGCCACCTTTTCCTGTCTATCTTTGTTCGATGAGCCATCTCTTGGTCCGGATCGACAAAGAAGATAAAATAATCCTGAATCGAAGATCGTGAATAATTGGTCGCAAAAAAGAAATATGAACGTTGGCTTGGATGAAGTCAAGTCAACAGTTAGATGAGGGAGCGCATTCATCGAGTAGTTTGATTGAGATTCTCAAGATGTCAGAATCTCAGCGATCGGCGTTCCTTCACAGAGCCGAACGGGACGATCAAGGCGATCTCGAATCGTCGCCTCCGGATTGATGCCGAGACAATGATAGATCGTGGCGACGACGTCGGCAGGTTTTACCGGATGCTGAGCGGGCCTCGCGGCGTACTTGTCGGATGCTCCATAGACGGTCCCCCCTTTGATGCCCGCCCCTGCGAGAACGACGCTGAAAACGCCGGGCCAGTGATCCCGACCATCCCTCCCCGCGCCGGCACCGCCGACGACCGATTGGCCGACGCGCGGCGTGCGGCCGAACTCGCCACTCCAAATCACAAGCGTTTCATCGAGTAGCCCCCGCATCTGGAGATCATCGAGTAGCGCGCTGAACGCCAAGTCTGATACCGGAATCAATCGCTCGCGCAGGTCAATGAAGTTGCGGTTATGCGTATCCCAGTAGACGCTGACATTCTTGATGCCGTCGTTCTGCCAAAAGACCGTGGTCATCGGCACGCCCGACTCGATGAGCCGACGCGAAAGTAGGACCGCTTGTCCATGCGGATTGCGGCCGTAGCGATCGCGAACACGATCCGGTTCGTCCTCAAGACGAAATGCGTTGAGCGATTGAGGCGAGGTGAGCAGGTCATACGCCCGCTCGTAGTGCGAACCCAGTGCCCGCGCATCGAGCTGCGATTCCAGGTAGGAAGCCTGATGATCGATCGACGACAAGAGGGCCCGTCGGTCCATCATGCGGGAAGGCGTCAACGATTCGTGCAGCTTGAAATAGCCAAACCGGAAATCATCAGCACTGGCGTTGTCGAACATCTTCATCGGGTCATAGATCGGCCCGAGCCAACCGGCACTTTGCCCCATGCTCTCCTCGACGAAGCGGGGGGCGTCACTCTTTGGATCAATCGGCATCATGTTGATCGCTGGGGGAAGGGGACCTCTTCCGCGACCCAGGTGTGCCATGATCGTGCTGATGTTCGGATGCGATCGGCGATGGTCGTTTCCCGGCCGATGGGGAGAGCCGGTCAACAAATCATGAGTGGCAGTGGTGTGATTCACGTCACCGTGCGTCACAGAGCGAATGATCGCCAGCTTGTCCGTTCGGCTCGACAGATGGTGAAAGTGTTCGCAGATCTGAATGCCAGGGACGTTCGTATTGATCGGCTTGAATTCACCCCGGAACTCGGCCGGCGCGTCGGGTTTCATGTCCCAGGTATCTTGCTGGGCCGGTCCACCCCACATGAAGAGGAAGATGCACCGCTTCGCCTTGCCGAACCCCGGCAAGCCGGTCGTACGGTCCGAGGAAATGTCAGACGAATCCCCGCGTGCTTCGAGAAGGTGAGGGAGGGTGGTGCCGAGCAGGGACAAACCGCCAACACGGAGGAGCTCGCGCCGATTGACGCGAAGCGAATCTCCAAATTGCTGGCAGTGGCGAATCATCGCTGTCTCACCGGTGAAGGAACTCTTATTTGGAATGTAACACGAAGGAGGACTGGAAGAAAGGGTCGAGCGGGCTGTTGAACGGATCGCAATTTGAGGGTTCTCAGCAGAACCGGAATGGCGAGGTGTCTGCAAAGAACATGTTCAAGCCCAACCCCCGGAAGGTCTTGAAGATGAGTGGTGACGCAGAATCGAGCGACTTCAGGTGCCCAGCCCTCTTGTCGCTACGCGACCTGGACAACGAGTTGTCCAGGGTATCCGTAAGAGCGAGCGAATTGTCCAGGGTATCCGGAGATGCGATCGAGTTGCGTGGGCCACCCGTCACCCACCAAGTCAAAGTTGTCTTCTTAGCGCCTTTGCGTCTTGGTGGTTCATTTCTTCTCTATTCCGCCCAGAAACTTGGGTGAGTTGGCCCAATCGCCCCGGCTTATGCTGATCTGCCCCTAACCCTTGGAATTGACTGGCTTAGCGCGACTTCTATAGTCCCTTTCGAACCCTTTTTGCGGGTGAACCCAGGGATTTCCGAGTGACTCTCTATTCATGATTGAGAGTCTGAGCCTTTTCCTTGCAGTAAAGCGAAGCTGTTGTGACGACGTCCTTGAACAAGTTTGAACAGGTCCGTGCCGAGAAGCTCGAGAAGATTGCTGCCCTGGGGATCGATCCCTGGGGAAGCCGGTTCGACGATCGCCAGCCGATCGGCCAGGTGCGAGAGCTGGCCCCTGAAGCGGGAGAAAGTACGACCCGCGTCCGGACGGCAGGGCGCGTCATGTCGAAGCGCGACAGTGGTAAAGCTTGTTTCTTCGACATCGCCGACCACACCGGACGCATCCAAGTGCTGACCGGCAAAAAGCAGCTCGGAGACGCCTGGCCGATCCTCGACCTGACCGATCTTTGGGATCTGGTCGGCGTGGAGGGGACGATCGGCCGGACGAGGACGGGCGAAGTCACGATCTTTGCCGACAAGGTGATCTTCCTGACGAAGACGATTGCCCATCCTCCTGATAAGCATCACGGCGCGCAGGATGTCGAGATTTTGCTGCGGCACCGCTACATCGATATGATCCAGAGCCCGGAAGTAGTTCGTCGTTTCCAGGATCGCTCCAAGATCCTGAGCACGATTCGTCAGTATTTGACGGGGCAAGGCTTCACTGAGGTCGAAACGCCGACGATGCAAGCCATTCCTGGTGGAGCGGCCGCGCGTCCCTTCATCACGCATCACAATGCACTCGACATCGACCTTTATCTTCGCATCGCGCCGGAACTCTATTTGAAGCGCTGCCTCGTCGGTGGGATGGAGAAGGTCTTCGAGATCGCTCGCGTCTTCCGCAACGAGGGGATCGACGCGACCCATAACCCTGAGTTCACGATGATGGAACTCTACGAGGCATACGGCGATTACAACCGGATGATGGAAATTACCGAGGGAATTGTCGTCGGCGCGATGAAGTCACTCGGACTTCCCATGCAGATCAAGTACGGCGAGACAGACCTCGACTTCACCCCCCCTTGGCGTCGAGCGACGTACGACGAACTGTTGCGCGAACATGCGGGCGTCGGGATGGATGACACCGACGGTGTCTTCGCGGAGGCGAAGAAGCGAGGGATAGAGACTCTGGGTAAGGATGCCGACGTCGTCGTGAGCGAATTATTCGAGGCGACGGTCGAGGATGCCCTGGTCGGCCCGATTTTTGTGATCGATTATCCCGCGACTCTTTGCCCCTTAACAAAGCGAAAGACTACAAATCCTCGCGTGGCCGAGCGTTTCGAGCTTTTTGTCGCCGGGATGGAGCTCGCGAATGCTTATACGGAACTAAACGATCCGATTCTGCAGGAAGAGCTTTTCACGAAACAACTTTCAGGGCAAAAGGAAGAGGACTCGATGGCGAAGATGGATCGGGAATTCATCCTCGCCCTGAAGCATGGAATGCCTCCTGCGGGAGGTTTGGGGATCGGGATCGATCGGCTGGTGATGCTGCTGACGGGCAGTACCACGATTCGCGACGTGATCATCTTCCCGCTGATGCGACCCAAGCCCGTGGGTGCGCTCGGGCTGGATGAAGAGGGGGAGGGAGAGGAAACGCCCACCCCGTCTGAGTAAACGTCCTGCGGCAAGCTGATCCCCCAGGCTTCCTATTGCTCTGTCCCCGAACCTGTGCGAGGGAAAAGGGGATCGAGTCGCAAAACCATTCGCCGCGTTTCGCGATGAATGGATGATAGGACGAAGAACGCGGGCTGTAACCGGCCCGTCTCCTCGTTCGCTAGGTCCACGGGGAAGGCCTGAATGTACATCTTCAAGCTCTGCGGCCGATACATGACCACGCGAAAGATCGCGCTGGCCAGCGTGATCAGCATTCTGCTCGGCGTGGCCACTCTTATCGTCGTCAACAGCGTGATGACCGGCTTTCGCACGAAAATGCGAGAGCGGCTGCACGGCATTCTCTCGGACGTCGTTGTCGAATCACGTTCACCTCTGAGCGGCTTTCCCGAGCCCGATGTCATCATGAAGCGAATCAAGGCGACGTGCGGCGATCGCGTGGTCGGTATGACCCCCGCCATCGAGACCGTTGGCCTTCTCAGTTACAAGCCGAAAGGGTACTCGGCTAATCCGCTGACACGTGAAGTCCAGATTGTCGGCATCGATCCGAAAGGACGCTGCGAAGTCGGGGACTTCCGCTCGCATCTGCTCGATAAAGAGAATCAAGCGGATCCCTCGTTCAAGCTTCGATCGAATGCGCTCGCTTGGCGAGAGATGAATCCGGATCTCATCGATTCCAAGGAAGAGTGGCCAGGAACCATCCTCGGATACCAAATCGCCACCTTCCGTTCACACGGCATGCAATCAGACGAATACCTCATTTATCCAGGTCATGAAGTCATCATCACGACGGTGGCCAACGGCGATGGCGGGCGGCCGGAGCCTGCGAGCTACAAGTTCATCGTCACCGATCTCTACCGAAGTGACATGAGCGAATACGATCAGCGGTACATGTTCGTTCCGCTCGAAGCGTTGCAAAAAGTGTGTGGAATGCAGGGGCGGGCCAACACGATCCAGATCAAGCTTCGCCACGAGTCGGACGCTCCCGCCGTGGTCGCGGCACTCCGGACGATGCTCCCTCCGCAGTTCTTCATGGTCAGCACGTGGGAAGAGAAGCAGGGGCCGCTGCTCCAAGCGGTCAAGGTCGAAGCCTTTCTGATGAATCTCGTGCTCTTCTTCATCATCGCGGTGGCCGGGTTCGGCATTCTTTCGACCTTCGCGATGATGGTGATCGAGAAGACGCGTGACATCGGGCTGCTCAAGGCGCTCGGTGCATCGCACCGTGGCGTGATGGGACTCTTCCTGGCATATGGTCTGGCGCTTGGAATGATCGGAGCGTTTTGCGGAGCGGCGTTTGGCATCCTATTCACCATCTATCTGAACCCGATTGAGGCAGTGCTGACGCAGTGGACGGGGTATGAAATCTTCCCACGCGACATTTACTACTTCGACGAGATCCCCATCCTGCTCGATCCTCTGAACGTCGTTTGGGTGGTGATCGGTTCCTTGCTGATCGCGGTCGCCGCCGCGGTGTTTCCCGCGCGTCGAGCATCGAGACTCAATCCCGTGGAGACGCTTCGCTATGAGTAATGTTCGCGTGCATGGCGAAGTCATTCTCCGAGCCGAGAATGTCCACCGCGTCTTCTACAAGGGAAGCGAGGTCCCCGTACTGCGCGGAGTGAATCTCGATGTCAACGCGGGAGAGTTCCTCAGCATCGTCGGCTCATCTGGCTCGGGAAAGACGACGTTTCTGCATATTCTGGGAACGCTCGACAAGCCGACCGAGGGGGCGGTCTATTGGCGTGGTGATCGCATCGACAATCAACCTCCGCGCGTGAAAGACAAGTACCGGAATCAAAGTGTCGGGTTCGTCTTCCAGTTCTATCATCTACTCCCGGAACTCAGCACGCTCGAGAACGTTCTCTTGCCGAAGATGATCGATCTCGGACCGATTCAGTTTTGGCGAAACAAATCGAAGCTGACACAACAGGCAAAGGATCTGCTGGCACGCGTTGGCCTCGCGCATCGTTTGCATCATCGTCCCTCGGAACTGAGTGGTGGTGAAATGCAACGAACCGCGATCGCCCGATCGCTGATTAGCGAACCCGAAGTCCTCCTCGCGGACGAGCCGACCGGCAATCTCGATGCGGAGACCGGGCAAAAGATATTCGTTCTGCTCGACGAGATTCGCCGGGAAGCGAACCTGACGCTGATTTTAGTGACTCACGACGTCAGTCTTGCGCAACGAGCGGATCGAATGCTTCGTCTGACGCAGGGAGTCTTGGCGGGGAGTGCGACTGAGTCGTGGCCTCGTCCGAGCATTGTCGCGAGCTGAAAACGTCCAGAGAAGAGTTTTCGACGAGGGGAGAATCGCTCGGAAGTGATTGCATGGGTGGAATCACTACGCCGAGAGCAGACTTGGTGCACGCTGGCCGAGGGTTTTCTCTCTTCCTGAGAGACGGCTTGTTCAAGGATCGGACAACGCCGTACAGGAAAGTAGGGCTAAGGTTTCGGAAAGGGATTTCCCCTGATACTCCATCCAAAACAGCTTGAGACCGAAATGGCCTCACGAAAAGATCAACGCCGGGAAACGCTGACGCATCGGCTGATTTTGCCGGTCGATACGAATCATCATGGCACGCTCTATGCCGGGTCGCTCTTGCGAATGGGGCTTGAGGCAGCCTATGCGGCGGCGTATCGGCTGATTGGGCCGAATGCCAATCTCGTATTGCGGCGGGTGCTCAATATCGAATGCAATGAACCAGTCCCGGTCGGAACGGTGGTCGAGATACGAGCAACGGCTCTTCATGCCCGTCGAGCCTATCTCGTCATCGGGCTCATGGGATCGCCGTTACATCCCGGCGAATCTCCTTGGATGGAAGGGCTGATGGGATTCGTTCAGATCAATGGGAACGGTCGTCCGGTCGCATTGCCTCCGGAATTCGAAATGGTCGATTCCCAGGGTGCCGATTGGCAAAAGGTTACCGATCGGATGAACAAGCTACTCAAGATCAAGTAGCGAACGAAGACCAAAGTTCGAAGATGCCTCTACCCGCACGCCACGCGGGGATTTACTCTTCGTGAAGAGTCGTTTCACGAGAATAGAGAGGCAACGCGTGCCCCATTCCAATCTCGATCCCGGCGAGCCCGTTCGAACCTCCTCTTCCGGCTACGATCTGAC